>JAEWEK010000046.1 GCA_023389425.1 Pseudomonadota bacterium | reverse complement strand
GATCGCTTCCATCGCAGCTCCTTTTTCACCTGCCGTCTTCGCACCTTTGGCTGCGTCCACGAAAGGCTGCAAAATAGCCTGTGCTTCAGCAATCTTTCCTTCTTTGGACAACTGCGTGATGCGCTCCCTATCGGCCTCCACAGCTCCGTCGGCCACAACCTGCTTCCTCGTATTGGCTCCAGAATCAGCAGGTTTAACTGGATCCGGGCCGTCTTTCAATGGCGTGTTCGGCGCTGATTTTGGTTCCGGTTTTGCTTTCGTATTCGGTGCCGTAGCGCTTTTCCCTTTGGGAACGGTAGCCGGAGCCTTCTCCTCTATTTTAGGTAGGATCTTGCCTGGCGTGTCCCTGACGCGCTGCGCAGCAGGCAGCGCGACTATCGCTTTGTCTGCCTGGACGCCAGCAGCAACCGTGTGCGCTTCCTTCGGCGCTGTCTGCGCCAGTACCTTTGCGAGCCTCGCATCTAGCTCGGCAAGTGCTTTCGGCATGTGTTTGAGCGCATCCTCCTGCACTGCATAAAAGCGCTTTTCCCACTCTGCCAGCCTGGCAATCACAGACTTCACGCTATCGAAATAGCGCAGGCTTTTCAGGTGCCCGCGGAGCGCTATGACCATTTGCAGCAGCTTGCCGGTGACCTTGCTCATCGCCTGTACCAGCGCTTGTTCGTACTGAACGAATTTGACTGCCCGCAGAAATTTCAGGATGTCGCCCTTGATGAACTTTTGCAGGAACTGCACAAGTTCCACGAGCTTTCGCGCTTCCTTGATCAGCATGAGCATCACTGCACGCAGCGCGGCGCCAAGTTCCGACCCGGCGATCCCGCCGACGATTGCACCAACGCCTGCTGCCGCAGCGCCTCCGGCCGCCATCGCGAGCGGCAGGGCAATGACGATCAGGCAGGCGCTGAGCATGACCCACTCCATCAGCTCTTCGCGCTTTTCAGGATGGTTCGCGAGCCGCAATATCACGGCGACCGCATCGCGTGCGCTGGTGACGATGACGACACCGGGAATGAAGCTGGCCAGCATATCGGCTACCACAGCCGACAGCGGCCGGTGGTCGGCGAACTCGCCGATCAGCACGGACTTCAACCAATCGATGCCGCCGACGACATGGTCCCAGGCGTTGTCGAGAATATGCTGGTCCGGCGGTGTCTTGGTCATACCGAACCTTTCGGCGGCGTGCCAGACGCCCAGTTCAGCAACTCGTGGAGGTCATCGTCCAATTCGGTGCTGACAGTAGAGCTCGCCTGCAGCGGCTCGTAGTCGTATTCGATCTTCGCGCCGACACCCGGCGGCACGCCGCTGATGCGGCCGATACCTTGTGCATCAAGCGTGCCCGTGCGAACACTGCCGTCACTCAGCACCGCCTTGTAGGCGGCACCCGCCAATGGCGCTCCCCAATCGGTGAGATGGCGAAATTCCAGATCGGATTTCTGAAGTTCCGGCTTGAGCAGGTGCGGCATGACGAACTGCTTTGTTTCCGGCCCGGGCATGCTGTGCATCGACGCCTGCGCGGTCCAGGTACCGGATGTGCCGTTTGTGATGCCGGAGGCATTGATCTTCACGAACGAGCCGCCGGCAGAAATCAAGACCTCGTCTTTGGCATGGATTTCGATACGCGACGTAGTCGACAGCAGCCGCACCACCTTTTCGGCGATGAGATCGAGGTCATCGCTCTGCGCCTGAACTTCAACCTTGCCCCGGGAAGCAAAAAGCTTGATGCCGGCGTTATAGGCAAACAGGCTGATCTTCTCGGCGACGCTGGCAAGCAGGCTCTTGCCCGTTGCGATATTCGTGTCCTTGCCCGACGAAAGCGTCACTGCGTCACCGGCATGGACGTGCGTGCCTTTTGCGCTGGCCATGCCAATGCCGGATGGTGAGGCGGCGAGCAAGATCGCTTCCTTGAACCGGTTGGCGCCCCCCTGCCCATGACCGTCGTAGTTTTCTTGTGTCGCGTCGATGAAGGCGTGAAGGTCTTCCTGCCCTGCAAGCGCTGCCGCTCCAGCTTTCGATGCGGTATCGGACAAGGTTTTGGTAAGCGCAGCGCCCGCTCTGAGCTGGCTGGTGGCTTCGGTGGCATCGAGCTGCGTGCCTTGGGCTCCCGGGCGGCCATGCGTACTGAGGTACAGGCCTTTATTGGTGACGATGGCGCCGTAGTCATCGCTGCTCAGCGCAAAGCCCGATCCGTAAAAGTCTTCGCGCTTGTTGCCTTGCTGGGCGACGAGATAGCCCAGGTTCAGCTGCGCATTGGTATTGGTGCTGTAGAGGTGCACCCTGTTCTGGCCGGTCGTGTCGTCCAGCACCAGCTGATTGAACCCATTGCCTTTGAATTCCTTGGACTTGTAGCCGGAGAGCCTGCCGTCCGTATGCCACTGCGGCGTCTGGCTTTCGTTATAAAGGCGCCCTGTGATCACCGGCCGGTCTGCATCGCCATTAAGGAAAGTGACGATGACTTCCTGTCCGATGCGCGGCACATTGATTCCGCCCCAGCCTCGTCCGGCGTTGGGATAACTCACCCGCACCCAACACGAAGCACGCTCGTCGCCGTCGTTCTGTCGATCCCAGCGAAACTGGACTTTGACGCGATTCAAGCGATCTGTGTAAATCTCTTGTTCGGCCGGTCCGACCACGACTGCTGTCTGCGGATGCAGGGTGGGCTTGGCGTGCTCGAATGGGCTTCGGAAAGGAACTTTGCGTCGCTGGACTTCGAAGCGGTTGAAGCAGTGGCCGGTCTTTTCATTGCCCAGGCCAAGCGATGAACGCCGACGCATCGAGTCCATCGCCTCCTCCAGCTTCGGCAAGAGACTGCCGGGGAAATCCGCCCACTTGTCGGACACTGGTAGGTTATTTTCGATGCACCATTCAACGTCGATGACCACGAACTGGCGATCGAACGACGATTCACGCTCATGCGCCGAGTGATCGTCCAGAGTGAACCAGGAACCCGCTGGAAGCGAACGCAAGCCGGAAACGCCGGTGAAGCGATTGATGCCCGACTCCCACTGTTCCACTTTCAGGCGCGACTGTTTGTCGCCCTGCTCCTTCTTTGAAAAGGTATAGGCGCCGGTGTATTCGTACACCTCCAAATGGGCGGGCAAGTGCCGATGCTCAGGAAGGACAACGGTGTTGCTCTGTTTCGCGGCGTTCGGCACCTTGTAATCGTCGCTACGCGTCGTTATCTGGCTGGATGCCAGGCAGCCGTCAGCGCTCCAATGCAGGATCCTGGGCAGTTCATCTTCCGTGCCTGCGCGATGGAACTGTACATTGCGTGCAAGCGCGGCAGGCTTTAGCCGATCCGTCGTATCGGTGATCACAAGCAGGTGACCAGAGCCATCTTGCTTTTGCTCGTGATAGCAGAACCAGCCTTCCTCTTCCATCAGACGGTGGACGAAATGCCAGTCTGTTTCATATTGCGTGCAATACGATCGGGCCACTGCCGGGTCTCTCAGGTCGAAGCGGATATTTCCCTGGGCCTGGGGATGGCCCTTGAAGACTTCATAGAGAATGTCGTCGGCCGTTTTATCCTGCCAGATGCGGGCGTCTTTGCGAAACCTCAGAAAATGCAGCCACGGTGCAAAACACATCTGACAGTAGATGAGTTGCCCGTCACTGCCCAGGCGTTTCACGGTATGAACGTAGCCGTGAACGGGCAAATAGCTGCGGTCTGTCTGCTGGATCCACAGTGTGACGGGCTGTGCGATCAGCTTTTTTAGCTCGACGTCGTCACACGCTGACACGCAGTCGATCGTGTACTCGTAAGCTCTGCCAAGCCGCTCGTGGGCAAACACACGTTGGGGCAGAAGTACATCTTCGCCCAACGGCGTAATCAAGCGGAGCAGGCGGTTTTGTTGGCCGAGGAGTGATTGGTGGAGTGACTGAATCAGATCGGCCATGGGGAAGGTCCACCTTATTTATCTTGGCGCGCAGCAGCGGCGAGACAACGATCGGATATGCCGAAGAAGATTTCCGATCGGTATTTTCCCTACTCCATGTTTTTTGACCTTGTTCTGCATCAGCCATCAGTGCGATCACCTTCGACCAGAAAGGCAGCGGCGGCCTGGGCGGCAGCTTCTTCGGCGGGATCGGCGCGGTGGCGTCCTATGTGGCGGGATCGATGAAGTCGAACGAGGCGAGCACCATGCTGCTGCTGACGGACAACCGCTCCGGCATCCAACTCGCGGCCGCCGCGGGCGGCGCGCGCAACTGGGCTTTCGGCCTGATGGGGGATTTCTGGAACCGCGGGCTGGGTACTGCGAACGGGTTCTCGAATTCGCCGCAGGGCAAGGTGCTGGCGGCGGCGTTCATGGATTCGTTCAACCAGATGGTGCGGGCGGTGCGCAATTACAAAGCGCAGAGCGTCGCGGGCGGGATGGGGAATGGTGGGGTGCTGCGAACAAACTACGCAGTGCTGGAACTCCACTAGCCCCGCCGACGTCGTCCCCGCGAAGGCGGGAACCCATAGACACGCCGCGTTATCGAAACGTGGTCGCGGTCTTGCACACTCAGCATGGGTCCCCGCCGGCGTCGGGGACGACGTGCTCGAATTTACGAGGCCGTTTCTTCCTCTTCGCGCCGCTGCGTCGCGCGCGCGAAGATCGGCGCGACGAACAGGCCCAGCTCGAACAGCAGGCACATCGGCAACGCCAGTGACAGCTGGCTGACCACGTCCGGTGGCGTGACGATGGCCGCGATCACGAAAGCGCCCACAATCGCATACGGCCGGATCGAGCGCAGCTTCTCGATGCTGACAATGCCCATGCGCACGAGAATCACGACCACCACCGGCACCTCGAAGGTGGCCCCGAAGGCCAGGCACATCGACATCACAAAGTCGAGATAGTTTTCGATATCCGGCGTGACCGCGATGGAATTCGGCGCGAATGCCGCGATGAAATGGAACACGCGGCCAAATACGAAGAAATAGCAAAACGCCACGCCGAGGATGAAGAGGAGCGAGGACGAGATCACCAGCGGCAGCACCAGCCGCTTTTCGTGCGCGTACAGCCCCGGCGCGACGAAGGCCCACAGCTGGTAGAACACCCACGGCAAGGACAGGATGAACGCGATCAGCAGCGTCACTTTCATCGGCACCAGGAAGGGCGCGATGACGCCGGTGGCGATCATCTTCGAGCCCGCCGGCAGCGAGGAGATCATCGGCTCCGCGAGAAAGTCGTAGATGCGCGACGGCCCCGGCCAGAACATCAGCACGGCGCATGCGACGGCGATACCGATCGACGCCTTGACCAGGCGGTCACGCAGCTCGATCAGGTGGGAAATGAAGGTTTCTTCGCCTGCGGCTTGGTCGGTCATCTAGAAAAACGAAGTGTTGGATTTCACGCCCGGGCGGTAGCGGCGCACGCGCGCCGCGCCGGACAGCACATGCCCCTTCACGCCGGCACGGTTCTTGAACCACGCGGGAACGGCGGAGGTGCGCACCAGTTTCTTGCGGCGGAAGTCGCGCGCCTTGCGCTCGAGGTCGGAAATGGTGGCGGATGGCGGCGATGCCGCCGGCGTGTCGCCGCGCCAGGCCGATTCGACCTCGCTGATGCTGCTGGCGACGCTGTGCTCCACCTCGTCCTTGAAGGACTGTGCGCCTTCCTCGACGGTCTTTTGCAGGTTGCGCAGCTCTTCCAGTTCGATCTCGCGGCTGACTTCGGTCTTGACCTGGTTCAGGTAGCGCTGCGCACGGCCGTACAGCGTACCGGCCATGCGCGCCACCTTGGGCAACTTTTCAGGGCCGATCACGATCAGCGCCACTACCCCAATGAGGGCGAGCTTGGAAAGACCGAGATCGATCATAGAATGCGCTCAGGAATTACGAGCGCGTCTTTTCGCGGGCTTCGACGTCGATCG
The DNA here is from genome assembly GCA_023389425.1 of Pseudomonadota bacterium. Classification (GTDB taxonomy): domain Bacteria; phylum Pseudomonadota; class Gammaproteobacteria; order Burkholderiales; family Burkholderiaceae_D; genus Telluria. Next base: position 23,976 of record JAEWEK010000046.1, on the reverse strand, counting down.
TGGACTTGTCGGCTACCTGCTGCGGCGCTTGCGGTTGCTGTTGCTGAGCGGCGGTCTTGCCGGCTTCATCCTCTTCGCCGCGTACGCCATCCTTGAAGCCCTTGACGGCCTTGCCCAGGTCGGAGCCCATATTGCTCAGCTTCTTCGTGCCGAAGACCAGCATGACGATCACCAGTACGACCAGCCAGTGCCAAATACTCATCGAACCCATCATATTCTCCTTGCGGGGTGGAATCACCCATTGATGCGGAAACTACGTACCAGTATAAGCGATGCGCTGCTCAAGTGGACGGCTTTTCCGTCAGGTACCTAAACCACGCCACGGACGCGGGCCGCCGTAGACGTGGACATGCAGGTGATACACCTCCTGCCCGCCGTTGGGACCGCAGTTGATCAGGGTTTTGTAGCCGCCGCTGCGCTGGCCGTCCGGGCCGACTTTTGCCGCGATGCCATGCTCTTCTGCCAATTTCGGCGCCAGCGCCAGCATTTTGCCGAGCAATGGGGCATGACTGTCATTACAGTCCGACAAGGTCGCGATGTGTTGCTTCGGGATGATGAGCATGTGCACCGGCGCGGCAGGATTGATGTCCTTGAATGCGAGCAATTCGTCGTCTTCATAGACCATGCTGGAGGGAATTTGCTTTGCGGCGATTTTGCAGAAGATGCAGTTGTTGTCCATGTTGTCTCCGTTAGCCATCATCGTCGTCCCCGCGAAAGCGGGGATCCCATTTCGTCGCGTCGCGGTTGCTGTTGGCTCTTTGGCCGCTCACGCAAGATGGGGTTCCCGCTTTCGCGGGAACGACGGTAACTCTTCTTTTTACCCGGCGGGGTAGCTTATTCTTTTCGCGACGCTTTTTCTTCGATGCCCGACACGCCTTCGCGCCGCGCCAGCTCGTCCACCACCTGCTGTGGCGTGAGCCCGAACTGGGCCAGCAGCACCATCGAGTGGAACCACAGGTCGGCGCACTCGTACAGCACCTTGGACGCGTCGCCGGAAGCGCGCGCATCCTTGGCCGCCATCACGGTCTCGGTGGCTTCCTCGCCGATCTTCTTCAGGATCGCATCGTCGCCTTTCGAGAACAGCTTGGCGACGTACGAGGTGGCGGGGTCGCCGCCGTTCTCCAGCTTGCGCGATTCGATCACCTGCGCGATGCGGGCCAGCGTTGTGCTCATGGATTCTTCTTCGTTTTGGTATAAATCGTTTCCGGGTCCTGCAGCACCGGCTCGACGGTGTGCCACTCGTCGCCTTCGAACTTCTGGTAGAAGCAGGAATGGCGGCCGGTGTGGCAGGCGATGGCACCAAGCTGCTCGACCTTGAGCAGCAAAACGTCGTCGTCGCAGTCGAGGCGGATCTCGAGCACTTTCTGCACGTGGCCGGACTCCTCGCCCTTGTGCCACAGCTTCTTGCGCGAGCGGCTCCAGTACACGGCTTCGCGCAGCTCCACCGTCTTGGCCAGCGCCTCGCGGTTCATCCACGCGAACATCAGGATGTCGCCGGTGGCCGCTTCCTGGGCGATCACCGGCACCAGGCCGTGCTCGTCCCACTGGATCTTCTTGAGCCAGGCGTTTGCGCCGGCAGTCGTCGTCGTCATGTTCAGTCCAGTCGCATCGGGATGCCGCGGTCGGCCATGAAGCGCTTGGCTTCGCCGACCGTGTGCTGGCCGTAGTGGAAAATGCTGGCCGCCAGCACCGCGTCGGCATGGCCCTCGGTGATGCCGTTGGCCAGGTCCTCGAGGCCGCCGACGCCGCCCGAGGCGATGACCGGGATGCCGACCGCGTCGGACACGGCGCGCGTCAGGCCCAGGTCGAAGCCGGAACGGGTGCCGTCGCGGTCCATGCTGGTCAGCAGCAGTTCGCCGGCGCCCAGCGATTCGAGCTGGCGCGCCCACGCTACCACGTCCAGGCCGGTGGCGTTGCGGCCGCCGTGGGTGAACACTTCCCACTTGCCGGGCGCGACCTGCTTGGCGTCGATCGCGACCACGATGCACTGCGAACCGTGCTTCTGCGAGGCCTCGAACACCAGCTGCGGATTCTGCACCGCCGAGGTGTTCATGCTGACCTTGTCGGCGCCGGCGTTGAGCAGGCGCCGCACGTCCTCGACCTTGCGCACGCCGCCACCGACGGTGAGCGGAATGAACACGGTCGAGGCCACCGCTTCGATGATCGGCAAGATCAGGTCGCGGCCGTCGGACGAGGCGGTGATGTCGAGGAAGGTGATTTCGTCGGCGCCCTGGCCGTCGTAGCGGCGCGCGATCTCGACCGGGTCGCCGGCGTCGCGCAGCTCGACGAAGTTGACGCCCTTGACCACACGGCCGCCGGTGACGTCGAGGCAGGGAATGATTCGTTTGGCTAGCATCTTGTCTATCGTCGTTCCCGCGAAGGCGGGAACCCCATTTTGTTTGAGTGCTCGCGGCGTTGTGGCCGGTCACGCAACATGGGATTCCCGCCTTCGCGGGAATGACGTTCTCTTTAGTTAGGCTTCGGTGCCTTCGGTGAGCTGGTCGGCGCGCACCTGGGCGCTGGCCAGGTCGAGCGTGCCCTCGTAGATCGAGCGGCCGCAGATGACGCCTTCGATGCCTTCGTCCTGCACCGCGCACAGGGCCTCGACGTCGGCCACGGTGTGCACGCCGCCGGACGCGATGATCGGGATCTTGACGGCCTTGGCCAGCTTGACGGTGGCATCGATGTTCACGCCGCCCATCATGCCGTCGCGGCCGATGTCGGTGTAGACGATCGATTCGACGCCGTAGCCTTCGAACTTGACGGCCAGGTCGATCACCTCGTGGCCCGACATCTTGCTCCAGCCGTCGGTGGCGACCTTGCCGTCCTTGGCGTCCAGGCCGACGATGATGTGGCCCGGGAAGGCGCCGCAGGCATCGTGCAGGAAGCCCGGGCTCTTGACCGCGGCGGTGCCGATGATGATGTAGCTGATGCCGTCGTCGAGGTAGCGCTCGATGGTGTCGAGGTCGCGGATGCCGCCGCCCAGCTGGACGGGGATCTCGTCGACATCGTTTTCGTCGGCGAAGTCCTGCACCACCTTGAGGATGGATTTGACGGCCGCCTCGTTCTTCGGCTTGCCCGCGAAGGCGCCGTTGAGGTCGACGAGGTGCAGGCGGCGCGCGCCTTTCTTCAGCCAGTGCAGTGCCATCTCGGCGGGATCTTCCGAGAACACCGTGGCAAGGTCCATATCGCCCTGTTTCAGGCGAACGCAGTGACCGTCTTTGAGGTCGATGGCGGGAATCAGCAGCATGGTCGTAGACGTTGGGTTGGACAGGTTGGGATCAAGGATTCCAGTGAACGAAATTGCGATACAGGCGCAGGCCCGCGGCCGCGCTTTTCTCGGGGTGAAACTGGGTGGCGACGACGTTGTCGCGCGCGACCGCGCAGCAGAACGGCGCGCCGTAGTCGGTTTCGCCGATGGTATCGGCGGCTTCTCCGGGCACCGCGAAATAGCTGTGCACAAAGTAGAAGTAGGCGTCATCGGCGATGCCGTCCCACAGCGGGTGCTGGCGCACCTGGCGCACGCGGTTCCAGCCCATTTGCGGGACCTTGAAGCGCGAGCCGTCGGCCTGCGTCCTGCCGTCGAGCTGGAAGCGCACCACCCGGCCCGGCAGCAGGCCCAGGCCCGGCGTATCGCCCTCTTCGGAGCCGTCGAACAGCATCTGCTCGCCCACGCACACGCCCATCACGGGGCGGCTTTGCGCGGCGCGGCGCAGCGCATCTTCGACGCCGGATTCGCGCAGGCTGCGCATGCAGTCGCGCATGGCGCCCTGGCCGGGCAGCACGATGCGGTCGGCACGGTCGATGTCGGCGGCGTCGCCCGAAATCTGGACGTCGGCTTCCGGCGCCACGGCGCGCAGGGCTTGCGCCACCGAGCGCAGGTTGCCCATGCCGTAGTCGACCACTACTATCTTGTTCATATCTTAAAAACCCAAGTGCCGGTTACAGGCTGCCTTTGGTGGACGGGATCGTGCCGGCGGCACGCGGATCGAGCTCGGTGGCCATGCGCAGGGCGCGGCCGAAAGCCTTGAACACGGTTTCGCACTGATGGTGCGCGTTCACGCCGCGCAGGTTATCGATGTGCAGGGTCACGCCGGCGTGGTTGACGAAGCCGCGGAAGAACTCGCCGGTCAGGTCGACGTCGAAGGTGCCGATCATGGCGCGCGTGAACGGGATGTGCATTTCCAGGCCGGGACGGCCGGAGAAGTCGATCACCACGCGCGACAGCGCCTCGTCCAGCGGCACGTAGGAGTGGCCGTAGCGGACGATGCCCTTCTTGTCGCCGACGGCCTTGGCCACCGCCATGCCGAGCGTGATACCGGTGTCTTCGACGGTGTGATGGGCGTCGATGTGCAGGTCGCCGACCGCTTCGATGTCGAGGTCGATCAGGCCATGGCGGGCGATCTGGTCGAGCATATGGTCGAGGAAGGGCACGCCGGTGTTGAGCTTGTTCTTGCCCGTACCGTCGAGGTTGATCGCGACGCGGATCTGCGTCTCGTTGGTGTTGCGCGTGATTTCAGCGGTGCGGCTCATGTTAGGGATGCCTTCAGGGCATTCAGGAATACGGAATTTTCTTCCGGCGTACTGACCGTGACGCGGATGCAGCCGGACAGCAGTTTATGCATTTTACTCAAATTTTTAATCAGGACCCGCCCGGCGCGCAGTTTGTCCGTGACGGCGTCCGGATCGGCCACCTTCACCAGCAGGAAGTTGGCGGCCGACGGGAACACCTGCACCCCCGGCAGCGCGGCCAGGGCGCGGGCCAGTTCGGCACGCTCGGCATTGAGGGCGTCGGCCTGCTGGTTGAGCACATCGATATGGTCGAGCGCGAATTCGGCCGCGGCCTGGGTCAGCACGTTGATGTTGTAGGGCGGGCGCACCTTGTCGAACTGTTCCAGCAGCGCCGGCGCGGCCGACAGGTAGCCCAGGCGGATGCCGGCCAGGCCCAGCTTGGACAGGGTGCGCATCACGACCATATTGGGGTACTGCGGCAGCTTGTCCATGAAGCTGCTGCGGGCGAAGGGCTGGTAAGCCTCGTCCACCACCACGATGCCGTGTTCGCCGGCGGCCTCGATGATGCGCACCACGTCGCTTTCCGCGAACAGGTTGCCGGTCGGGTTGTTGGGGTAGGCCAGGAAGATCAACGCCGGCCGGTGCTGTTCGATCGCGGCCAGCATGGCCGCCATGTCGAGCGAGAAGTCGGCCTGCAGCGGCACGCCGACGAAGTCCATGCCGGCGAACTGCGCCGAGCGCTTGAACATCACGAAGCTGGGGTCCGGCGCCAGCACCGTGGCGCGGCGGTCCTGGCGCGCGCAGGCCATGGCCAGGATCGAGATGATCTCGTCCGAGCCGTTCCCCAGCAGGACGTCGTAGCCGGCCGGGATGCCGAGATTGGCGCGGATGCGCTGCTTGAGGGTGTCGTAGGACGCGACCGGGTAGCGGTTGATCAGCACATCGGCCAGGCGCCGGCCCAGTTCCGCGCGCAGCGCCTGCGGCAGCAGGTAGGGATTCTCCATCGCGTCCAGCTTGGTGTAGCCGCTGGCGTCGGGAACCATATAGCTCTTCTCGGCGCGGATGTCGGCGCGAATGGTATTGGCGATCAGATTGTCGAGGAGGCTCATGCCGTTCCTTCTTCCATTTTCGGCGCGGGCTTACCCGCGCTCTTGCGTTTCTTGGCGGCGGCGGGCGCCGGTTCGGGCGCGGCCAGCCGGGATTCGATGATCTCGCAGTACGCCGGATTCAGCTCGAAGCCGGTGTAATTGCGGCCGGTACGTTTGGCCGCGAGCGCGGTGGTGCCGCTGCCCATGAAGGGATCGAGAACCACGCCGCCGGGTGGGCAGGAGGCTTTCACCATGCGCTCGATGATCTCGAGCGGCTTTTGCGTCGGATGGTCGGCGCGCTCCGGGTGTTCGCGGTGCAGGCGCGAGACGCTCCACACGTCCTTTGGGTTGTATCCCACTTCCAGCCACTTGGCGCCGATGAAGATCGAGCGCGAACGGGCCTTCTTGGTCTCGGCGTCGTAGGGAATGCGCACGGCGTCGAGGTCGAAATAGTAGTCCTTGCGCTTGACGAAGAAACCGATCGTGTCGTGCACCGACGAGAAGCTGCGCGTGCTGCCGCCCATCGAGGGCACGCGGCGGTCCCAGATGATCTCGTTCATCATGGTCATGCGCTGTTTCAGCATCACGAAGATCTCCGGCGCAAAGCGCCAGGTCAGGAAAATATACAGGCTGCCGTTGTCCTTCAGCTTGGGCAGCGCCGCCGCGATCCACTGCTGGGTCCAGGCGAGGTAGTCTTCGACGCTCTGCTGGTCGGAGGCGTTGCCGTAGTCCTTGCCCAGATTGTACGGCGGATCAGTCAGGATCAGGTCGATGGACCCGTCCGGGATGCGCGCCAGTCCCGGCAGCGCATCCTCGCAGAAGACCTGGTTGACCCAGCCGGCATTCATGCCGTGGGCTTGAGCCGCAGTTCAGCGCTGCGCGCGTGGGCCTGCAGCCCTTCGCCGTAGGCCAGTTCGGCGGCAACGCGTCCCAGCGTCTGCGCACCGGCTTCGCTCACATGGATGATCGAAGAGCGCTTCTGGAAATCATACACGCCCAGCGGCGACGAGAAGCGCGCCGTGCGCGAGGTCGGCAGCACGTGGTTCGGGCCGCAGCAGTAGTCGCCCAGCGACTCCGACGAGAAGCGGCCGAGGAACATGGCGCCGGCGTGGCGGATCCTGTCGGCCCACCGCTGCGGCTCGGCGGCCGAGATCTCCAGGTGCTCGGCGGCGATGGCGTTGGCGATGGCGCAGGCTTCGTCCATGTCGCGCACCTTCACCAGCGCGCCGCGGCCGTTCAGCGACGCTTCGATGGTCGCGATGCGCGGCATGGCCGGCAGCAGCTTGTGGATGCTGGCTTCGACCCTGGCGATGTAGCCGGCGTCGGGGCACAGCAGGATGGCTTGCGCCAGCTCGTCGTGCTCGGCCTGCGAGAACAGGTCCATCGCGACCCAATCCGGGTCGGTCGTGCCGTCGCAGATGACGAGGATTTCGGACGGGCCGGCGATCATGTCGATTCCCACGGTGCCGAACACGCGGCGCTTGGCGGCGGCCACGTAGGCGTTGCCGGGGCCGACGATCTTGTCGACCGGGGGGATGGTCGCGGTGCCGTAGGCCAGCGCGCCCACAGCCTGCGCGCCGCCGATGGTGATGACACGGGTGACACCGGCGATCGCGGCGGCGGCCAGCACCATCTGGTTCTTCACGCCGTCCGGAGTCGGGACCACCATCACGATCTCTTTGACACCCGCGACCTGCGCCGGAATCGCGTTCATCAGCACTGACGAGGGGTAGGCAGCCTTGCCGCCCGGGACGTAGATGCCGACGCGGTCGAGCGGGGTCACGCGCTGGCCCAGCACGGTGCCATCGAGCTCGGTGTAGGTGAAGCCGTTCAGTTCCTGCTTCTGGCGCTCGTGGAACACGCGGATGCGTTCGGCGGCGGTGCGCAGCGCGGCGCGCTGGGCTTCCGGCAGCGCGGCCAGTGCGGCCTGCAGTTCTTCCTGCTTCAGGTCGAAGACGTCGATGCTGGCGGCGCCGACGCGATCGAAGCTGTTGGTGTACTCGAGCACGGCGGCGTCGCCGCGCTGCTTCACGTCCGCGAGGATCTTGGCGACGGCGGACTCGATGGCGTCATCGGTCTCGGCTTCGAAGGCCAGCAGGTTCGACAGCGTCTGCTGGAAGTCCGGCGCGGCGGAATCGAGTTTGCGGATCTGTACTGCCATGTTCAGCCTTTTTTCGATGCCCGCTCAAAGGCGTCGAGGATGGGTTGCAGGCGCTCGCGCTTGAGCTTGAGCGCGGCCTGGTTGACCACCAGGCGCGAGGAGATGTCCATGATCTTTTCGACTTCGACCAGGTTGTTGGCGCGCAGCGTGCCGCCGGTCGAGACCACGTCGACGATGGCGTCCGACAGGCCGACCAGCGGCGCCAGCTCCATCGAGCCGTACAGCTTGATCAGGTCGACGTGGACGCCCTTGCTGGCGAAGTGCTGGCGCGCGGTGTTGACGAACTTGGTGGCCACGCGCAGGCGCGCGCCCTGGCGCACGGCGGTCTCGTAGTCGAAGCCGGCATTGACGGCCACGGACATGCGGCATTCGGCGATGTGCAGGTCGATCGGCTGGTACAGCCCTTCCCCGCCATGCTCGAGCAGCACGTCCTTGCCGGCCACGCCGAAGTCGGCGGCGCCATGCTGGACGTAGGTCGGCACGTCGGTGGCGCGCACGATCAGCACGCGCACGCCGGGGTCGTTGGTGGCGAGGATCAGCTTGCGCGAGGTCTCCGGGTTCTCGGTGACCGTGATGCCGGCCGCTTCCAGCAGCGGCAGCGTGTCCTCGAAAATCCGGCCCTTCGACAGCGCGAGAATGAGCTGGGAACCCTCATGCTCCCGTCGTTCCCGCGCGGGCGGGGACCCCATTTCCTCGGCTGATCCGCCGGAAATGGGATTCCCGCCTGCGCGGGAACGACTGTTTTTGGGCTCAGTGGTATTCATTTATTTCGTTTATTTGATTCGCACGATATCGGCGCCGACGGCCGACAGCTTCACTTCCATCTGGTCGTAGCCGCGGTCCAGGTGGTAGATGCGGTCGATCAGGGTGGTGCCTTCGGCGGCCATGCCGGCGATCACCAGCGAAGCGGATGCGCGCAGGTCGGTCGCCATCACTGGAGCGCCCACCAGCTTGTCGACGCCGCTGATGAAGGCGGTGTTGCCTTCGATGGAGATCTGGGCACCGAGGCGGTTCATCTCCTGCACGTGCATGAAGCGGTTCTCGAAAATGGTTTCGGTCACGCGGCTGGGGCCCTGGGCGATGGTGTTCACCGCCATGAACTGTGCCTGCATGTCGGTCGGGAAGCCCGGGTATTCGGTGGTGCGGAAGGATACCGCCAGCGGACGCTTGTCCATGCGGGCGCGGATGGTGTTCTCGCCAATGGCCAGGTCGACGCCCATCTCGCGCAGCTTGTCGAGGGCGACGTCGAAGATGTCGGTGCGGGTGCGGGTCAGCAGCACGTCGCCGCCGGTCGCAGCCACCGCGCACAGGAAGGTCGCCGCTTCGATGCGGTCGCTGATCACTTCGTGCGCCGCGCCATGCAGCGCGGCCACGCCCTGGATCACCAGGCGGTCGGTGCCGATGCCGTCGATCTTCGCGCCCATCTTCACCAGCAGGTGCGCGAGGTCGGTCACTTCCGGTTCGCGCGCGGCGTTTTCCAGCACGGTCTCGCCTTCGGCCAGCACGGCGGCCATCAGCAGGTTCTCGGTGCCGGTGACGGTGATCATGTCGGTGTGGATGCGCGCGCCTTTGAGCTTGCTGCACTTGGCGTGGATGTAGCCGCCTTCGATCGTGATCTCGGCGCCCATCTGGCGCAGGCCCTTGATGTGCTGGTCCACCGGACGCGAGCCGATGGCGCAGCCGCCCGGCAGCGAGACCTTGGCTTCGCCGAAGCGCGCCAGCAGGGGGCCCAGCACGAGGATCGATGCGCGCATCGTCTTCACCATCTCGTAGGGCGCGACCAGCTTGTCGATGCTGGCGCCGTTGAGGGTGACGCGCTCGCCGTCCTGCTCCACTTTGAGGCCGGTCTGGGCCAGCAGCTTGAGCATGGTCTTGACGTCGTGCAGGTGCGGCACATTGGTCAGCGCGAGGTCGCCCGCGGTCAGCAGGCCAGCGCACAGGATCGGCAATGCGGCGTTCTTCGCGCCCGAAACGGGGATCTCGCCGTTCAGGCGCTTGCCGCCCACGATCTGCAGTTTGTCCATGCTTATCCCTGGTATTCGGAAGGGGTGAGGGTCTTCATCGACAGCGCGTGGATTTCCTCGCGCATGCGGTCGCCGAGCGCCGCGTACACCAGCTGGTGGCGCTGGATCGGGCGCTTGCCTTCAAACAGAGGCGAGACGATGACGGCGGTGAAGTGCTGGCCGTCGCCCTCCACTTCGAGGTGGGTGCATTCGAGGCCGTTGCTGATGTAGCTGTGGATCAGTTCAGGTGTGGTCGCCACGATAATTCCTTGAAAACGTTCTTAGTGGCGCAGCTTGTAGCCGCGCCGGAGCATGTTGATGGCGACGCCCGCCAGCACCGCGAAGAAGATTGCGACGACGGCAAGGCTCGTCCACGGCGAGACGTCGGACTGGCCGAAGAAGCCGTAACGGAACCCGTCAATCATATAAAAGAACGGATTGAAATGCGAGACTGCCAGCCAGAACGGCGGCAGCTTCTTGATTGAATAGAATACACCGGCGAGGAAGGTGGCCGGCATGATCAGGAAGTTCTGGAAAGCGGCCAGCTGGTCGAATTTCTCGGCCCAGATGCCGGCGATGACGCCCATGGTGCCGAGGATGGCCGCGCCCAGCAGTGCGAACACGATGATCCACAGCGGCGCGGTAAAGCTGAGATGCGCGAACCAGGCGGTGATCAGGAATACGCCGGCGCCGACCGCCAGGCCGCGCACCACCGAGGCGGCCACATAGGCCGAGATGATCTCCCAGTGCGACAGCGGCGGCAGCAGGATGAACACCAGGTTGCCGGTGATTTTCGACTGGATCAGCGAAGACGAGGAGTTGGCGAACGCGTTCTGCAGCACGCTCATCATCACCAGGCCCGGGATCAGGAAGGCGGTGTAATTGACGCCTTCGAGCATCTGCACGCGGCCTTCGAGCACGTGGCCGAAGATCAGCAGGTAGAGCATCGAGGTGACGATGGGCGCGGCGATGGTCTGGGTGGCGACCTTCCAGAAGCGCAGCATCTCCTTGTAGAACAGGGTGCGGAAACCCACGGACATCAGGCTCATTGCGCGCCCCCTTCCATGATCTGGATGAAGATGTCTTCGAGGTCGGCCTGCTGCAGCTGCATCTCGTCGACCACGGCGCCGGCTTCGCGCAGGCGCGCCAGGATGCCTTCGACTTCGGACGGCGCGTTCACGCGCAGGCTGTAGCGGGTCCCGTCGGCGCTGGCCTCGTGCGACAGCAGCGGGCGCAGGCCCTCGGGCAGCGCGCCGCTTTTCAGGTGCACCACCAGCTGCGAGCCCGATACGCGGCGCAGAAGTCCCTTCATCGAATCGAGGGCGACCACCTTGCCCAGCTTGAGCATGGCCACGCGCTGGCACATGGCTTCCGCTTCTTCGAGGTAGTGGGTGGTGAGGACGACGGTGTGGCCTTCGCGGTTCAGGCGCGAGATGAACTTCCACAGGGTCTGGCGCAGTTCGACGTCGACGCCGGCGGTGGGCTCGTCGAGCACGATGACGGGCGGCTTGTGCACCAGCGCCTGCGCGACCAGCACGCGGCGCTTCATGCCGCCGGACAGGGCGCGCATGTTGACGTCAGCCTTGTTGGTCAGGTCGAGGTTTTCCATGACCTCGTCGATCCACTTGTCGTTGTTCTTGATGCCGAAGTAGCCCGACTGCAGGCGCAGGGTTTCGCGCACGGTGAAGAAGGGGTCGAACACCAGTTCCTGCGGCACCACGCCAAGCTTCTTGCGCGCTTCGCGGAAGTCGCCGACGACGTCGTGGCCGTGGATGCGCACGCTGCCGGCGTCAGGGCGGATCAGGCCGGCGATGGTGGAGATCAGGGTGGTCTTGCCGGCGCCATTGGGGCCGAGCAGGCCGAAGAATTCGCCTTCTTCGACGGTGAGCGAGACGCCCTTCAGGGCCTTGAAGCCCTTGTAGCTTTTCTCGACGTTGTCAATCTGGATCGCTGTCATTCTTCTTCGAGACCGCGCCAGTGGTGGCGGGCCGTGCGGGGAAACGACCCATTATAGGGGAATTCGAGAATCGAAGAGCTCGAGGGTGCGTTTACGACACGAGTGGGGCTGGGAGAAGAGTTACGGATTGCTACATAGTGAATGTCGTCCCCGCGGAGGCGGGGATCCGATTTTCCACGCCAGCCGCTAGCGTCGAGCACAGCTGGCATGCATGGGAAATGGGGTTCCCGCCTGCGCGGGAACGACGGTAACTTTGCCTCAAGCCCCCGGCAGCAGGCTTTCGACGCCGTACAGCTTGGCCAGCGCGCACACGTTCCTGGGCACGTTGGTAAAGCGCAGCTGCTGCCCGACGCTGTGCGCCTTGCGTTGCCAGGCCAGCATCAGCGCCACGCCGGTCGAATCGGCGGACTTGACGCCGCCGAGGTCGAACACGGTCTCGCCGGCGCCGATCGCGGCATAGCCGTGCTCCAGCGCGGCGCGGCCGGCGCCGAAAGTCAGCGCCTGCAGCGAGAGCATGGGGTTGGCTTCGGCCATGACGCTTACTTCTTCGGCGCCTGCAGCGGCTTGCTGGCCAGCTGCTGGTTGCGATCGTGCAGCTTGGCGATCAGGCCGTCGACGCCGCTCTTGCCGATCTCGGACGCGAAGGTGCTCTTGTAGGTCTCGACCAGCCACGCGCCCAGCACGTTGATGTCGAAGATCTTCCAGCCCTGCGCCGTCCTGGTCAGGCGGTAGTTCAGCGTGATCGGCTCGCCGCGGCTCATGTTGACCTGCGAACGCACTTCGACTTCGGTGTCGGCCGGGTCGGCGCGGAAGGGCTTGAACTCGACGGTCTCGTTGCGGATCGTCGACAGCGCGCCCGAGTAGGTGTACACCAGCAGCGTGCGGAACTCGTCCGCCAGCTTCTGCTGCTGTTCCGGGCTGGCCTGGCGCCAGTAGCGGCCGGCCGCCAGCTGGGTCATCTTCTGGGCGTCGACGTAGGGCAGGATCTTGGCATTGACCAGGTCGATGATCTTGTTGCGGTTGCCGGCCTGGATGTCCTTGTCCGACTTGACCGAGTCGATCACTTCGGTGGCGATGCGCTTGACCAGCACGTCGGGCGCTTCGGCGGTGGCCGGGGCCGGAGCTGCCAGCACGGCGCCCGCGAACATGACGGCAGGAACGGTGACGATCAGTTGTGCGATAGGTTTCATAAGCTCTCTTTCTTCCGTTGGTGAGGCCGCCTGGCTTTGCGATTCGCAGGCGGAGATCCCGTTAACTACTTCTGTTCCTTGCCGGATGACGGCGGCGGCACCGGCGCGGCGGCCGGGGCCGGACCGGCGTCATCGTCGCCGTAGGCCTTCTTCATGTCGACCTTGCCGCTGGGGGCGTCGTCGGCATCGTCGCCGTAGGCTTTCTTCATGTCAACTTTACCACTGGGCGTGTCGTCGTCTTCCTGGGCGCCGCCCTGGCGCTGCTTTTGCAGCTGCTTCTCGTGGCGCTCCTGGGAACGCTCGTCGTCGTAGATCTTGCTGGCGCGGCGCTGCAGGTAGCCGTCGCGGATGAACTCGTAGCGGTCGAGGGCGGCGTCTTCCAGCAGGTTGGACGCATCCAGGAGCGAGGCGCGCTGGTCGATGGCGCGCACGCCGATGCCGACATTGCGCCAGCGCACCGGGTCCTTGTGCGACCACGGGTCGCCCCACAGGTCGACCGGCAGCGCGGCGGCGTCGCGGATGGTGGACGGGCCGAAGATCGGCAGCATCAGGTAGGGACCGCTGGGAACGCCCCAGTAGCCCAGGGTCTGGCCCAGGTCTTCGCTGTGCTTGCGCAGGCCGGCCGGGGTGGCGATGTCGAGCAGGCCGAAGATGCCGAAGGTGGAGTTGATCGCCACCCGGGTCAGGTCGCTCAGGCCGTCCTGGCCCTTGGCCTGGGCCAGGTTGTTGACACCGCTCCAGACGTCGGCCAGGTTGCCGAAGAAATTGTTCACGCCGACCTGGACCACGCCCGGCACCACATTCTTGTAGGCGGTCGCGGCCGGCTTGAGGGCGGTGCGGTCGATCGCGTCGTTGAAATTGAAGACGGCCCGGTTGATCGGCTCCAGCGGGTCCTGCGGATTGGCCGGGTGATGCAGGGGCGAGGCGCAAGCGGCCAGCAGCAGGCTGCCGGCCAATGCGCCGCTCGAGGCTAAACGGGACTTCATTGCTGCGAACCCTCCTGCTTGCCCTCGGCCGCCTTGCTGTAGATGAACTGGTTGATCAGGTCTTCCAGCACGGTCGCGGATTGGGTGTGCGAAATCTTGTCGCCATCGGCCAGGTTGTTGGTGTCGCCGCCCGGCTCGATGCCGACGTATTGCTCGCCCAGCAGGCCCGAGGTCAGGATCTTCAGCGAGCTGTCTTTCGGGAACTTGTACTGCGGCTGCAGGTCGAGGCGGACATTGGCCTGGAAGGTATGGTCATCGAAGCCGATCGCGCCCACGCGGCCGACCACCACCCCGGCGCTCTTCACCGGCGCCTGCGGTTTCAGGCCGCCGATATTGTCGAACTTGCCGGTGATGGAATAGGTCTTGGTGAACGAGATCGTACTCATGTTGCCGGCCTTCAGGGCCAGGAACAGCAGGGCCGCCGCCCCCAACAGGACGAACAGGCCGACCCAGACGTCGATGATTTTGCGATGCATAAGTTTTCCTAATTCATGGTTGGCCGGCGCCCCGCGCCCGCCTCATTATTTGTTGAACATCAGGGCGGTCAGGATGAAGTCCAGCCACCAGATCAACAGCGACGAAATCACGACCGTGCGCGTGGTCGCGCGCGCCACGTCGGCCGGCGTCGGCTCGGCCTCGTAGCCCTGGTACAGCGCCGTGAACGTCACGATGATGCCGAACACAACAGATTTGAGCACGCCGTTCAAAATGTCAGCGCGCACATCGACACCTGCCTGCATTTGCGACCAGAAGGCACCCTCGTCCACGCCGATCAGCTTCACGCCGACGATGTAGCCGCCGAAGATGCCGACCGCGGAGAAGATCGCGGCCAGCACCGGCATCGCGATCACGCCGCCCCAGAAACGCGGCGCCAGCACCCGCTGCACGGGGTTAATCGCCATCATTTCCATGGCGGCCAACTGCTCGCCGGCCTTCATCAGGCCGATCTGGGCGGTCAGCGAGGTGCCGGCGCGGCCGGCGAACAGCAGGGCCGTCACCACCGGACCCAGCTCGCGGCACAGCGACAGCGCCACCACGGTGCCCAGCTTCTGTTCGGCGCCGTAGGTGGACAGGGTGTAGTAACCCTGCAGCCCCAGAACGGCGCCCACCATCAGGCCCGAGATGGTGATGATCAGCATCGAATAGTTGCCGATGAAATGCACCTGCTCGGAGATCAGGGACGGGCGACGCAATGCGCCGGGCGACACGCCCAGCAGGTAGAAGAAGGAGCGGGTCGCGTAGCCGAGGCGTTCGACCGACTCGCGGGCGGCGGCGCCGATGCGCTCGATGAGGTTCATGATCATGCGCGCTCCCCCAGGCCCAGGTCGTCGGCCAGCGACTTGCCGGGATAGTGGAACGGCACCGGGCCGTCCGGTGCTGCGTGGACGAACTGCTTCACATACGGGTCTTCCGAAGCGCGCATCTCGGCCGGCGTGCCCTGGGCGACGATCTTGCCTGCGGACAGGAAGTACACGTAGTCGGCGATCGCGAAGGTCTCGTTGACGTCGTGCGAGACCAGGATCGAGGTCGAGCCGAGGGTGTCGTTGAGGTTGCGGATCAGGTTGGCGGTGACGCCCATCGAGATCGGGTCGAGGCCGGCGAAGGGCTCGTCATACATGATCAGTTCCGGGTCGAGCGCGATGGCGCGCGCCAGCGCCACGCGGCGCGCCATGCCGCCCGAGATTTCGCTCGGCTTGAGCTTGTGCGCATTGCGCAGGCCTACCGCGTTCAGCTTCATCAGTACCAGGTCGCGGATGGTTTCTTCCGGCAGGTCGGTGTGCTCGCGCAGCGGGAAGGCGACGTTGTCGAACACCGTCAGGTCGGTGAACAGGGCGCCGAACTGGAACAGCATGCCCATCTTGCGGCGCAACTTGTACAGCCCGTCCGTGTCGAGCGCCTTGACCTCCTGGCCGTCGACCTTGAGCGAACCCTGCTGCTGATTGATCTGGCCGCCAATCAGGCGCAACACCGTGGTCTTGCCCGAGCCGGAGCCGCCCATCACGGCAATGAGCTTCCCGCGCGGGAAGTCCATGCGCAGGTTCTGCAGGATGGGCCGCGTCCCGTATGCGAAGTGCAGGTCGCGTATTTCGACTAGGTTTGACACAGTGTTATTAATTTTTGAGGAATCTCGTATTGTAGTGCAGAAAGGTCAATCTCTGCTTGCGAGGGACCAGTTTCGCCAACCATATCGACGCGATAATACAACATTAATAACCGCGAAGTCAGATAATTGCCGCACGTAAGTGGTTGTTTTTCTTGGGATATGCATACCTGGGGGAAATACCCAACATTAGGGATAGTAACATACATTCGTGTAGGTTTGCATGGTGTTGCGGTGCGTCAAGTTCTAGAAAAGTTCGCTTGTTTTTGCAGCCAAGTGGCGTCGATCAAAAAGGTCGCGAAGTACCAGGAGGACAGGATGGGCGGGCGTTGACTTCTTCGTCCATCGCGCCAATGATGGATGAATGGCCGAAATGAACCGCGAAGAGGTAGATGCCAAGCTGGCCGCCACTGAGTCAGCGGTCGCCGCACGCCTTGCGGAGTTCAATTCGGCCATGCAGGCGGGGTTTGCCGAAATGCGCGGACAGATGGCGGAAATGCGGGCCGAGATGCGCGGGCAGATGGCGGAAATGCGCACTGAGATGCGCGGGCAGTTCTCACTGTTGCGTGCCGAATTGCGCGCTGAAATGCACAAGAATACTGTCAGCCTTCTTAAATGGGGCGTCGGCATTGCCGTCGCGGTCGTCGGCATCACTGTCAGCTGGCTGGCGTACCTGAACTAATGAGCGAGGCTGCCGCCGAGGCGCGGACAGGGACGCGAAATGCCCATCTACTCATCGACAAGGGCCTTGTGGCAAATCAAACGGCCCGCGAAGGGCCGTCTGCTTGTCCGTCACGGGCTGATCAGCGCGGCAGCACCGACGATCCCATCAGGAACTCATCCACCGCGCGGGCGCACTGGCGGCCTTCGCGGATTGCCCACACCACCAGCGACTGGCCGCGGCGCATGTCGCCGGCCGCGAACACTTTCGGCGCCGAGGTCTGGTAGGCGCTGGCGCCGTCGACGGTGGCGCGGGCGTTGCCGCGCGCATCCTTCTGCACCCCGAAGGCGTCCAGCACCTGCTGCACCGGCGACACGAAGCCCATGGCCAGGAACACCAGGTCGGCCTTGATCTCGAATTCGGAATTCGGCACTTCGGTCATCTTGCCGTCTTTCCACTCGACGCGGCAGGCGATCAGCTTCTCCACCTTGCCGCCCTTGCCTTCGAAACGCTTGGTGGCAACGGCGAAATCGCGCTCGCAGCCTTCCTCGTGCGAGGACGAGGTGCGCAGCTTGGTCGGCCAGTACGGCCACACCAGCGGCTTGTTTTCCTGTTCCGGCGGCATCGGCATCAGCTCGAACTGGGTGATCGATGCGGCGCCGTGGCGGTTCGAGGTGCCGACGCAGTCCGAACCGGTGTCGCCGCCGCCGATCACGACCACGTGCCTAGCCGTCGCCTTGATCTGGTCCTTGAGCTTGTCGCCGGCGTTGACGCGGTTCTGCTGCGGCAGGAAGTCCATCGCGAAATGCACGCCCTTCAGCTCGCGGCCCGGGACCGGCAGGTCGCGCGGCTGCTCGGCGCCGCCGGCCAGGATGACGGCGTCGAATTCCTTGTCCAGGTCTTCCGGGAAGATGGTTTCGCGCGCCATGTTCGACACGGTGGCCGGGAAGTCCTTGCCGATCAGGACGCTGGTGCGGAAGGTCACGCCCTCGGCCTGCATCTGCTCGACGCGGCGGTCGATCAGGCCCTTCTCCATCTTGAAGTCGGGGATGCCGTAGCGCAGCAGGCCGCCGATGCGGTCGCTCTTCTCGAACACGGTGACGGCGTGGCCGACGCGCGCCAGCTGCTGGGCGGCAGCCAGGCCGGCCGGGCCGGAGCCGATCACGGCGACCTTCTTGCCGGTTTTATGCTCGGCCGGCTGCGGCACGATCCAGCCGTGCTCGAAGCCGGTGTCGGCGATCTTGCGTTCGATCGACTTGATGCCGACTGGCTCGTTGCCGATGTTCAGCGTGCACGCCGCTTCGCACGGGGCCGGGCAGATGCGGCCGGTGACCTCGGGGAAGTTGTTGGTCGAATGCAGGTTGTCGACGGCCGCACGGAAGTTGCCGTGATAGACCAGGTCGTTCCAGTCGGGGATCTGGTTGTTGACCGGGCAGCCGGTATTGCAGAACGGGATGCCGCAGTCCATGCAGCGCGCGCCCTGCACTTTCGCCTGGGCGTCGGTCAGCGTCAGCACGAACTCCTTGTAGTTCTTGACGCGATCGGTGGCGTCCAGGTAGCTCTCTTCCTGACGCTCGAATTCCATGAAGCCTGTGATTTTGCCCACGTTGTTTTCCTTTACGCTACCTCAACCGTCGTTCCCGCGCAGGCGGGAACCCATAGACCGCATGCCGTGTCGCGCGCTTCGCGACTTCGTTCACCTCAGCATGGGTCCCCGCCTTCGCGGGGACGACGGCTTTTTGACTTTATCGTTACGCCGCTTCCTGCTCGACCGCGTCGTTCGCCTCTTCCATGCTGCTGTTGTGCATCTCTTCCAGCGCGCGCTTGTACTCGGTCGGGAACACCTTCACGAACTTGCTGCGGCTGTTGGCCCAGTCGTCCAGCAGGTTGCGTGCGCGGGTGCTGCCGGTGTACTTGAAGTGGCGCTCGATCAGGCGGCGCAGGATGACTTCGTCCGCCTCGCGCTCGCCGCCGCGGGACTGGGCGTGCCAGCCGGCGCGGTCCTTCTGGTCCTTTTCGGCCAGCACCGGCACCAGGTCCACCATCGCGGTATTGCACCTGGCGGCGAACTCGTTCTTCGGGTCGTACACGAAGGCCACGCCGCCCGACATGCCCGCCGCGAAGTTGCGACCAGTCTCGCCCAGCACCACGACGGTACCGCCGGTCATGTATTCGCAGCCGTGGTCGCCCGTGCCTTCCACCACCGTGGTGGCGCCCGAGTTACGCACCGCGAAACGCTCGCCGACCACGCCGTTGAAGAAGGCTTCGCCGGAGATCGCGCCGTACAGCACGGTGTTGCCGGAGATGATGTTGTCGACCGCCCAGCCGCGGAACTCGGTGTTCGGACGCACGATGATGCGGCCGCCCGACAGGCCCTTGCCGACGTAGTCGTTGCCTTCGCCGACCAGGTCGATGGTGATACCGCCCGCCAGGAAGGCCGCGGCCGACTGGCCCGCCGTGCCTTGCAGCTGGATGTGGATGGTGTCGTCCGGCAGGCCGGCGTGGCCGTAGCGCTTGGCCACTTCGCCCGACAGCATGGTGCCGACGGTGCGGTTGACGTTGCGCACCGGCGAGATGAAGGACACGCGTTCGCCCTTTTCCAGCGCGGCTTTGGCTTGCGCGATCAGCTTGTGGTCCAGCGCGCGATCGAGGCCGTGGTCCTGCGCGTCGCTGTGGTAGATCTGGTGCGGCGCGTCGCTCTTCGGCTGGTAGAAGATGTTGGCGAAGTCCAGGCCCTGCGCCTTCCAGTGATTGATCGCCTTCGACTTGTCGAGCAGGTCGGCGCGGCCGATCAGTTCATCGTAGCTGCGGATGCCCAGCTGCGCCATCAGCTGGCGCGCTTCTTCGGCGACGAAGAAGAAGTAGTTGACCACGTGTTCCGGCTTGCCCTGGAACTTGGCGCGCAGGGTCGGGTCTTGGGTGGCGACGCCGACCGGGCAGGTGTTGAGGTGGCACTTGCGCATCATGATGCAGCCCTCGACCACCAGCGGCGCGGTGGCGAAGCCGATCTCGTCGGCGCCCAGCATGGCGGCGATGACGACGTCGCGGCCGGTCTTCATCTGGCCGTCGGCCTGCACGCGGATGCGGCTGCGCAGGCCGTTCAGCACCAGCGTCTGCTGGGTTTCGGCCAGGCCCAGTTCCCACGGCGTGCCGGCGTGCTTGACCGACGACAGCGGCGAGGCGCCGGTGCCGCCGTCATGGCCGGCGACGACCACGTGGTCGGCCTTGGCTTTCGAGACGCCGGCGGCGACCGTGCCGATGCCCACTTCCGACACCAGCTTGACCGAGATCGAGGCGTTCGGGTTGACGTTCTTCAGGTCGTGGATCAGCTGGGCCAGGTCCTCGATCGAATAGATGTCGTGGTGCGGCGGCGGCGAGATCAGGCCCACGCCCGGCACCGAGAAGCGCAGCGACGCGATGTACTCGGTGACCTTGTGGCCCGGCAGCTGGCCGCCCTCGCCCGGCTTGGCGCCCTGCGCCATCTTGATCTGGATCTGGTCGGCCGAGTTCAGGTACTCGGCGGTGACGCCGAAGCGGCCCGAGGCCACCTGCTTGATCTTCGAGCGCAGCGAATCGCCTTCTTCCAGCGGCAGGTCGACCATCACGCGGTCCTTGCCGATCACGGAGGCCAGGGTCTCGCCCTTCTTGATCTTGATGCCCTTGAATTCGTTCAGGTAGCGCGCCGGGTCCTCGCCGCCTTCGCCGGTGTTCGACTTGCCGCCGATGCGGTTCATCGCGATCGCCAGCGTGGCGTGGGCCTCGGTGCTGATCGAACCGAGCGACATCGCGCCGGTGGCGAAGCGCTTGACGATTTCCTTGGCCGGCTCGACTTCCTCCAGCGGGATCGCCTTCGCGGGATCGATCCTGAACTCGAACAGGCCGCGCAGCGTCAGGTGGCGGCGGCTCTGGTCGTTGATGATCTGCGCGTACTCCTTGTAGGTGTTGAAGCTGTTGGCACGGGTCGAGTGCTGCAGCTTGGCGATCGCGTCCGGGGTCCACATATGCTCTTCGCCGCGCACGCGGAAGGCGTATTCGCCGCCCACGTCCAGCTGGTTGGCCAGCAGCGGGTCCTTGCCGAAGGCCAGGGTATGCAGGCGCAGCGCTTCCTCGGCCACGTCGAACAGGCCGATGCCTTCGACGCCCGACGAGGTGCCGCGGAAGTACTTGTTCACCAGTTCCTTGTTCAGGCCCACGGCTTCGAAGATCTGCGCGCCGCAGTAGGACATGTAGGTGGAGATGCCCATCTTCGACATCACCTTCATCAGGCCCTTGCCGATCGCCTTGGTGTAGTTGTAGACGGCCTTCTCGCCCGACATCTCGTGCGGCAGGTGGGCGGCCAGGTCGACCAGCGTCTCCAGCGCGAGCCAGGGGTGGACGGCTTCGGCGCCGTAGCCGGCCAGCAGGGCGAAGTGGTGGGTCTCGCGGGCCGAACCGGTTTCGACCACCAGGCCAGTGGAGGCGCGCAGGCCGCGCTGCACCAGGTGCTGGTGGATGGCGGAGGTGGCCAGCAGCGCGGGGATCGCGACCTGGTCGGCGTTGACCTTGCGGTCCGAGACGATCAGGATGTTGTGGCCCGACTTGACCGCGTCCACGGCTTCGGCGCACAGCGAGGCGATCGAGGCTTCGATGCCTTCCTTGCCCCATGCGACCGGGTAGCAGATGTTCAGCTCATACGACTTGAACTTGCCGCCGGTCTGGGCGCTGATGCCGCGCAGGCGCGCCATGTCTTCGAAGGACAGCACCGGCTGCGCCACTTCGAGGCGCATCGGCGGGTTGACGTTGTTGGTGTCGAGCAGGTTGGGACGCGGGCCGACGAAGGACACCAGCGACATCACCATCGATTCGCGGATCGGGTCGATGGGCGGGTTGGTCACCTGGGCGAACAGCTGCTTGAAGTAGTTGTACAGCGGCTTGAGTTTGTTGGACATGACGGCCAGCGGCGAATCATTGCCCATCGAGCCGGTGGCTTCCTCGGCCAGCACGGCCATCGGCGCCATCAGGAATTTCAGGTCCTCCTGGGTGTAGCCGAACACCTGCTGGCGATCCAGCAGCGACGCGGCGGCCTTCTCGCCCTGGGCATGGGCGCGCACGGCGCTGTCCGGCAGCTTGACGTCGCCCAGCTTGATGCGCACCGACTTGATCCAGGCCTTGTAGGGCTTGGCGTTGGCGTAGGTGTCCTTCAGTTCCTTGTCGTCGACGATGCGCCCGGCTTCCAGGTCGATCAGGAACATCTTCCCGGGCTGCAGGCGCCACTTCTTGACGATCTTCGATTCGGGGATCGGCAGCACGCCGGATTCGGAAGCCATCACGACGAGGTCATCCTCGGTGACCACGTAGCGCGCCGGGCGCAGGCCGTTGCGGTCGAGGGTGCCGCCGATGTGGCGGCCGTCGGTGAAGGCCATCGCGGCCGGGCCGTCCCACGGCTCCATCATCGCGGCGTGGTATTCGTAGAAGGCGCGGCGGTTCTCGTCCATCAGCGTGTGGTTTTCCCACGCTTCCGGGATCATCATCATCATCGCCTGGGCGATCGGGTAGCCGGACATCACCAGCAGTTCGAGCGCGTTGTCGAAGCAGGCGGTGTCGGACTGGCCTTCGTAAATCAGCGGGAACAGCTTGGGCAGGTCCTCGCCCAGCACGGCCGACTTGAGCATGCCTTCGCGGGCGCGGGTCCAGTTGAAGTTGCCCTTGACCGTGTTGATCTCGCCGTTGTGGGCGATCAGGCGGTAGGGGTGGGCCAGCGGCCACTCCGGGAAGGTGTTGGTGGAGAAGCGCTGGTGCACCAGCGCCAGCGCCGAGATGCAGCGCGGGTCCTGCAGGTCCTTGTAGTACACGCCGACCTGGTCGGCCAGCAGCAGGCCCTTGTAGACCACGGTGCGCGCCGACATCGAGGGCACGAAGAATTCCTGGCCGTGGATCAGCTTGAGCGCCTGGATCGCGTGGCCGGACGATTTGCGGATCACGTACAGTTTGCGCTCGAGGGCGTCGGTGACCATGATGTCCGGGCCGCGGCCGATGAAGATCTGGCGGATCACCGGTTCCTTGGCTTTGACGGTCGGCGACATCGGCATGCTCTCGTCGACCGGCACGTTGCGCCAGCCGAGGACCACCTGGCCTTCGATGCGCACGGCGCGCTCGATTTCCTGTTCGCAGGCGATGCGCGAGGCGTGCTCCTTCGGCAGGAACACCATGCCGACGCCGTATTCGCCCGGCGGGGGCAGCTCGACGCCCTGCCTGGCCATCTCGTCGCGGTAGTACTGGTCCGGGATCTGGATCAGGATGCCGGCACCGTCGCCCATCAGCGCATCCGCGCCGACCGCGCCCCGGTGGTCCAGGTTCTTCAGGATGAGCAGGCCCTGCTCGATGATGGAATGGCTCTTGTTGCCCTTGATATGGGCGACGAAACCGACGCCGCAGGCATCGTGTTCGTTGGCGGGATCGTACAAACCTTGGGCAATCATGGCGCTTCTCCGACAGCTTTTTGAAGGGGTGAAGGCCGACGATACTGCAACGCAGCAGGAAGATCAATAAGAACAATTAGGGTCGGAGTAGAATTAATTGATAATTTTTTTTCTCGTCATTTTAATAGGGACATAGTGAAATTCACACTAATACCGTCGTTCCCGCGAAGGCGGGAACCCCATTTTCTGGGACCATCACTAGCGCAGACGAAGGTGGCGACACCCAGCAAATGGGGTCCCCGCCTGCGCGAGGACGACGGGCATTGGTGTTGGTTTTTTGATCGTTACTTCAGGCTGCCGCGGAATCCGGCGCGGGGGGCAGCGGCTTTTTGAAGGGGCGGCCGCGTTTGGCCGGCAATACCTGTCGATTGGTCTTGCGCTCCAGGTCGGCCTTGAAGGCGTCGGTCGCGAGCGGCCACCCCTTCATGACGGCATCGTTGATGCCCTTCAGCTCGGCATCCGGAATGCCCTGGGCCACGAATTCGGTGTACGCCGCTTCGCGCTGGAACGGCGTATTCCCCAGCGCCCAGTACAGCGAGTGATCACTCACTACGGCGTCCGGCCGCAAGCCGGCGTGGTGGCGATAGCTGGACCATGGATAGTCACCCGGCTCGATGGCGAACTGGCTGCGCACCGGGTTCAGTTCGATGAAGCGGCTGCAGGCGAGCAGATACTTGTCCGTTTCGACCAGCGAAGTACGGAAACGGCCCTGGAACAGGCTGCCGCTGCGCTGGTATTTCTGGTTGAACCACGGAACGTAGAGACGGCCGAGCTTCTGCATCATCAGGGCCAGGCCGGTGTCGTCGGCCGGGGTCGCCAGCAGGTGCAGATGGGTGGGCATCAGCACGTAGGCATGGAT
>JAEWEK010000033.1 GCA_023389425.1 Pseudomonadota bacterium | reverse complement strand
GTCCGACATATTGGCGCCGGGAGCGATGCCGATGCCGCCGACCTGGGCCGCCAGCGCGTCGGACATGTAGTCGCCGTTCAGGTTGAGGGTGGCGATGACCGAATATTCGGCCGGGCGCATGAGGATTTGTTGCATGAAAGCATCAGCGATCGAATCCTTGATCGTGATCTCGCGCCCGGTTTTCGGATTCGGCACCTTGCACCACGGACCGCCATCGACCAGGCGCGCGCCAAACTCGCGCTGGGCCAGCGCATAGCCCCAGTCGCGGAAGGCGCCTTCCGTGTATTTCATGATGTTGCCCTTGTGCACCAAGGTGACCGAGGGCTTGTCGTGGTCGATCGCGTACTGGATCGCGCGCCGCACCAGGCGCTCGGTGCCTTCGCGCGAGACCGGCTTGACGCCGATGCCGGAGGTTTCCGGGAAGCGGATGGTGGTGACGCCCATTTCCCTGGTCAGGAAATCGATCAGCTTGCGCGCGCCGGGCGAGCCTTCCGGCCATTCGACGCCGGCGTAGATGTCTTCCGAGTTCTCGCGGAAGATCACCATATTGGTTTTCTCGGGATGCTTGAGCGGCGACGGCACGCCGCGGAAGTAGCGTACCGGGCGCAGGCAGACATACAGGTCGAGTTCCTGGCGCAGCGTGACGTTGAGCGAGCGGATGCCGCCGCCCACCGGCGTGGTCAGCGGGCCCTTGATCGACACCACGTGGTCGCGGATGGCGGCGAAGGTCTCGGCCGGCAGCGAGACGCCGGAGCCGTAGACGCGCGCGGCCTTTTCGCCGGCAAAGATTTCCATCCAGGCGATGCGGCGCTCGCCGCCGTAGGCCTTGGCCACGGCCGCGTCCACCACCCTGCGCATCACCGGCGTGATGTCGGCGCCGGTGCCGTCGCCTTCGATGAAGGGGATCGCCGGATTGTGCGGCACGTTCAGGGTGAAGTCCGGATTGACGGTGATCTTCTGGCCGTCAGCGGGGACGCTGATATGTTGGTACATCGTGTTCTCCAAAGTGGCGCCGCGCGCGGCCGGGGATGGGACGCGCTGCATTACAATAGCGGATCGCGCGGTGGCCTTGCACAAGACATAAGTACTCTGCATTATGCACCAGCCGTGAAGCGGCCGCCACGCCGCTGCCGCCCTGCCCTCTAGCCGATTGCCCGCCTGATGCCCCTGATCCTCTTCAACAAACCGTTCCAGGTCCTGTGCCAGTTTACGCCGCAGGAAGGCCGCGAGTCGCTCGCGGACTACCTCGACATACCGAACATCTACCCGGCCGGACGGCTGGACGCGGACAGCGAGGGCCTGATGCTGCTGACCGACGATGGCCGCCTGCAGCACAAGATCGCGCATCCGGACCACAAGGAAGCCAAGACCTACCTGGTGCAGGTCGACGGCGTGGCCGATGCCAACGCGCTGGCGCGGCTGCAGGCGCCGCTCGACCTCGGCGATTTCGTCACCAAACGCTGCCACGCGGTGCGCATCGCCGCGCCTTCATGGCTGTGGCCGCGCAACCCGCCGATCCGCGAACGCAAGGACAAACCGACCAGCTGGATCGCGATCACGCTGGAGGAAGGCAAGAATCGCCAGGTGCGGCGCATGACGGCAGCGGTCGGGCTGCCGACCTTGCGCCTGGTACGTACGAGCATCGGGCCGTTCGCGCTGGCGACCCATCCGCTGATGCCGGGTGAATGGATGGAGGTGCCGGCCGAGGCCGTCGGACGCCCTTAAGATTGTTCAGGAGTTTTCGTGATCGGCGGCATTTTCTGTCAACCGGGAAAAAGTGACTCGCGTTAAGGGAACAGATTCATGTGAATCGCTACCCCACCGAAAGGAAACCAAAATGTCCAAGATTGTCGCTGCCCTGGTTGCTTCCCTGTTCGCTGTTTCCGCTTTCGCCCAGACCCCGGCTGCCGCTCCGGCCGCTTCGTCGGCACCTGCTGCAGCCGCAGCCGCCTCCAGCGCCGATGCCGCCGCTCCGGCCAAGCACAAGAAAGGCAACAAGCACGGTGGCAAGAAAGCCAAGAAAGAGGCGGCCGCTGCCGAAGCTGCACCGGCAAGCAAGTAAGCCGTTTTCGGTTTCGCAGAAAGGCAGGCCTGTCCTGCCTTTTTTTACGCCTGTCGCGACGGCGCAGGACGATAAGCAGACAGCGCATAAAAAAACCCGCCGATCGGCGGGTTTCTTGTTGAGCGCGGCGATCAGGCCGCAGCCAGCGCGGCGTTGAAGGTCGGGCTCGGGCGCATCACGGCCTGGACCTTGGCCTGGTCCGGCTTGTAGTAGCCGCCGATGTCCACGGCCTTGCCCTGGACCGCCAGCAGCTCGCCGACGATCTTCTGCTCGTTCTCGGCCAGCGACTTGGCCAGCGGCGCGAAGTGCGCGGCCAGGGCGGCGTCTTCGGTCTGCGCGGCCAGTTCCTGGGCCCAGTACATGGCCAGGTAGAACTGGCTGCCGCGGTTGTCGAGTTCGCCGGTTTTCGGCGACGGCGACTTGCGGTTGTCGAGCAGCTTGCCGGTGGCCGCGTCCAGGGTCTTGGCCAGCAGCTTGGCTTGGGCGTTGCCGGTCTTGAGGCCGAGGTCTTCCAGGCTGACGGCCAGCGCCAGGAATTCACCCAGCGAGTCCCAGCGCAAGTGGTTCTCTTCGACCAGCTGCTGCACGTGCTTCGGTGCCGAACCGCCGGCGCCGGTCTCGTACATGCCGCCGCCGGCCATCAGCGGGACGATCGACAGCATCTTGGCGCTGGTGCCCAGTTCCAGGATCGGGAACAGGTCGGTCAGGTAATCGCGCAGGATGTTGCCGGTCACCGAGATGGTGTCGATGCCGCGCCACACGCGCTCGAGCGTGAAGCGCATCGCGCGCACCTGCGACATGATCTGGATGTCCAGGCCGCTGGTGTCGTGGTCCTTCAGGTAGGTGTTCACCTTCTTGATCAGCTCGTTTTCGTGCGGACGGTAGGGGTCCAGCCAGAACACGGCGGTCATGCCCGAGTTGCGGGCACGGGTGACGGCCAGCTTGACCCAGTCGCGGATCGCCGCGTCCTTGGTCTGGCACATGCGCCAGATGTCGCCCTGCTCGACGTTCTCCGACAGCAGCACTTCGCCGGTGGCGATGTCGACGATGTTGGCCACGCCGTCTTCCTGGATCTCGAAGGTCTTGTCGTGCGAGCCGTATTCCTCGGCCTGCTGCGCCATCAGGCCCACGTTGGGCACCGTGCCCATGGTGCGCGGGTCGAAGGCGCCATGCCATTTGCAGAAATTGATCACTTCCTGGTAGATGCGGGCGAAAGTCGATTCCGGCAGCACGGCCTTGACTTCCTTCAGGCGGCCATCGGCGCCGTACATCTTGCCGCCGGCGCGGATCATGGCCGGCATCGAGGCGTCGACGATCACGTCGTTCGGCGAATGGAAGTTGGTAATGCCCTTGGCCGAGTCGACCATGGCCAGCTCCGGCTGGTGTTCCTGGCAGGCGTGGATGTCGCGGATGATTTCTTCTTTCTGCGAATCCGGCAGCTTGTCGATCTTGCTGTACAGGTCGGCCATGCCGTTGTTGACGTTCACGCCCAGGCTGTCGAGCACGGCGCTGTGCTTGTCGAAGGCTTCCTTGTAGAAGGTGCGCACGCAGTGGCCGAACACGATCGGGTGCGAGACCTTCATCATGGTCGCCTTCACGTGCAGCGAGAACATCATGCCGGTCTTCTTGGCGTCGGCGATTTCTTTCTCGTAGAAGGCGATCAGGGCCTTCTTGCTCATGAACATGGAGTCGATGATCTCGCCCTGCAGCAGCGAGGTCTTCGGCTTCAGGACGACGGTCTGGCCGCTCTTGGTCACCAGTTCCATGCGCACGTCGCGGGCGCGGTCGAGGGTCATCGACTTTTCGCCGTGGTAGAAGTCGCCGTGGGTCATGTGCGAGACGTGGGTGCGCGAGGCTTGCGACCATTCGCCCATCGAGTGCGGGTTCTTGCGGGCGTATTCCTTGACGGCCTTCGGCGCGCGGCGGTCGGAGTTGCCTTCGCGCAGCACCGGGTTCACCGAGGAACCGATGCACTTGCCGTAGCGGGCCTTGATCGACTTTTCCTCGTCGGTCTTCGGATCGGCCGGGTAGTCGGGGATGTCGTAGCCCTTGGCCTGCAGTTCCTTGATCGCGTTGATGAGCTGGGTCACCGAAGCGCTGATGTTCGGCAGCTTGATGATGTTGGCGTCCGCTTCCAGCGTCTTCTTGCCCAGTTCGCCCAGGGCGTCCGGCACGCGCTGCTCCGGCGTCAGGTTTTCCGGGAAGTTGGCCAGGATGCGGGCCGCGACCGAGATGTCGCTTTCCTGCACGCGGATACCCGCCGGCTTGGTGAAAGTGCTGATGACGGGCAGGAAGGCGTAGGTCGCCAGCAGGGGCGCTTCGTCGGTCAGGGTGTAGATGATGGTCGGATCACTGCTCATGCGCTTTTTCCTCGGTGTTCGCGAGCTGCTCGCGAGATATCAATCAAAATGGTCGCCGCTGCCTTGTCTAAGTCTTCTATAAGACATAAGACAGATTTTCACATTATGCACCAGTATTCCGGATGACGCCATAGCTTCGATTAGCAATAATGGGCCGCGCAAGCCAATCGCACAAGCGAAAAAACCCGCCGGACCAAAGAGTCGGGCGGGTCTTCTTCACGTACTGCTTCCCGCGGCCTGCGCCGCGCGCAACGTTGGTCGCTTAGGCCGACAGGGCCTTCAGGGCAGCAGCCAGGCGGCTCTTGTGGCGAGCGGCCTTGTTCTTGTGAATGATTTTCTTGTCAGCGATGCTGTCGATGGTCGACACGGACTGCTGGAAGATCGAGGTTGCGGCAGCCTTGTCGCCGGCCTGGATGGCCTTGCGGACAGCTTTGATCGCGGTGCGCAGGGTCGAACGCTGTGCCGAGTTGTGCGCGTTTTGCTTGACTGCTTGACGAGCGCGTTTGCGCGCTTGTGCGGTATTTGCCATGGAGTTTCCTAAATCGGGGTCAGGTTGCGTTTGCAAACAGTGCCGACCCGGTCCAAACGGAGCTTGTCGACTTGTGGTGCCTGCTAACAGAAATCAGTACAGCCCACGATTATAGCGAATTATTCCGGGCAGGGCAATGTAAAAATCGACCACAGCCGCGTTGGCGCCACTGACAGCAACATTGCCGGGCTATAATTCCGGCCCATGAACCTGCTCAAGACTCTCGCGGCAATTTCCAGCATGACCATGCTGTCGCGTATCACCGGTTTGCTGCGCGACAGCCTGTTTGCAGGCGCTTTCGGGCAAACCGCTTTCACCGACGCCTTCAATGTGGCGTTCCGCCTTCCCAACCTGCTGCGCCGCCTGTTTGCCGAGGGCGCGTTCTCCCAGGCCTTCGTGCCGATCTTGTCGGAATATAAAAACCAGCACGGCGAGACGGCCACCAAGACCCTGGTCGACCACGTCGGCAATTCCCTGATCTGGGCGACCCTGGCCACCGCCGTCGTCGGCATCATCGGCAGCCCGCTCATCATGTGGATCATCGCCGGCGAGATGCAGCGCGATCCGGCCGCCTACGATGCCGGCATCCTGATGACGCGGGTGATGTTCCCGTACATCGTGTGCATGGCCTTCGTGTCGCTGGGCAGCGGCGTGTTGAATACCTGGCGCGAGTTCCGCATTCCCGCCTTCAGCCCCGTGCTGCTG
>JAEWEK010000029.1 GCA_023389425.1 Pseudomonadota bacterium | reverse complement strand
CAAGGCGCTGGCGCTGGACAAGGACGCCGTCGACGGCCTGTTCGCCACCGTGCGCGACGAGATGAGCGGCCTGCTCGAGTCGATGCAGCTGGCGCCGGCGCGCGCGCCCGAGCCCGAGCCGGAACCGGCCGGCCTGCCCGGCGTGCTGCAGATGGCCGCGCTGGATGGCGGCGCCGGCGCCGACGAGAGGCATGCCAGCGGCAAGCCGAAGAACGCGCGCGAGCAGCTGCTGGCCGGCCTGCAGGACGTGATCCAGCTGCGCGCCACCGGCCGCGCCAAGGTCAACGAAGTGATCTTCGCGGTGCTCGAGACGCTGTACCAGTCGATGGGCTTCCGCTTCGCCACCGTGGTGCTGCGCGACCCCAAGAGCGGCCAGTACCGCGCCCGCGCATCGTTCGGCGCCGGGCACGCCGCGCTGCAGGCCGGCTTCCTGTTTCCGGTGGAGGCGCGGCGCGACCTGTTCCACCTGGCGATGGAGAACGACGCCGACCTGATGATCGCCGACGCCGGCACGCCCAAGATGCGCGAGCTGCTGCCGTCCTGGCACCGCGCGCTGCTGCCGGACGCGAAGAGCTTCATCGTGCTGCCGCTGGTGGTGGGCAAGGTGCAGCTCGGCCTGTTCTACGCCGACCGCGAGCGCACCGCGCCGGAAGGCGTGCCGCCGGATGAGACCTCGCTGGTGAAGGCGCTCAAGGCGCAGGTACTGGCTGCGCTCGGCTCCGGATAAACTCGCGGAACTCGCGCGCCGGCATCGGCCTGGCGAACAGGAAGCCCTGCGCCTCGTCGCTGCGCTTGTCGCGCAGGAAGCCGTACTGGGCTTCGGTCTCCACCCCTTCGGCCACCACCGACAGCCCGAGCGAATGGGCCAGCGCGATGGTGGCGGCCACGATCACGGCGTCGTTCGGGTTGGTCTCGATGTCCTGCACGAAGCCGCGGTCGATCTTGATGCGGTCGATCGAGAACAGCTTCAGGTAGGCCAGCGAGGAATAGCCGGTGCCGAAGTCGTCGATCGCCAGCTTGAAGCCGCGGTCGCGCAGCTGGCGCAGCAAGGCGCGCGTGGTTTCCGGGTCGCGCATGGCGGCCGTTTCGGTGATCTCCAGTTCCAGCTTGGACGGGTCGATGCGGTGCTGCGCCAGCAGCTCGTCGAGGCGCTCGAGCAGGGCTGCGCCGGCCACCTGGCGCGCCGACAGGTTGACCGCCAGCCGCAGCGCGCCCATGCCGTCGGCCTGCCACTCGGCCAGCAGCTGCATGGCGCGCGCCAGCACCCAGTCGCCCAGCGGCAGGATCAGGCCCGACTCCTCGGCGATCGGGATGAAGCGGCTCGGCTCGACCGCGCCCAGTTCCTCGTCGTTCCAGCGCAGCAGCAGCTCGGCGCCGATCACGCGTCCCGTGGCCAGCTCGACCTGGGCCTGCAGGTGCACCTCGAAGCCCTCGCGCTCGAGCGCGCTCCACATGCGGTTCTCCAGCAGCAGGTGCTCGTGGGCGGCCGCGTTCATCGAGGGCGAGAAGAACTGGAAGTTGCCGCGTCCCTCGCGCTTGGCCGCGTACATCGCGGTGTCGGCATGGCGCAGCAGGGTGGCGCCGTCCTCGCCGTCGCCCGGGTACAGCGCGACGCCGACGCTGGCGCCGCTGTGCACCGAGGCGCCGCCCAGCTGGTAGGGCTCGGACAGCGATGCCACCAGCCGCACCGCCACCGCCGACACGCTGTCCGGCGTCAGCGGTCCGCCCAGCACGATCACGAATTCGTCGCCGCCCAGCCGGCCCAGGGTGTCGACGTCGCGCAGCAGCTCCTTCATGCGCGCCGAGGCCGCCGTCAGCAACTGGTCGCCGGCGTGGTGGCCGAAGGAATCGTTGATCTTCTTGAAGTGGTCGAGGTCGATGAACAGCACCGCCAGCGGCGCCTGCGCGCGGCGCGCGTGCGCCAGCTGCTCGTCGAGGCGCTTGCGCAGGGCGAAGCGGTTCTCGAGCCCGGTCAGCACGTCGTAGTGGGCCAGGCGGTAGATCCGTTCCTGCGAGCGGTACTGCTCGGACAGGTCGTGCAGGATGCACACGAACAGGTGCTCGGTCGGCAGCAGCACGCGCGCCACCGACATCGACAGCGGGAAGGGCTCGCCGCCGGCGTTCATGCCCTTAAGGTCGTGCTGCTCGGCGGCGTGGGCCAGGCGCGCCAGCAGCGCCGCCCCGCTCTCGCCCGGCAGCGGCGGCACCAGCGCCTCGAACGGCATGCCGGGCAGGCGCGCCAGCGGATAGCCGAACAGGCGCGCGGTGGCGGCGTTGCCCGACACCAGCAGGCCGTCGCTGTCGACCGTGACGATGGCGTCGGCCGCGTTGTCGAGAATGGTCTGCAGGCGCGCCTCGCGGTCGCGCAGGCGCGCGGTGCGGTCGCTGACCAGGCCTTCGATGCGGGCCCGTTCGCCGCTGATCATCAGCATCAGCGCGCCCAGCAGGCCGGTCATCAGCAGGCCGGCCGTGATGACGGTCCAGCTGGCCAGGCCGTGGCGCAGCGCCACCACCACCGGCGCGAAGCGCAGGCTGTAGGTGCGGCCGCCGAACGACAGCGTGGTCTCGAAGTCGTCGGCGCCCTGGCGCGCGCCGGGCGCCACCAGCGCGGCGGCGCCGCCGTCGGTGACGTCGAGCAGGGTCGGCAGGTAGCCGCCGAAACCGGCTTCGTCCGCCGCGCGCTTGAGCATCAGGCCCGGGTTGATGACCAGCACCACCAGGCCTTCGGGCGGCCCCGTCGCCGGGCCGACGCTGCGAAACAGCACCACGCCCTCGGCCCGGGTCGCGGTCAGCGTCACCGGCGCGGTCGCCACCGGGGCGTGGCTGGCGACGGCGCGGCGCACGGCGCTGGCGCGCTCCGGATTGCTCATGAAATCGAGGCCGAGCGCGGGCAGGTTGGCCGGCGGCGTGGTGTAGATCGTGGTGAAGTACACCGGGCGCTCGGCGGCGCGGCGCAGGGTGGCGCCGGGACCGACGTCGCGGATCTCGAAATCGGGGGCGATGCTGCGCCGCGCCCAGGCCTCGAACAGGGCGCGCTGGCGCAGCGGCACCCGGGCCGCCCAGTTCACGCCCTGCAGCTCGGGCCGGTGGCCGACGTAGCCGTTGGCCACGCGCAGGAACTTCTCGCGCGGCAGCATGGTGGGTTCGTCGGCCAGGGCGCGCGCGAAGGTTTCGACGAAGCGCGCGTGCTCGTTGAACTGCGACTGCATCAGGTCGCCGACCTGCTGGGCCTTGAGGCGGAACGCATGCAGGGTCTGCTCGCGCTCCCAGCCCACGGCCTGCTCGTACATCACCAGCACCGCCGCCGCCGCCACCAGCAGCGGGATCGCCACCACGCCGGCGCGGCGCCGCCACAGCGGGCGCGGCTGGCCGCACACGATCCAGGTCAGCGGCGCCGCCAGCAGCACGCCGATGGTGTCGCCGGCCCACCAGTTGAGCCAGCTGTCGGCCAGGGCCGCCGGCGGCACCAGCCCCAGCTCGGCCACGTTGGGCACGTTGACGCTGGCGCTGATCAGGCAGGACAAGGGCGCCAGCAGCAGGAAATACAGGACGTCGCGGCCGCCGTCGATGGCCGGCTTGACCCAGCGCCGGAACGCCAGCGCCCCGGCCCAGGCTTGCAGCGTGGTGCCCAGCATCATGCCGCCGATCGCGAACACCTTGTCCAGGCCATGGGTGGCGGCGCCCGGCCAGGCCCCGATCAGGGCGCCGAGACAGGGCCCCAGGGCAATGCCGGGCAGCACGCGCCAGCCGAACACGACCGCGAGCGCGAGATAGATGCCGGCTTG
Organism: Pseudomonadota bacterium; assembly: GCA_023389425.1. Classification (GTDB taxonomy): domain Bacteria; phylum Pseudomonadota; class Gammaproteobacteria; order Burkholderiales; family Burkholderiaceae_D; genus Telluria. Next base: position 966 of record JAEWEK010000029.1, on the reverse strand, counting down.
CGGAAACACCGGGCTGGGGTAGTCGGGCGCGAGCGCGATCAGGGCCGACAGCCAGGTCAGCACCGGGTGGGCGAGGGCGCCCGCGCAGTTGGCCAGCAGCAGCTGGCCGCGCGGCCAGCCGGGATCGCGCAGGGACTTCATCGCCAGGCCCCGTTGTTGCGGGAAGCGCACACCGGATCGCGGCCTGAAAATTTCTCCGAAAAATCGTGAGCGAACAGCCCTTGCACTCTTGCAGGGCGAGCGGTTACAATCACGGCCCGAAGCGCAGCCATGGTTTGGCGCCGGTTAAAGCCGGTGAATGTGGTTGACAGCATTTTGTGCTTGCTTCATACTCTGCGGTTCTTCGCGGTGGGGTGGCCGAGTGGTTAAAGGCAGCAGACTGTAAATCTGCCCTCTTACGAGTACGCTGGTTCGAATCCAGCCCCCACCACCAAAGTTACGCAGGAATCGCGAAAGCGGTTGCAGGAAATACCTCGAAGCGGGTGTAGCTCAATGGTAGAGCTGAAGCCTTCCAAGCTTAAGACGAGGGTTCGATTCCCTTCACCCGCTCCAGTGATTCATGCTTGCAACGAATTAAAAGCCCTTGTAGCTCAGTGGTAGAGCACTCCCTTGGTAAGGGAGAGGCCACGTGTTCAATCCACGTCAAGGGCACCAGAATTTTGGCAGTATATTGAAAATCGACGGCAGGGCGCGCGCCCGGCTTCTTGTAAATCGTTAGGACGTTAGGAGTCTAAAATGGCAAAGGAAAAATTCGAACGGACCAAGCCGCACGTGAACGTCGGCACCATTGGCCACGTTGACCACGGCAAGACCACCCTGACGGCGGCAATCGCAACCGTTCTGTCGAAGAAATTCGGCGGCGAAGCCAAGGCCTACGACCAGATCGACGCAGCGCCGGAAGAAAAGGCACGCGGCATCACCATCAACACCGCCCACGTCGAGTACGAGACCGCCAACCGCCACTAC
>JAEWEK010000018.1 GCA_023389425.1 Pseudomonadota bacterium | reverse complement strand
GCGTCCGGGCTGGCCGGCGCCACCGGCGGGGCCGCGCCCAGCTGCACCACGGCCGTTGCCAGCCCGGCGGCGAACAGGCCCGCCGCCAGCGCGGTCCTTGCGATCCGTCCCATGCATCCTCCCCGGTTTTTGTTCTTGTAAGCAATTTAATATATCCTCGAAAGTGAAATTCAAGCAACATTTGTGTGAATGACCTGCTTCGCCAAAAACCACAGCGACTCTTGGGCCGGGGACTTGATAGGTTTATAATCGCGGGGTTCTGGTGCCCGCACGCGTGACCACGCGTGCAGTTAAACGGGAAACACAAGGCTGCAGGCGATCCTCGCCGGCGGCCAAGGTGTGCTGCCCCCGCAACGGTAAACAAGCGCCGCCCGATGGCGGCTGGCTGTCTCGACAACCACTGTGCATGCGCATAGGAAGGTGAGGCGGTCCGTCTTGCGAGCCCGGATACCGGCCAGGACAGGTGGAAGCGCCATCGCAGCGACTTCCGTTGAATCCGGCTCTGCGGGGACGCAGGGCGGATGCATACTTATCATTGATTGCCATGACTATTCGTGTTGTCCCGCGCATTGCGCCGGTTGCCAAGCCGCTCGCGCTTGCCCTCGCCGTTTCCCTCACCCTTGCCGCCACCGCCGCCCGTGCGGACGACGCGGATGTGCCTACCGTCGTCGTCAGCGGCGCGCGCTTCGCGGCCGACCCGGCGCTGGCGCCGATCGCCGCCACCGTCATCACGGCGGACGACATCCGCCGCGCCGGCAGCGCCGACGTCAACGAGGCGATCCGCAAGATCGGCGGCGTGTACGGCCGCCAAAGCTTCGACGGTTCGCCCGACTTCGCGCTCGACCTGCGCGGCTTCGGTACCAACAGCAGCCAGAACCTGGTGGTATTGGTCGACGGCGTGCGCCTGTCCGAGAACGAGCTGGCCGGCGCCGTGCTGTCCACCATCCCGGTCGACAGCGTCGAGCGCATCGAGATCACGCGCGGCGGCAGCAGCGTGCTGTACGGCGACGGCGCCACCGGCGGCGTGATCCAGATCTTTACCAAGACCGGCGCCGCCCGCGGCGTGCACGGCTCGGCGCTGGCGTCATGGGGCCGGTTCCATGCGCGCGACCTGCGCGCCAACCTGGCGGCCGGCATCGGCCAGTGGTCGCTGGACGGCTCGGTCGGCAACCAGGACAGCGACAACTACCGCGCCAACAGCCGCTTCAAGCAGACCAATTTCAACGGCGGCGCAAGCTATGCCTACGACGGCGGCCGCGCCGGCATCCGCGTCGACAGCGCGCGCCAGGATTCGCGCCTGCCCGGTTCCCTGACCGAGGCGCAGTTCCAGGCCAACCCGCGCCAGAGCCTGACGCCGCATGATTTCGGTTCGCTCGACAGCGACCGCGTGACGGCCTTCGTCGAGCATCACATCGGCACCACCGAGTTCGCGACCGAACTGTCGCACCGCGAAAAGACCGTCAAGGCGGCCTACGAATTCAATTACGGCAGCGGTCCCTTCCTGTCGCGCTCGACCTACGACAGCCGCCAGAACCAGTTCTCGCCGCGCGTGCGCAAGCTGGACGACATCAACGGCATGCGCAACGAGCTGGTGGCCGGCGTCGACCTGATCCGCTGGAACCGCAAGACCAGGGCCGACTACTCGCTGGCCGATGCCAGCCAGAGTTCGAAAGGGATGTATGTGCGCGACGAGCTGCGCTGGGACCAGGCCCACAACGGCCGCCTCGCCGCCGGCGCGCGCCACGAAGTGTTCGACAAGGACTACGTCGACCCGCTCGGCATGTCCAGCAAGCCGGAACACAGCTCGCAGGCGCAGAATGCCTGGGACCTGCAGGCCAGTTACGACTTCGTGCCCGGCTTCGGTATGCACGCCAAGGCAGGGCAGAGCTACCGCATGCCCAACGCCGACGAGAACAGCTACCGCTCCAGCGCCGGCGTGCTCAAGGCGCAGACCTCGCACGACCTGGAACTGGGCGCGACCCTCGGCGACGCCGTCAACCAGATCGCGCTGCGCCTGTTCCGCCACCAGCTGCAAAACGAGATCTTCTTCGACCCGACCGTCAAGGGCTTCGGCGCCAACACCAACCTCGACCCGACCCGCCGCCAGGGCCTGGAGATCGACGGCCAGGCCGCGCTGTCGCAGGAGCTGCGCGTCACCGGCCACTTGCAGCACGTGGAAGCCAGCTTCACCGGCGGCCCCAACGCCGGCCGCGAGATGGTGCTGGTGCCGCGCAATGTGCTGACGGCGCGCCTGGTGTGGGCGCCGGGTAATGGCCAGACCGCCGACATCGGCACGCAGTACGTGGCGACCCAGCGCTATGGCAGCGACTTCAGCAACAGCTGCTCGGCGCGCATGCCGTCCTACACCACGCTCGACGCACGCTACGCGCGCCAGGTCGGCGCGTGGGAGCTGGCGGTGGCAGGCAGCAACCTGACCGACCGCCAGTACTACAGCAACGCCTTCGGCTGCCGCTCCGGCATCTACCCGAGCGACGGCCGCCAGCTCAAGCTGTCGGCGCGCTACGCGTTCTAAGGCATGCAAGCCTTGCGCAGCCCGCTCGATGCAGCACGCCGCCAGCGCCTGGTGCTGGCGCTGCTGTGCGGCTGCGCGCTGCTGGCGATGGCGGCGGCCGGGCTTGCGGGCTCGGTCGCGCTGCCGCTGGCGGAGCTGCCCGGCGCCGTGCGCGAGATGGTGCAGGGCAGGGCGGAAGGCATGGCCGCGACCCTGCTCGACCTGCGGCTGGGACGCGCCAGCAGCGCCTTCGTCACCGGCGCCAGCCTGTCGCTGGCTGGCGTCATGATGCAGGCGCTGGTACGGAATCCGCTGGCCGATCCTTATGTCCTCGGTATCTCGAGCGGTGCGGCGGTGGGTGCGCTGGGCGCGCTATTCGCCGGCGCCGCGCTGTGGATGGTGGATGCCGGCGCGCTCGCGGGCGCCGTCGGCATCTCGCTGCTGCTGTATGTGCTGGCGCGGCGCGACCTCGGCACCCGGCGCGAGGCGGCGTCCGATACCGGCACGCTGCTGCTGACCGGCGTGGTGCTGGCCTCGGCCTGCATGGCGCTGGTGACCTTGTTGCTGTCGGTGGCGCCGGACTCGCGCCTGCGCGGCATGGTGTTCTGGATGATCGGCGACCTGGCCGGCAGCAGCTGGCGCCTGCTGCCGTGGCTTGTGCTGGCCGCCGCGCTGGCGCTGGCGCTGCGCCGCGCCGGCGCGCTGAACGTGCTGGCGCTGCATGCCGATGCCGCCGTCGCGCTGGGCGTGGACGTGGGCGCGCTGCGGCGCTTCCTGTTCGCCTGCTCGGGTGTGCTGACCGCCTGCGCGGTGACTACCGGCGGGGCCATCGGCTTCGTCGGGCTGGTGGTGCCGCATGCCTGCCGCTTCGCCTTCGGCGCCGACCATCGCGTGCTGCTGCCGGCATCGGCGCTGGCGGGCGGCAGTTTCCTGGTGGTGGCCGACACGCTGGCGCGCACCGTGATCGCGCCGCAGCAGCTGCCGGTCGGCGTCATCACCTCGCTGATCGGCGTGCCGGTGTTCCTGTTCCAATTGCACCAGCTGCATCTGCGCCGGCCATGATCGCAACGTCCCAGCTCACCTTGAAAGCCGGGCAGCGCGTGCTGCTCGACAGCCTGGCGTGGCAGGCTCGCGCCGGCGAAAACTGGTGCGTGATCGGGGCCAACGGCGCCGGCAAGAGCACCTTGCTGCGCACGCTGGCCGGCGTGCGCGAGGCCGACGGCGGCGAGGTGACGCTCGACGGCCGGGCCGTGCGCGATTGGCACCTGGGCCAGCTGGCCCGCGCCCGTGCCTGGCTGCCGCAAGCGCGCGGCGACGCTTTCGCGTACAGCGTCATCGATACCGTGCTGGCGGCGCGCCATCCCTACCAGGGCGGCCGTTACTGGGAAGGCCGCGAGGACGTCGACGCCGCCATGCATGCGCTGGCGCTGCTGGACGCGGCCCAGCTGGCCGAACGCGACGTGCGCTCGCTGTCCGGCGGCGAACGCCAGCGGGTCGCGCTGGCCGCGCTGCTGGCGCAGGACACGCCGCTGCTGCTGCTGGACGAGCCGACCAATGCGCTCGACCTCGCGCACGCGGTCGCCGCCACCGAGCTGCTGGCGCGCCTGTGCCGCGAGCAGGGCAAGCTGGCGGTGCAGGCCGTCCACGACCTGAACCAGGCCTTCGCCGGCTGCACCCACGCGCTGCTCCTGATGCCGGGCGGCGCCTGGCACGCGGGGGAGGTGGCAGAAGTGATGCGGCCCGAACTGCTCGGCGCCTGCCTCGGCCACCCGGTGGCCGCCATCGCGCATGGCGCGCGCACCATCTTCATTCCCGAATCGAGGAAGCCATGAAACCAATCCTGCCTCTGCTGCTGGCGCTATGGGCCGCCGCCGCCAACGCCGCCGTCACCGTGGTCGACGACACCGGCGCGCGCGTCACGCTGGCGCGCCCGGCCCAGCGGGTGATCTCGCTGGCGCCGCATGCGACCGAGCTGCTGTTCGCGGCCGGCGGCGGCAAGCGCATCGTCGGCACGATGAACTGGAGCGACTATCCGCCGGAAGCGAAAGCGATTCCGCAGGTCGGCTCCAACAGCGAGATCGACATCGAACGCGTGGTCGCGCTCAAGCCCGACCTGATCGTGGTCTGGCAGAGCGGGAACACGGCGCGCCAGCTGGAGCAGCTGGCGCGCCTGGGCATCCCGGTATTCCGCAGCGAGCCGCGCAAGCTGGAGCAGGTGGCGACCAGCATCGAGCGCTTCGGCGCGCTGCTCGGCACCGCGGAGCAGGCGCAGGCGGCGGCCGGCGACTACCGCGCGCAGATCGCGCAGCTGGCGGCGCGCTACGCCCATGCGGCGCCGGTGCGCGTGTTCTACCAGGTGTGGGACCGGCCGATCTACACGCTCAACGACGAGCAGATCGTCAGCGACATGATCCGCACCTGCGGCGGCAAAAACGTGTTCGGCGGCCTGCCGGTGATCGCGCCGGAAGTGAGCCTGGAAGCGGTGCTGGCCAGGGACCCGGAAGCCATCGTCAGCGGCGACGAGCACGCGCCGGGCGACCGCGGCATTCATATCTGGAAGCCCTACAAGTCGGTCGCCGCCGTCAAGCGCGGCAACCTGTTCACGCTGGACGGCGAACTGCTGACCCGTCCCGGCCCGCGCACGGCCCAGGGCGCGGCCCGCCTGTGCGCGCTGCTGGACGTGGCGCGCGGGCGCCGGCCTTAAGCCTGGCTTAAACTGGCGCCGAATAGGTAAAAACTGCTTACCGCCTTGGGCTGGCTCGGCAAAAAGTGGTAATCTCGCGTTCGTCTGTTTAACTCTTTCATTAAGGATACTTATGCGCTCCGTGCGTCTCGCCCTCGTCGCCGCCAGCCTGGTCGTCAGTACAGCCTTCGCGTCGCCCGCCGACCCCAAGCAGGGAGTCGAATACACGGTGCTGGCCCAGCCGCAACCGTCGGCGACGGTCGGCAAGAAAATCGAAGTGATCGAGTTCTTCATGTACCACTGCCCGCACTGCCAGGCGCTGGAACCGACCATCGAGCAGTGGGTCAAAAAGCAGGACGGGAACATCATCTTCAAGCGCATCCACATGCCCTACCAGGGCCCTAGCGATCCTGAAGCGCACCTGTTCCTGACCCTGACGGCACTGGGCAAGGCGGAAGAAATGCAAACCAAGGCCATGGCCGGCGTGAAGGAGATCGTCCAGCGCGACCGCAACGTGAGCGACAAGTCCATCCTCGACTGGGCGGCGAAGCAGCCTGGCCTCGACAAGGCCAAATTTCTCGACACCTGGAATTCGTTTGGCGTGATCACCAAGCTGCGCCAGCTGCCCGCCATCGTCGGCGAGAAGTACAAGGTCGACAGTGTGCCGACCATCATCGTCGACGGGAAATACATGACCTCGCCGGCCCAGGTGGGGGCGTCGGCGAAGGCCAATTCCGAGCCGGAGCTGTTCCAGGCCACGCTGCAGGTGGTGGACGCATTGATCGCGAAGGCACAGAAGTCGAAATGAGCGAAGCGGAACGGGACATCCTCAAGATCTACGAGGGCTCGCGTCCTCGCGATGAGGACCTGTTTGAAACCAGCCATGTGAACCAGCTGGCGTGGACGCTGGTGGTGATCTTTGCGTTTGCCATCGTGTGGCTGAGCATCGCGATCGTCAACGCCGAGAACCAGCGCTA
>JAEWEK010000001.1 GCA_023389425.1 Pseudomonadota bacterium | reverse complement strand
GCGGCCTTGATGCCGCGCGGCTGGTCGATCGATACCTGCTCGGTGATCGACAAATGCATCGACAGGTGCAGGAAGGGATTCGCCTTGCCGCCCTCGACCGAATAGTCGCGCGCGACCGCTTCGTCGGCATCGAGCATCTCGTCGTGGTATTCGGGATGCTGGACGATCCAGTCTGCGGCGATGGCGTCCATCGGCGTGAGCACTTCGCCGGCGCGCTGCTTGCGGAAGGCTTCGCAGAAGAAGCGGCGGACGTCGTTGGAAGAGGGGGTGAACATGGCGCGGTACTCGTGGATCGGTGAGGCGCCATTGTAGCGCGCCGCCCGCCCCCGCGCTCTACACGTGTTCCATGTCGAGTTCCAGGCTGCCGTGGAACGGCACCTGCTGCCAGCGCGTGTTCAGCTCCAGCGCGTGGCGGAACAGCGCCTCCCCGGCGTCGATGGCCGACAGCTCGGGCATGGCGCGGCCACGCGCAGCACAGGCGCCGCGCACGCCCTCGACGAAGAGTTCGCGGTCGAACGCGCCGCTCCACAGCTGCGCCTGCAGGCTCTCGACGATCGCTTCGGTGTGCGTGGCCTCGTCGGCGATGGCGCGGCTGGCCGGGTCGTGCACGATCTCGAGCACCGACTGGATGTCGGCGCCGCCCGCGACCAGGCCGAGGAAGCCGTGGCGGTAGCGCAGCGCCGACTCGACCACGTAGTGCACCAGGTCGTGCGGCAGGATGCCCTGGCGCGGCATGTCGCACGCGGCCTCGCTGCCGTCGCGCCGGATGCAGCGCAGGGCGTCGTATTTGTCGGCCTTGCCGCGTTTGGTGGCAAGCAGTTTCATGGTGCGCGCGTCAAGTCTCTTTCGGCGCCGGAGCACAGCGGGTGCGGGCGTCGGCCTTCGCGGCAGACACCTTATCCTTGTCGCCCTGCGCTTCGTACAGCTGCGCCATGAAGCTGGCTACATTGCAAGCGCGCGACTTGGCCTCCTTGGAATTTCTGGCCGCCGCCTTCTCCAGCGCGGCGGCATCGATACGGCCGAGGTAGAAGTCGGCGATCGGGGCCGGCCACTTGTCGCGGTCGTCCTTGCCGAAGGTGGCTTGCAATTCACGCTTGCCCAGTTCCTGCTCGCCGGTCTGCAGGCGCGCGGCGTACAGCGTCAGCGCGCCAAAGCGTTCGGCCGGCAGCTTGTCGAGCCCCTGGCGCAGGCGCGCAGCGGCATCGGCCGGCTGGTGCGCCGCCATGAGCGAGCGCCCCAGCTCGACGTTGGCCTGCGGCTGGCCGGCGTCCGCCGCCTTGCGCAGCCATTCGGCGGCGGCCTTCGGGTCCTTCGGAACGCCGTGGCCGCTGCCGTAGTAACGGGCGAGCACGAACTGGGCGTCGGGATTGCCCGCTTCGGCTTCCTTCAGCATCCACGGCTCGATGGTGGAGCGCTGCTGGAGCGGTTCGCCGCCCAGGTAGGACACGTACAGCTTCTTCTGGCCCATCGCGAACAGCACCCGGTGTGCGCGCAGGTAGTCGTCGCCGATCAGGACGTCGGTGTTCACGTCGGTTTCGGCCACGTCGATGCGCGCTCCGCGGATGGTCTCGCCGCCGATGCGCATGGTGGCGATCTCGGTGCTCCAGTTGTCGACCAGGTCGCTGCCGATGCCTTGCGAGTGGCCGGTCCGCTTCGAGCCGGGCGCATCCACCCTGAGGCCGGCGCGCTTGGCCGCGTTGGACATCATCACGGTGGACGTCGCACCGCTGTCGATGATCGCGTCCATTTCCTCGCCGTTGACTTCGATCGTGATGTGCGGCCGCGGGTCGCGGTCGTCGCCGCGGTGGGTGAACGGGATCTCGAAGATGTCGCCGCCCCAGTAGCCGAGGAAGGCCTTGCCGCAGTCCTTGCCGCGGAAGAAGCGCATCTTTTTCTCGGACAGCGACAGTTCGAGGTCGGCCTGCAGCAGGAAGGGCGCGCCGGCGATCGCATCGAACTGCGGCGTCATGCCGGTGTCGTTGATCACCCGGAACCAGCCCTTCGCGCTTTTCGCCGGCCCGACCCGGAACTCATCCAGCCGGGCGTCGTACAGGCGGGTCAGGCCGCCGATGCCTTGCGAGTATTCGCCGGTCATCAGCAGCTGCAGGTCGAGGCGCTCGGTCAGCGTGCGGGTCAGCGACACGCTGCTGGCGCCGGTATCGACCAGCATCACGGCCGGCGTGCCGTTGATGACGCCGGCGGTGGTGACCTGCAGCGAGGTGCCGGTGTAGTTCAGCGGCAGCTCGGCCAGCTGGATGTACTGGCAACGCGGCTTGGCGTCGTCGGCGTGGGCGAGGGCGCTGGACAGCAGGGCGGCCAGCAGGCACAGGCTGCGGCGCAGGGGAAATCGTGTCACTCCTTGTCTCCTTTTGTTTTTGCGGATGTTGTTTGCGTGGGGGGCGCGCATTGGGCGCGCCGCTCCGCCCTGGCTGCGTCTTCCTGTGCCTTGTCGCCGCGGGCACGATACAGCTCGATCATGTAGGCGCTTGCGGAACAGGTGCGCTGCCTGCCAAAGCGCTCGTCTTCCGCGGCGAGCTTCAGCAGTTTGGCCTGGTCGATCCGGCCGAGGTAGAAGTCGGCGACCGGGCGCGGCCAGTCGTCGCCGTTGCTGCGGGCGAAGGCGGCTTCCAGTTCCCGCTTGCCGAGATCGGCCTGGCCGGCATGCAGTCGCGCCGTGTACAGCGAGAGCGCGCCGTTGCGCTCCGCCGGCAGTTTGTCGAGCGCATCGCGCAGCTGCGCTGCCGCCTCGCCGTAGCGTCCTTCGCTCATCAGCCTTTGCCCCAGCTGCAGCCTGGCCTGCGGCGAACCGGCGGCGATCGCCTTCTGCAGCCAGGCTTCCGCCAGTGCCGGATCCTTCGCCGTGCCGTCGCCATTGCGGTAGATCGATGCGAGCCGCAGCTGCGCGTCCGGGTTGCCGCCCTCGGCTTCGCGCAGCAGCCACGGTTCCAGCGAGGTGCGGTGCTTGAACGGCTCGCCGCCGACATACGATATATACAGTTTCTTCTGGCTCATCGCGAACAGCACCCGATGCGCGCGCAGGAAGTCGTCGCCGAGCAGCAGGTCGTAATCGAATTCGCGGCTGTCGTCGTCGATGATGCCGATCTCCGCGTTCTCGACGGTCTCATCGCCTATTTTCAATGTGGCCTTGGCGCCCCAGACGGGCGCCCGGTCCCGGCCGACGCCGCTTGCGTTGCCGAGCTTGATGTCGCCAGCGGCACCGAATGCAAGCCCTGCCTTTCTTGCGGCGCGCGACGACATCACGGAGTGGACTGCGCCGGTGTCGATGATCGCTTCGATCTTCGCGCCATTGACTTCGACAATGAAATGCGGGTTGGAGCTCTTGTCATCCTGGCGCTCGAAGGGGATCACGAAAATGTCGCCATCCCAGTAGCCGAGGAAGGAGCTGGCATCGCAACCCCGGCTGCGCAGGAAGCGCATCTTCTTTTCGGACAGATGCAGTTCCACGTCGGCCTGGAGCAGGAAGGGCGCGCCGATGACCGCATCGAAGGCGGGTGGTGAGCCGGTATCGCCGATCACCGCCATGAAACCGCGGGTCTTGAC
>JAEWEK010000304.1 GCA_023389425.1 Pseudomonadota bacterium | reverse complement strand
TGCTCGTACCCCATCCGCCGGAACAGCGCATACCCGATCGCCGCGGACGCCACCTGTCCCGCCAGCGGCACGAACCGGGCCACCGACTTGGCCGCCAGCTTCACTCCTGACTTCTTGAACAGCCTCAGCACCAGCTCCCTGGTGACGATCTTCCCGACCAGCATCCCGCCGATCGCAGCCGCCGCTTCATAAGCAACGATGCGCAGCCGCGGATGCAGCGCTTCGATCTGTTCGGCAGTGAGCCCGAAGGCGCGGTTGACCTCCTCGACCAGCAGTGCAAAGGTGGCCAGGTCGGACACCAGGTCCACGCCCGGCACCGGCACCACCGCCACCCCGGCCGACACCGCCGCGCGGGTGCGCACCAGCTTGCGGCAGCGTTCGCGCACGCGCGCGATCTCGCTTTCGGTGGCCGGCATCAATTCCCAGTTGCGTGTGTTCGGTGTATTCATATGCGAGTCGCATTTCGACAACAGCTTCCACCTTACCCCGTTTCGTCCCCCGCTTGCGCACGCGGCGCCCGCCGGCGGCTCGGGTACCGGTTTTTTCATCCTGAAACCCCGGTCTTCCATAGTGACTACAGTAATTGCGAGTTCTTATTTGTTAACTTGATCTACATCAAGGAATTTTTTCTAGGCAATTTCTTTGTAAATATAATTTGCACTTGCACATGAGAAACCGTTGTTTCTAAACGCAATTTTGTTTTCGCGCCGTGGTTTTTCTTTGTAAAAGTCTGCTATAGTCGGCGTAACCTTGTAGGAGTTGTCCTACAGTTACTCCTACAAAATTGCTTCTACCCCATCAGCAGAGTCAGATCATGAGAATCGCCGTCTTGGACAACGACCGTACCCAGGCAGACACCGTATCCCAGGTGCTAACCGGAGCGGGTCATACCTGCCAGACTTTCGAATCGGGCAAGGACCTGCTGGCACAACTGCGCAAGGACAGCGCGGACCTCCTGATCATGGACTGGCAGGTGCCGGACATGGCGGGCGCCGAAGTGCTGCGCCGGGCCAAGGAGAAGCTGCCGGCCAATGCGCCCACCATGTTCATGGCCAACACCTCGGCCGAGGACGACATGGTCGCGGGCATGAGCGCCGGCGCCGACGACTACATCGTCAAGCCGCTGCGCCGCGGCGAACTGGCGGCGCGCGTGTCGGCCCTGCTGCGCCGCGCCTACCCGTCGCAGAACGGCTCGGAGCAGCTCAGCTTCGGCCCCTACACCTTCGAAACGCGCCCCGGCCGCCTGCTGATGGATGGCGCGCCGATCGACGTGACGCACAAGGAGTTCTATCTGGCGCTGCTGTTCTTCCGCAACATCGGCCGTCCGCTGTCGCGCGCCTACATCCACGAATCCGTGTGGGTGCGCGAGACCGCCGTGCCGTCGCGCACCATGGACACCCACGTGTCGCGCGTCCGTAACAAGCTCCAGTTGCGCCCGGAAAACGGCTTCCGCCTGGTCCCGGTGTACAGCTACGGCTACCGGCTGGAGAAACTGGGCGCCTGAAACTCCCTTTCGCTGAAAGGGTATAATGACGGCGTCCGCCTGCCTCGTCTGTAAAGCAAGGAATGCAAGTTCTCGCCGTCGGCCTCAACCACACCACAGCACCGGTCTCGCTGCGCGAGCAACTGGCGCTTGGTCCTGAGCAGCTCGGCGACGCGGTGTGCTCGGCGCGCCAGTGGTTCGCGCGCTTCAACGACAAGGGCGGCGACGAAGCGGCCCTGCTGTCCACCTGCAACCGCACCGAGATGTACGCGGCCAGCAGCGCGCCCAATCCGCTCGATGCATCCGGCCACTTCCTGGCCCACTACCACGCCCTCAACTACGCCGAACTGCGGCCGCACCTTTACCTGCTGCCGCAGGACGACGCCGTGCGCCACGCCTTCCGCGTCGCCTCCGGCCTCGATTCGATGGTGCTGGGCGAAGCGCAGATCCTGGGCCAGATGAAGGATGCGGCGCGCGTGGCCGACCAAGCCGGCGGCCTTGGCACCTACCTGCACCAGCTGTTCCAGCGCAGCTTCGCGGTCGCCAAGGAAGTGCGCAGCACCACCGAGATCGGCGCCCACAGCGTGTCGATGGCCGCCGCCGCGGTGCGCCTGTCGCAGCGCATTTTCGACCGCATGGCCGACCAGCACGTGCTGTTCATCGGCGCCGGCGAAATGATCGAATTATGCGGCACCCACTTCGCGGCGCAGAACCCGAAAAGCATCACCATCGCCAACCGCACCATGGAACGCGGCGAGGCGCTGGCCAAGCAGCTCAATGGCCGCGCGATCCGCCTGGCCGACCTTCCTGAGCAGCTGGCGCAGTTCGACATCATCGTCTCGTCCACCGCCTCCACCCTGCCGCTGATCGGCAAGGGCCTGGTCGAACGCGCGATCAAGGCGCGCCGCCGGCGTCCGGTGTTCATGGTCGACCTGGCGGTGCCGCGCGATATCGAACCCGAAGTCGCCAGCCTGGACGACGTGTTCCTGTACACCGTGGACGACCTCGCGCAGGTGGTTCGCACCGGCATCGAAAGCCGCCAGGCCGCGGTGGCGCAGGCCGAAGCCATCATCGAAACCCGCGTGCAGTCCTTCATGCACTGGATCGGCGACCGCGCCGTGGTGCCGGTCATCCAGGACCTGCACGAGTCGAGCGAGGCGCTGCGCCTGGCCGAACTCGAACGCGCGCGCCGCATGCTGGCCAAGGGCGACGATCCCGAAGCCGTGCTGGAAGCGCTGTCGCGCGGCCTCGCCGCCAAATTCCTGCACGGCCCGCAGCAGGCGCTGCACCGCGCCCAGGGCGACGAGCGCGCCCGTCTCGCGGCCCTGCTGCCGCAGCTGTTCCGCGGCCGCCGGTAGCGGCCCTTCCCTGTTCGCTTGCGCCGTCCCGGCGCACCCCGGCGCCGCCGCGCGCCCCTTCGCTGACCCACTCCGAGCATACGTATGAAACCATCCATGCTGTCCAAGCTGGACCAACTTGCCAACCGACTTGTCGAACTGGACGAACTGCTGGCGCAACAAGACGCCACGGCGAACATGGACAACTACCGCAAGATGACGCGCGAGCATGCCGAGCTCGGACCGCTGGTCGCCGTCTATCACCAGTACCAGGAAGCGCAGGCCGACATCGAGGCTGCGCAGGAGATGCTGCTCGACCCGGACATGAAGGAATTCGCGCAGGAAGAGATCGAGTCCGCGAAAGATCGCCTGGCCCAGCTCGACCTTGAACTGCAGAAGATGCTGCTGCCGAAGGACGTCAACGACGAGCGCAACATCTTCCTCGAGATCCGCGCCGGCACCGGCGGCGACGAGTCGGCCCTGTTCGCGGGCGACCTGCTGCGCATGTACACCCGCTTCGCCGAGCGCCACCGCTGGCAGGTCGAGATGGTGTCGGAATCGGCATCGGACCTGGGCGGCTACCGCGAAGTCATCGTGCGCATCGTCGGCCAGGGGGCCTATTCCAGGCTCAAGTTCGAATCGGGCGGCCACCGCGTGCAGCGCGTGCCGGCCACCGAGACGCAGGGCCGCATCCACACCTCCGCCTGCACCGTGGCGGTGATGCCGGAGGCGGACGAGGTCGAGGACGTGGACATCAATCCGGCCGACCTGCGCATCGATACCTACCGCGCATCCGGCGCCGGCGGGCAGCACATCAACAAGACCGATTCGGCGGTGCGCATCACCCACCTGCCGACCGGGATCGTGGTCGAGTGCCAGGACGACCGCAGCCAGCACAAGAACAAGGCGCAGGCGATGAAGGTGCTGGCCGCGCGCATCAAGGACGTGCAGATCCGCGAGCAGCAGTCGAAGGAAGCGGCCACCCGGAAGAGCCTGATCGGCTCGGGCGACCGCAGCGAGCGGATCCGCACCTACAACTTCCCGCAGGGCCGCCTGACCGACCACCGCATCAACCTCACGCTGTACAAGCTGGACATGATCATGGACGGTGACCTGGACGAGCTGACCAATGCGCTGTCGGCCGAACACCAGGCGGAGCAGCTGGCGGCGCTGGGCGACTAGGGCACCCCTGTCGTTCCCGCGCAGGCGGGAACCCCATTGTGCACGCGTATCGATACGGCTGGCCGCAGTGGCTGTGCGCAAAAACGGGATTCCCGCCTCCGCGGGAACGACGGCAACTCCTTGGCACGCGGAGCGGCCGATCGCTTTATGCGACAATTCCCCTTCCATCAGCGCAGCCCCAACAAAACAATGCCAACGTCCAGAACCACCCTCTACGCCGTCGCCCTGATCTGCATCGCCCTGGTCGGCGCAGCCCTGTACCTGCAGCACGTGCAGATGATGCAGCCCTGCCCGCTGTGCGTGATCCAGCGCTACCTGTTCCTGGCCATCGCCGTGTGCTGCCTGCTCGGCGCCTGGGGCGGCCAGCCGAAGGCCGGCGCGGCGCTTGGCATTCTCGGTGGCCTGGGCGGCCTGGGCGTGGCCGGCAAGCACCTGTACGTGCTGGCCCACCCCGGCTTCTCCTGCGGGATCGACCCGATGGAGACCATGCTGAACAAGATCCCGACCGCCACCGCGCTGCCCTGGCTGTTCCAGGCCAACGGCATGTGCGAGGACGCCACCGACAAGCTGTTCGGCCTGTCGATCCCGGGCTGGTCGGCCGTCTGGTTCGTGCTCATCACCGCGACGCTGGCCTGGCTGCTGGCGCGCCGCAGCCGATGATCGCCGCCGGCGCCACCATCGGCGCGCTGCAGGCATCGCTGCCGCTCGATCCGCTGGAAAACCGCATCCTGCTGTGCCACGCGCTCGGCCTGTCGCGGGTGGCGCTGATTACCGAATCCGAGCGCGTGCTCACCGCCGATGAAGCGAGCCGCCTGTCCGCTGTCGTCCAGCGCCGGCAATTCGGCGAGCCGATCGCCTACATCGTCGGCCACCGCGAATTCTTCGGCCTGAACTTCCAGGTCAACGACTCGGTGCTGATCCCGCGGCCGGATACCGAGCTGCTGGTCGAACTGGCGCTGGACCGCCTGCCCAGGCATGGCCGCCTGCTCGACATGGGCACCGGCAGCGGCGCGATCGCGGTGTCGGTCGCGCACACGCGGCCGGATACGGCGGTGACCGCGCTGGACTTCTCCGGCGCCGCGCTCGACGTGGCCCGCACCAACGCCAACACCCACGGCGCCCAGGTGCGCTTCCTGCGCAGCGACTGGTTCTCGAACCTCGACCACGAGCGTTTCCACCTGATCGCCTCCAACCCGCCCTACATCGCCTCCGGCGACGAACACCTGTCGCGCGGCGACCTGCGCTTCGAGCCGAACATGGCCCTCACCGACCAGGCGGACGGCCTGTCGGCGCTGCGCATCATCATCGGCGGCGCGCCCGCCCACCTCGAACACGACGGCTGGCTGCTGCTGGAACACGGCTACGACCAGGCGGCGCAGGTGCGCGAGCTGCTGGAAGCGCACGGCTACGCGGAAGTGCAAAGCTGGCGCGACCTGGCCGGCATCGAACGCGTCAGCGGCGGCCGGATCGTTCGCAACGATTGACCTCACCATTCGTCGTTCCCGCGCAGGCGGGAACCCCATTGTGCGTGCCCTGCCGCCAGCGCCAGCTCGATGAGTCACACACACAAAATGGGGTTCCCGCTTCCGCGGGAACGACGTGCCGGCATAGGTTAAGGGCACGATACGCATACCCCGCGCAACAAAAATTGCGTCTTTGATAAAATTCCCGGTCCACCCGGAACCTCAACCCATGCGCCAACTGTTCGCCATCCTCGCGCTGTGCGCCCCCCTCGCCACGGCCGCCGCCGTCGCCGAGCCGCAGCCGCCGGCGCCGACGCCGGCCGAGCAGGCGCGCGCGCTGTTCGAGCGCGACTGGCAATGGCACCTGCGCCACCAGCCCGAATTCGCCACCACGGTCGGCGACCACCGCTTCGACGACACGCTGTCCGACACCACCATCGCCGCCGCGCGCCAGGCCACCGAACACGAAAGGTCCATGCTCGACGCGATCAAGGCGATCGACCGCGCGCAGCTGCCGGTGCAGGACCAGATTTCCTACGACCTGTTCGTCGACGACAAGGAGCGCAAGCTGGCCGCGGCCGCCTTCTTCCCCTTCGATCCCTACCCGCTCACCGCGCAGAACGGCCTGCAGATCCGCCTGCCGCAGCTGGTCGCGCAGATGCCCTTCGCGACCGAGGCCGACTACCGCGCCTACATCGGCCGCATGCAGGCCGTGCCGCGCCACGTCGACGGCCTGATCGAGCAGATGCGCTACGGGATGAAAAATGGCTGGATCGCGCCCAAGGTCATCATGCAATCGGTGCCCGGCCAGCTGAAGGCGCTGCGCGAACACCTCGCCGACGGCGTCGTCGGCGCCCCGCTGCGCGCGATCCCGGCCACCATCGACAAGCCTGTCCGCGAGCAGCTTGCCACCGGCGGACAAGCCGCGCTCGCCAACGCGGTAGCGCCCGCGCTGCAAAAGCTGGAAGACTTCGTCCGGACCGAATACCTGCCGGCCGCGCGCGACACGATCGCCGCATCGGGCCTGCCCGGCGGTCAGCCCTGGTATGCCCTGCTGGCGCGCGGCGCCACCACCACCAATATGACGCCGGCCGAGATCAACGCGCTCGGCCTGAAGGAAGTCGCGCGCCTGCGCACCGAAATGAAGGACGCGATCGCGCGCACCGGCTTCCAGGGCAGCTTCGCCCAGTTCATCGTCTTTGCGCACAGCGACCCGCGCCTGTTCTACACCGACGCCGACGCCCTGCTGGGCCGCTACCGCCGCTCGCTGATGCGGGCCCGCGCGCGCCTGCCGGATTTGCTGGCGACCGTGCCGCAGGAAGACATCACGGTCAAGCCGATCCAGGCGGCAGGCGCCGAGCAGCAGCCGGCCGCCTACTATGAACCGGGCAACGCCGGCCGCACCGCCGCGCTGGTGGTCAACACCTCGCGCCTGAACACGCGCCCGATGTGGGAAGTCGACACGCTGGCCCTGCACGAAGGCGTGCCGGGCCATCACACCCAGACCGCCCGCGCCCACGAACTAGACAAGCTGCCGGCCTTCCGCCGCAATGCCTGGTACGTGGCCTTCGGCGAGGGCTGGGCGCTGTACGCCGAAGGGCTGGGTGCGCAGATGGGCTTCTACAAGGATGCGTTTTCCGCCTTCGGCCACCTCAACGACGAGCTGTTCCGCGCGGCGCGGCTGGTGGTCGACACCGGCATTCACGCGCTCGGCTGGTCGCGCCAGCAGGCAGTGGACTACATGAACGCCAACACCGCCAATTCGCCGGTCGACAACGAGGTCGAGGTGGACCGCTACATCGCGGCGCCGGGGCAGGCGCTGGGCTACAAGATCGGCCAGCTGCGCATCGTCGCGCTGCGCGACAAGGCGCAGGCCGCACTGGGCGCGAAGTTCGACATCAAGCGCTTCCACAACGCCGTGATCGACAACGGCCCGCTGCCGCTGGCCGTGCTGGAACGCGAGATCGACCGCTGGATCGCCAGCGAAAACGCGCCACCGAAAGCGGAGCCGGCCAAGGCGGCGGCGAGCATGCCGGCCGGTTAGGTTTGATGTCGGTTATGTGAATTGAGGGCACGCCAACGCGTCCGCGCGATTTCGGTTACTCTTTGCGCCACTGATTAGGCAGTAAAAGAAAGGAAACATCCGTGTCGAACCAACTGACCCGCCGCCTGGCACTTCTCGACGATGACGCCCACCGCTCCCTGCTCGGCCAGGGCCTGCGCGGTATCGAACGCGAAACCCTCCGCGTCGACAAGGATGGCGAGCTGGCGCGCACGCCGCACCCGGCGCCGCTCGGTTCGGCGCTGACCAATCCGCAGATCACCACCGACTACGCAGAGGCCCTGCTGGAATTCATCACCCCGGCCGAACACGACGTCTCCGTGACCCTGCACCGCCTCGATGCGATCCACCGTTTCGCCTACTCGAAGATGCCGAACGAGATGCTGTGGAGCGAGTCGATGCCCTGCGAGCTGCCGCCGGACGAAGACATCGAGATCGCATGGTACGGCAAGTCCAACCTCGGCATGCTCAAGCACGTGTACCGCCGCGGCCTGGCGCTGCGCTACGGGAAGGCCATGCAGTGCATCGCGGGCATCCACTACAACTACTCGCTGCCTGAGAAGCTGTGGCAGGTGCTGGCCGTGAACGAGGGCGTGCTCGAAGAACGCCGCTCGGCGCTGCGCGACTTTCAGTCCGAGAGCTACATCGCGATGATCCGCAACTTCCGCCGCTACAGCTGGCTGCTGATGTACCTGTTCGGCGCTTCGCCCGCGCTGAACAAGAGCTTCCTGCGCGGCCGCGAGCACAATCTGCAGACGCTGTCGGACGATACGCTCTACCTGCCTTATGCCACCAGCCTGCGCTTGAGCGACCTGGGTTACCAGAACGACGCCCAGTCCGGCCTGCGTCCGCACGAGAACAGCCTGGAAAGCTACGTCAGCTCGCTGATGGATGCCGTCAACCGCCCCTACGAACCCTACGCCGCCATCGGCACCAGGAAGAACGGCGAATGGGTGCAGCTGTCGACCAACGTGCTGCAGATCGAGAACGAATACTATTCGACCATCCGGCCCAAGCGCGTGATCCGCACCGGCGAGCGTCCGGTGCAGGCGCTGTGCAACCGCGGCGTGCAGTACATCGAGGTGCGCTGCATGGATATCGACCCGTTCGAACCGGTCGGCATCAGCCTCGAAACCGGCCGCTTCCTCGACGCCTTCCTGATGTTCTGCGCGCTGGAAGAAAGCCCGCCGATCAGCGCGGCGCAAGGACAGGTCCACGCATCCAATTTCGGGCGCACGGTCAAGGAAGGCCGCCGCCCGGGCCTGACCTTGACCCGCTGCGACGGCAGCGAAGTGGCGCTTACCGAGTGGGCGCTCGAACTGATCGAGCGTATCCGGCCGGTGGCCGAGCTGCTCGATTCCCAGCACGACGAAGCGGTGCACGCGGCCTCGCTCGCGGTACAGAAGGCCAAGGTCGAGGATCCATCCAAAACGCCGTCCGCGAAAGTGCTGGAGGAAGTGCGCGCGATCGCTTCGTTCAAGACCTTCGGCCTGCGCCAGAGCGAGCTGCATGCCAAGTACTTCCGCGAGAACGCGCTGATGCCGGCGGAGGAAGCCATGTTCGAGGAGATGGCGGCCGCATCGTTGGCGGAGCAGGCCGTGATCGAGCAGGAAGACACCGGCAGCTTCGACGACTTTGTCGCCAGGTACAACACCAGTACACTATGCGGGAATAACTAAGCCCGAGAGTTCACTTGCTCACCTTCTACAACGAACACCATGCGCAGCACCAGCCGAAGCTCGAGCTTTACCGCGGCCGGATGGTGCCATGTTCGGAAAAGCCTGAGCGAGCCGACCTGGTGCTGGCGGAATTCGGGCGGCGCGGCCTCGGCCGGGTAGTCACGCCGCACGGCGTGCCGCTGGTGTCGCTGGAGCGAGTGCATTCGCCGCGCTACCTCCACTTCCTGCGCAATGCCTGGAACGAGTGGACCGCGCTCGACCCGGCCAACGCCGACAAGGACGCGCTGCCCGCCGTATGGCCGGTGCGCACGCTGCGCGACGACGTCGAGCCAGACAACTTCCACGGCCGCATGGGGCTGTATTCGATGGACAGCGGCACGCCGCTGTCGTCCGGCACCTGGATCGCGGCCAAGACCGGCGCCGATTGCGCCGTCAACGCGGCCCATGCGCTGCGGCTGGGCGAGCGTTCCAGCTTCGCGCTGACGCGGCCGCCCGGCCACCATGCCGGGGCGGACTTCTTCGGCGGCTACTGCTTCCTCAACAATGCCGCGCTGGCGGCCCAGCACCTGCTGGACGACGGCGCCGCGCGCGTGGCCATCATCGATATCGATTACCACCACGGCAACGGCACGCAGAGCATCTTCTACCGCCGCAGCGACGTGCTGTTCGTGTCGATCCACGGCGACCCGCGCACCGAATATCCCTTCTACCTCGGCCATGCGGACGAGACCGGCGAAGGCGAAGGCCTGGGCTACAACATGAATCTGCCGCTGCCGGCGGGATCGAGTTCGTCGCAGTGGTTCATGGCGCTGGAAAGCGCCTGCCTCAAGATCGCGGCCTACGCGCCGGATGCGCTGGTGGTGTCGCTCGGGGTCGATGGCTTCGCCGGCGATCCGGCCTCGCGTGTCGCGCTGCAAGGCGGCGACTTCCTGCGCATCGGCGAACGGCTGGCCCACCTCGGCTTGCCGACCACCTTCATGTTCGAAGGCGGCAGCGCGATCGCGGAACTTGGCATCAATACCGTCAACGTGCTCGAAGGCTTCGAGACGGCGGTCTGACACGGGAACGACAATGATTGAATGGCAGTGGAGCGGCTTTCACGCGCTCTCCAACGTGGAGCTGTACGAGGTACTGGCCCAGCGGCAGAAGGTGTTCGTGCTGGAGCAGCAGTGTTTCTACAACGATTTCGATGGCCTGGATGTGGAAGCGCATCACCTGCTCGGCTGGGCGGCCGGTGACGATGGCCGGCGCGAGCTGGTCGCCTACCTGCGTGTGCTGGCGCCCGGGGCGAAGTATCAGGAAATGTCGATCGGGCGGGTGCTGACCACCGAGAAGGCGCGTGGCAGCGGTGCCGGGCGCGAGATGCTGGCGCGCGGGATTGCGTTGGCTGAGGAACTGCATCCGGGGCACCGGATCCGCATCGGCGCGCAGCAGTACCTGGAGAAGTTCTATCAGGGCTTTGGCTTCAAGACGATTTCCGAACCTTATGACGAGGACGGGATCATGCACATCGATATGCTGCGGTAGAAGCCGCACCAACAACGGCAATCGAAAAAGACATCATTCTCGCGGAGGCGGGAATCCTTTTGCTCGCACGGGCAGGGCGTGCGCTTTTGGCAGCTCGGTAAAAATAAGGTTCCCGCCTTCGCGGGAACGACGATACCTCGGATGTATCGACTGAACCAAGTCCGCTAAGCCGGCCCCGGCAACGCCCCGCGCGGATATTCCAACTCCGCCCGATTCCATCCTCCCAGATCGGCCGCCGCATCGTAGCTACTCTGGCAAAACGCCATCAACTCATCATCCGGCGAATGCGCGCGCCGCACCGCCTCATACGGCAGCACGAACTCGCGCAGGTCCGGATGGTAGTAAGCCGCTGCCGGCCGCACGCCCACTTTGCTGAACCCCGGCGGCTCCGGATAGGCGTACGAATAGAACACCGGCTCGGGCAAGGCGGGCCCGCCCGGCCAGAAACCAACGCTGCTCACTTCGTGCGAATACGCCTCGCGCGCGACCCAGTCCGGCAGATTGGGCACCCCGCCCGGATGCGGCGGCGCATGCCTTCCCGAAAAGCGCGTCACCGCGACATCGAAACTGCCCCAGAAAAAGTGCACCGGACTGCATTTGCCGATGTAGCCCGAACGGAAACGCTGGAACACCCGCTGCGCCTGCAGCATCGCCGTCCAGCAGCGGTTGGCCGCCTCCGCGTCATACGAACAATGTGCCTCATCCAGGTCGCATCGAATGGCGTCCGGGATTTCGTTGGGCATGGGATGAATGGACACCGGCAGCGCCAGCTCGTCCAGCGTACGCATCAGCTTGCGATAGAAGCCGGCCACCGATTGCGCCTCCAGCGGCAGCACGCGCAAGGCGCCTTCCGCGGTGACGACCGTGATCCGGTGTTCGGAGAAATCGAAATCGATCTGCAGGGTGCGCGCGCCGTAAGGCAAAGGCCCGGTGGTGAGGCCGCGCGCCGTGAGGTAGAGCGCCGTGTGCCAGGAATGATTCGTCCATGGCATCAGCGCCAGCTTGACCTTGCCGACCACCTGCGTCCACAGGTGCAAGGTGGCGTAAGTGTCCTTCCACCGTTCGTAAGGCAGGGCCGGCCATTCGTCGAAACCGCTCATGTGCTCCTCCGCTCGAATGTGCGGTTCGACAGCGCGAGCGAGCGAACCGCGGCAGCCTTCGCTGGCTGCCTTGGCATGCATCAAACAGGGGATTTACTTGAGCAGCCCCTGCTTGCCCGGATCGGGCATCTTCCACGCTACCACAAAGGCCAGCGCGCACATCGCACTCACGTACCAGTAGAAGTTCTGCTCGACGCCAACCGACTTGAACCACAGCGCCACGTACTCGGCCGTACCGCCGAACAGGGCGTTGGCGATGGCGTAGGAAAAGCCGACGCCGAGCGTGCGTACCTCGACCGGGAACATTTCTGCCTTGATGAGGCCGCTGATCGAGGTGTACAGGCTGACGATCGCCAGCGCCCCGATGATGAGCAGGCAGGCGACGATCGGGCTGGACACGCCGCGCAGCGTGAAGAAGATCGGCGCGGTGAAGATCGCGGCCAGAGCGCCGAACCACAGCATCGAGGTGCGGCGGCCGATCTTGTCCGACAGGATGCCGAACACCGGCTGCAGGCCGGCGTATACCAGCAGCGCGACGGTCATCACGAAGCTGGCGGTTTCCTTGCCCATGCCCACGGTGTTGACCAGGTACTTCTGCATATAAGTGGTGAAGGCGTAGAAGATCAGCGAACCGCCCGCGGTGAAGCCCAGCACCGTGACGAAGGCGCGCTTGTGGTTGAGCAGGGTCGACAGCGTACCCGCGCCCTTGGTCTTGCGCTGCTCTTCGGTCGTAGTCTCGTGGAGGGACTGACGCAGGTACAGCGACACCAGCGCGGTGAGCGCGCCGATCGCGAATGGAATGCGCCAGCCGTAGGCCTTCAGTTCGGTTTCGGTCAGGAACTGCTGCAGGATCACCAGCACCAGCAGCGCCAGCAGCTGGCCGCCGATCAGGGTCACGTATTGGAAGGAGGCGTAGAAGCCCTTCTTGCCGGACTGCGCCACCTCGGACATATAGGTCGCGCTGGTGCCGTATTCGCCACCCACCGACAGGCCCTGGAACAGGCGCGCCACCAGCAGCAGCAAGGGCGCCAGGTTGCCGATCGATTTATAAGTCGGCAGCACGGAGATCATCAGCGAGCCGAAGCACATCATCAGCACCGAGATCATCATCGCGCGGCGGCGGCCGTAGCGGTCGCCGATACGGCCGAACAGCCAGCCGCCGACGGGGCGCATCAGGAAGCCGGCCGCGAAAATGCCGGCGGTGTTGAGCAGCTGCGAGGTCGGGTCGCCCTTGGGGAAGAATTGCGACGAGAAGTACAGCGCGCAGAAGGAGTAGATATAGAAGTCGAACCACTCGACGAGGTTACCGGACGACGCGCCCACGATCGCGAAGATGCGCTGCGTGGGCGTGAGGTCCGCCAAGGGTATGTGGTGGGTCGCAGATTCTTGCCTGGCCATTCCTGTCTCCGTTTGATTGTTTTAAAACTTATCGCGACAGGCGTCAGACTCGTTCGAGGATCAACGCGATCCCCTGGCCCACACCCACGCACATCGTGCACAGCGCGTAGCGGCCGCCGCTGCGCTGGAGTTGATACATCGCGGTGGCCGCCAGCCGCGCGCCGCTCATGCCGAGCGGATGCCCCAGCGCGATCGCGCCGCCTTGCGGGTTCACGCGCGGGTCGTCGTCGCGCAAGCCCAGTTCACGCAGCACCGCCAGTCCCTGCGCGGCGAACGCTTCGTTCAGTTCGATCAGGTCCATCTGTTCGAGCGTCAGGCCGGCCTGCTGCAGCACCTTGCGCACCGCCGGCACCGGCCCCATGCCCATCACGCGCGGCGCCACGCCGGCGCCGGCCATGCCCACGATGCGTGCACGCGGCGTGAGCCCGTTGCGGATCGCGGCGTCACGGCTGGCGACGATCAGCGCGCAGGCGCCGTCGTTGATGCCGGACGCATTGCCCGCGGTGACAGTGCCGCCCGCGCGCACCACGGGCTTCAGCTTGGCCAGGGCTTCCATGCTGGTCGCACGCGGATGCTCATCCCTGGAGACGACCAGCGGCTCGCCTTTTTTCTGGGGGACGCTGACAGGCACGATCTCGTGCGCGAACAGGCCCTGCTCCTGCGCGGCAGCGGCCTTGGCCTGGCTGGCGAGCGCGAAGCGGTCCTGGTCCTCGCGGCTGATGTGGAAGTCATCGGCCACGTTCTCGGCGGTTTCGGGCATGGTGTCGACACCGTACCGTTCCTTGAGCAGCGGGTTGATGAAGCGCCAGCCCATTGTCGTATCTTGCAGCGCGGCCTGGCGCGCGAATGGCGACTCGGCCTTGCCCATCACGAAGGGCGCGCGGGTCATCGATTCGGCGCCGCCGGCGATCACCAGCGAGGCGTCGCCGGCCTTGATCGCGCGCGCCGCGCCGCCGAGCGCATCGAGGCCCGAGCCGCACAGGCGGTTGATGGTGGTGCCGCCCACCTCCTGCGGCAGCCCGGCCAGCAGCAGCGCCATGCGCGCCAGGTTGCGGTTGTCCTCGCCGGCCTGGTTGGCGCAGCCGAGGATCACGTCGTCCACTTCCTGCCAGTTGACCTGCGGGTTGCGGTGCATGAGTTCGCGCAGCGGGATCGCCGCGAGATCGTCGGCGCGCACGTCCTTCAGCGCGCCGGCATAGCGGCCAATCGGCGTACGTACGGCGTCGCAGATAAAAGCGTCTTGCATGTCCATCCTTTCAAAGCGCCGGCGCGAACACCAGCGGCACGCCCGTGATGCGCTGCAGTTCCCCGAACGAGAGGCCGTCGACCATCTCGCGCACCACCAGTCCGTCCGAGCTCACGTCGATCACCGCCAGGTCGGTGTAGATGCGGCTGACGCAGCCGACGCCGGTCAGCGGGTAAGTACACTGGCCGACGATCTTGCTTTCGCCGCTCTTGGTCTGGTGCTCCATCATCACGAACACGCGCTTGGCGCCGATCGCCAGGTCCATCGCGCCGCCGACCGCCGGAATCGCATCCGGCGCGCCGGTGTGCCAGTTGGCCAGGTCGCCCTTCTCGGACACCTGGAAGGCGCCCAGCACGCAGATGTCGAGGTGTCCGCCGCGCATCATCGCGAACGAGTCGGCGTGGTGGAAATAGGAGCCGCCCGGTAGCAGCGTCACCGGCTGCTTGCCGGCGTTGATGAGGTCTTCGTCCTCTTCGCCCGGCGCCGGCGGCGGGCCCATGCCCAGCAGGCCGTTCTCGCTGTGCAGGAAGATGTCCAGTTCAGCCGGCAGGTGTTGGGTGACCATGGTGGGCAGGCCGATGCCAAGGTTGACGTAGGCGCCCTCGGGAATGTCTTGCGCCACGCGGGCGGCGATCTGGTCGCGGGTCAGGCGCTGCATCATTGGCCTCCTTGCAGGACGACGCGCTGGACGAAGATGCCCGGCGTGACGATGGTTTCCGGATCGAGCTCGCCCAGCTCCACGATTTCGCCGACCTGGGCGATGGTGCAGCGTGCCGCCATCGCCATCACCGGCCCGAAATTGCGGGCGGTCTTGCGGTAGGTGAGGTTGCCCCAGCGGTCGCCGCGGTGCGCCTTGATGAGCGCGAAGTCGGCGTGGATCGGTGTCTCGAACACATAG
>JAEWEK010000265.1 GCA_023389425.1 Pseudomonadota bacterium | reverse complement strand
GGCGCGGCGCGGCGCCGGACGCGCGCTCAAGCCGGCCTCGATGGTGCGTCGGCTGGACCGCCTGCCGGTCGCCACGGCGCCGCCGGCACGGCCCTTCCTGCCCTGGCTGGAAGGCATCGGCTGCTTCACGCTGGCCGAGCTGCGGCGCCTGCCGCGGCCCGGCCTGCAGCGGCGCTGCGGCCGGCCGCTGCTCGACCTGCTCGATGCCGCCTACGGTTCGCTGCCCGAGCTGTTCGACTGGATCGAGCCGCCGGCCACCTTCCACGCCCGCCTCGAGCTGTTCGACCGCATCGAACACGCGGACGCGCTGCTGGCCGGCGCGCACCGGCTGGTGCTGCAGCTGACCGGTTGGCTGTGCGCGCGCCAGCTGGCGGCCGAGCGCGTCACGCTCAAGCTCGAGCACGAGCGGGGCCGGGTGGCGCGTGCGCCCACGCTGATCGACATCGCGCTGGCCGAGCCCAGCTGGCACGACGAACACCTGGTGCGCCTGCTGCGCGAGCGCCTGGGCAAGACCGTGCTGGAGGCGCCGGTGATCGGGCTGGGGCTGGAAGCGGTGCAGCTGCAGCCGATGGCGCCGCCGTCGGCCTCGCTGTTCCCGGAGCCGGGCGGCACCGAGGACGACCGCGGCCGCATGTTCGAGCTGCTGGTGGCGCGGCTGGGGGCGGACAATGTGCTGCAGGCGGCGCCGCAAGCCGATTACCGGCCCGAGGTCGCCAATGCCTGGGTGCCGCTGGAGCGCAAGATCCGGCCCGCGGAGCGGGCGGCGCAGCTGCCGCCGCACGTGCACAGCCTGGCGCGGCCGGTATGGATGCTGGCCAAGCCGATCGCGCTGCTGATGCGCGACCACCGGCCGTTCTACGGTTCAGCGCTGAAGATGGCGTCGACGCCGGAGCGCATCGAGGCAGGCTGGTGGAGCGAGACCCAGGCCCGCGACTACTTCGTGGCGGAAGGGCAGGACCAGGCGCTGTACTGGGTGTTCCGCGAACGCATCGTCGGCTCGGCGGAGGATGCCGAGCCGCGCTGGTTTTTGCATGGCTTGTTTGGGTGACACCACCAGCTACCGTCGTTCCCGCGAAAGCGGGAACCCCATTTTCACGCAAGCCGCTTCGGTTGACGCAGCCGGTCTGCCGGCAAAATGGGGTTCCCGCCTGCGCGGGAACGACGAGCTTTTTGCGAGAGCAGGAGCTGGGATTACTTCAGCGGTTTGAAGATCTCGTCCAAACGATCCTTGGTGCCGGCAATCCGTTCCAGGCGCGGATAGCGCAGGCCTTCGTAGTACTCGAGCTTGATGGTGCGGAAGTTGTTGCCCTTCTTGACCAGCAGTTCGATCGGCTGGTGTTTCTCCTTGGCTTCCTTGACCGCCGCCTTCAGCACCGCGCCCTTGAAGGCCTTGTTGTTGACGGCCACGATGCTGCTGTTGGCCGCGAGGCCGGCGCGGAAGCCCACCCCATCCCAGATCACGTTGCGGATATTGCCTTCGGCGCTGACCGAGAAACCCAGCGAGTAGGCGAAGTCGGTGGCCTTGCTGCGCTCCTCGGCGCTCTTGAGGTAGTCGGTCGGGGTGTCGGTGTACACCAGTTTCCAGCCGGCGCGCGCCAGGCCGTCCAGCGGCGCGCCCGGGCCGTGCCCGTCGAGCTTGGCGCGCAGGAAGCCGGCCCAGTCGTAGGGCTGCACCTGGTTCAGCGCCGCCACCACGTCGTCGAAGTTGTAGAACGAGGGCAGGTGGCTGCCGTCGTTGACGCCGTAGAAGGCGCGCGCGAAGTCGTCCAGCGAGCGCTTGTCGCCCGACATCTCGCGGATGCGGGTGTCCACGTCCAGCCAGATCAGCATGCCTTCGGTGTAGTAGTCCTCGCTGCGCTGCCAGTTGGCCCAGCCGAGCGGGCGGCGGCCGTTGATGATCGGGTCGTTGACGGTGTCCTGCAGCGCGCGCCAGTCGCGGCCCTTGACCGCGTCGTAATGGGCGGCGGCGGCGGCGAAGGCGTCGCGCGCGCCCTGCTGCGAGAACAGGCCGGAGCGGGCCGACAGCACATTGCCCCAGTACTGGGTCTGGCCTTCATAGACCCACAACAGGCTGTTTTGCAGCGGGGTGTTGAAGTTGGGCACGTCCTGGCCGGCCGGGCGGCGGAACTTGCCGTCCCACGAGTGGGTGTACTCGTGCGCCAGCAGGTCGCGGCCGGCTTCGCCCTTGTTCCAGTCGGTGAAGTAGCCGAGCTTGGTGCCGTTCTCGCTGGACTGGTGGTGCTCGCGGCCGATGCCGCCGAATTCGTCCGACAGCGCGAACAGGAAATCGTAGTGGTCGTAGTGGTGCGAGCGGAACAGTTTCGCGGCCTGCTCGACCATCGCGCGGTGCACGGCGATCTGCTCCGGCTTGGCGTCCAGCGCTTCGGCCGTGTCGGCGAACACGTTCAGGGTCACCGGCACCTTGGCGCCCGGCGCCAGGTCGATCTTCTTGACGTAGCGGCCGGCGAACAGCGGCGAATCGACCAGGGTCTCGAGGTCGGTCGGCTTGAAATGCACTTCATTGGCCTGGCGCTCGGCGGTGTCGAGCGCGGTGGCGTACTGCCAGCCGGCCGGCAGCAGCAGGTTGGCCTGCACCTTGACGCGGCGCGCCACGTAGCCGGCCGGGTACAGGGTCACCGACTGCCATTGCACGCCGAGGATGTCGTCGGTCATCGTGATGCGGCCCTGGCCGCCGTCCAGCGGCGACAGGTACTGGTACTCGGCCTCCAGCGTGCTGGCGCCGGCCGGCACCGTCAGGTGGAAGGCGAACACCTGCACCGGGTCGCGCGTCCATTCGACCGGCTTGCCGTTGGCCGACAGCTTCAGGCCGGCCAGCTGGGTCAGCGGGCCGCTGGGGCCGTGGTTACCGGGGATCCACTGCGGATACAGCAGGGTCATCGGGCCCGGCGCCACCGGGATGCTCATCTTGACGCGGAAAATCTGCTGCGCCAGGTCGGTCGCGTCGACGCTCAGGCCGATGGTGCCGGGATAGGGCTGGTCGAGCGGGGCCGGGACCGCGGCGCGGGCCGGGAAGGCGAGGGCGAGGGCCAGCGTGAGCGCGCACGCGGAGCGGGTGGCGAGCATGGAAAAACTCAGGTGTGATGGCATGGTCGGTTCCGTTGGAGGTGACCGGAAAGTGTAGCAACAAGCAATGCATCACGGAATGGATGAAAACAAAATTTTGTGCAGACTAAAAAAAATAATATTTCATACGCCTTGAAAACGCTTTTTCATGGCATTAGATAGGGACCATCGGATGCTCGAGGGAGGTCCGACACCCTGATATCGCTTAATCACTGAAAGGATATGACCATGCGTACTTTTGACCTGGCACCGCTGTACCGTTCCGCCATCGGCTTCGACCGCCTCGCCAGCCTGCTGGAGCAGCGCGCCGACACCCCCAGCTATCCCCCGTATAACATCGAGCTGGTCAGCGAAGACCAGTAC
>JAEWEK010000231.1 GCA_023389425.1 Pseudomonadota bacterium | reverse complement strand
GCGCCGCAGTTCGCCGCGCCGCCGGAACAGCCGCGCCCCGCCGCGCGCGGCCGCATGCGACGCGTGCTGCTGGCCGAGGACAACCCGGTCAATGTCGAAGTCGCCAAGGCGATGCTGGAAAGCCTGGGGCTGGCCGCCGAATGCGCCGCCAACGGCGAGGAAGCGCTGCAGCGGGTGCGCCGCGGCGCCTATGACGCCGTGCTGATGGACTGCCAGATGCCGGTGATGGACGGTTTCGCCGCCACCAGCGCGATCCGGCGCGACGAGCACGAGGCCGGCCGCGGGCGCACGCTGCCGGTCATCGCCATCACCGCCAACGCGCTGCAGGGCGACCGCGAAGCCTGCCTCGCCGCCGGCATGGACGATTACCTGTCCAAGCCGTTTTCGCAGCAGCAGCTGGCGGCCGTGATCGGGCGCTGGATCGCGCTGCCGCTGGCCGCCACCCGCCACCACGACGACGAAGCGCCGCGCCTGCCGCCGGAATCGGTCGAAGTGATCCAGCGCGACGTCATCAACCGCGCGGCGCTCGACAACATCCGCGCCCTGTCGCGCGACGGCGGCGACGCGCTGGTGCAGAAGGTGGTCGCGGCCTACGTCGGCGACACGCCGCAGCACCTGCAAACGCTGCGCCGCGCCATCGCCGGCGCCGACAGCGGCAGCGTGCGCAAGGTCGCGCACAGCCTGAAGTCGTCCAGCGCCAACGTCGGCGCCCTGGCGCTCGCCCAGCTGTGCAAGGAGATGGAACACCTCGGCCGCGCCGAGACCACCGAGGGCGCCGCCGGCATCCTCACCGATATGGAGCAGGAGTTCCAGGCCGTGCGCCACTCCCTCACCGCCCTGCTCACCGAGAAGGAAACCTAGCATGCCTGCCACCTCCACGAAACGCGGTGTCGTGCTGGTCGCCGACGACGACCCGATGATGCGCCTGCTGATGCTCGAAATGCTCGGCCAGGTCGGGCTCGACGCGATCGAGGCCGGCGACGGCGTGCAGGCGGTCGAGCGTGCCGCCAGCTTTCGTCCCGACCTGATCCTGATGGACGTGGACATGCCGCACCTGGACGGCTTCGCCGCCTGCCGCGCGATCCGCGACGACGCCGCCGGCGCCACCGTCCCGATCATCATGGTCACCGGCGGCGACGACATCGAAGCGGTCACCAGCGCCTACGAGGCCGGCGCCACCGATTTCGTCTCCAAGCCGATCAACTGGCCGATCCTCGGCCACCGCGTGCTGTACGTGCTGCGCGCCAGCGACGCCATTGCCCGCCTGCGCATCGCGGACGCCCAGAACCGCGCGGTGCTGGCGGCCATTCCCGACACCTTCTTCCGTCTCAACCGCGACGGCATCTACCTCGATTACGCGCGCGGCCAGGATGCCGGCTTCTCCGATGGCGACTGCGTGGGCCGCCATATCGGCGCAGTGCTGCCGAAGGAAATCGCCGGCCGGCTGATGGAGCAGATGGAAAACGTGCACGCGTCCCAGCAGATCCGCTCGGTGGAGTATGAGCTGGCGCGCGGCGACGAGACCCTGCATTTCGAGGCGCGGCTGG
The DNA here is from genome assembly GCA_023389425.1 of Pseudomonadota bacterium. Classification (GTDB taxonomy): domain Bacteria; phylum Pseudomonadota; class Gammaproteobacteria; order Burkholderiales; family Burkholderiaceae_D; genus Telluria. Next base: position 3,119 of record JAEWEK010000231.1, on the reverse strand, counting down.
TCGCAACCGGCGCCACCGAAGTGCTCGGACTGGTGCGCGACATCAGCGAGCGCAAACGCAGCGAGGAGCAGATCCGGCGCCTGGCCTACTGCGACAGCCTGACCGGCATCCCGAACCGCCAGGCCTTCCTCGAAACGCTGGAGCGCGAGCTGCACCGCTCGCAGATCGGCAACAAGAAGTTCGCTGTGCTGTTCATGGACCTCGACGCCTTCAAGCGCGTCAACGACACGCTCGGCCACAATGTCGGCGACCACCTTCTCAAGCTGGTCTCGGAGCGCCTGCGCGACACCACGCGGCCGAGCGACATGGTCTCGCGCGGCGACCAGGCCACCAATCTCGCGCGGCTGGGCGGCGACGAATTCACCATCCTCATTCCCGACCTCGAACGGGTCGAGCACGCGCTCAACGTCGCGCACCGCGTCAAGGAAGCGATGCGGCGGCCCTTCCTCATCGAGGGCAACGAGATCTTCGTCACCGCCAGCATCGGCATCTCGCTGTTCCCGGAAGACGGCGACGACTGCAATTCCCTGCTCAAGTTTGCCGACACCGCGATGTACCACGCGAAGAACTGCGGCAAGAACAATGCGAAGCTGTACAGCTCTTCGCTGACGATGCAGATCATGAGCCACGTGAAGCTCGAGGTCGGCCTGCGCAAGGCGCTGCGCAACGACGAGCTTTACCTGCTGTACCAGCCGCAGATCGACGTACCCTCGGCCGAGATCGTGGGCGTGGAGGCGCTGGTGCGCTGGCGCCATCCGGAACGCGGCCTGGTGTCGCCGACCGAGTTCATTCCGCTGGCCGAGGAAACCGGGCTGATCGTGCCGATCGGCGAATGGGTGCTGCGCACCGCGTGCAGGCAGGCGCGCGAGTGGCAGCGACAGACGCGGCGCGCGGTACGCATGGCGGTCAACCTGTCGGCCAAGCAGTTCAAGGACGAGAACCTGTCGCAGATCGTGATCTCGGCCCTGCACGAGACGGGGCTGGAACCGCGCCTGCTCGAACTGGAGCTGACCGAGGGAACGCTGATGGACGACGCCAAGGCGACGCTGGCGACGCTGGAACAGTTGCGGCGCATCGGCGTCTACCTCTCCATCGACGATTTCGGCACCGGCTATTCGTCGATGAACTACCTGAAGCGTTTCGACGTGCGGGCGCTCAAGATCGACCGCAGCTTCATCTGCGGGCTGCCGCAGGATTCCGAGAACGCCGCCATCACGCGCGCCATCATCGCGATGGCGCACGGGCTCAAGATGGTGGTGGTGGCGGAAGGGGTCGAGACGGACGAGCAGCTGGTGCTGTTGCAGCAGTATGGCTGCGACCTGGTGCAGGGCTATCACCTGGGGCGCCCGGTGCCGGCCGAGTCGATCATGCAGCAACTCGCCGGCGAGGCCGTCGCGGTCCGTTAGTTGGAAGGCATCACGGCACCAGCGTCAAGGTGTACTTCGCCAGCCCCGGCAACAAGGGCCGTGGCCGCGCCTTCACCCAGTCTTCATGTCCCGCCAAAAAGAACGGCGACAATGGATGCCCGCTCTGCCCGCCCGGCATATTGAAGATCCCCTGCTCTTCGCGCCCCGGCGACACCGTCATCCGTTCCGACTGCCCGAAATTCGGCGCGGCCACGCGCGGCATGTTGGCATCGCCCGCCAGCTGGTCTGGGGGCACCGCCAGCCACAGCTTGAGGAAGGGCGCGGCCATGCTGATCGGATGCGCGATCGCCGCGGTATTGCGCGTGCCCCAGGTCTGGTCGGCGAGACGCTTGCCGTCCTTGGTGAGCAAAAGGATCTCCCGGTCGATCGCCGCCAGTTCGACCGCATGCCAGCCGCTGTACCCGCGCGGCAGCCATGACGTCGGGCGTTCGTCGACCAGGCGCGCGATCACGGCCGGCCAGCGCGTGCTTGCGAACGGCATGCCCGCCTTCGGGTCGATCTTGCTCATCTCGGCATTGGCCGCGCCGAACAGCAGGTCCTGCAAGGCCCACATATAGTTCCGCGCCAGCAGGTAGCCGGATGAGTTCACGCTCGCGTGCCCGCTCCAGCTGTTCTCGAGCAGCTGCCGGAATTCCGCCCGCTCGGGATGCTCCGCCAGCGCCTGCGCATCCAGCGCGCGCAGTGCACGCTCGCGCCACGGCGCGACGAACAGGGCGCGGTCGTCGAGCGCCACGAGCGAGGCCGATGCCACGTCGGTCGTCGGGCCGAGCGCGCGCAGGTCGGCACGCAGCTGGTGGTTGCGGGCGCCGATGTCGAAGCCGCCGTCGCCGATGCGCTGTTCGCCTGGTCCCATCAGCTGGCGATTGTTCGCGGTACTGAGCTGGCCGTCAGGCGGGTTGACGATGCGCGGATAATCGGCCGCCGCCAGCAGCCCGCTCCAGGTCGCGCCGGCGTCGGCGGCGAGCGGAAAAGTCCCCGCCAGCGTCGGCCCCGGGCGCTTCGGCAGCACGCCGGCGATGGTCCAGCCGATGTTGCCTCGCTCGTCGCCGGCGACAAAATTCAGCGCAGGGATGCCGTCGATGTTCGCGATCTCCAGCGCCTGCCCGAGCGTGACGGCGGATTCCAGCTTGCGGTGATTGAAGTTCAGCGCCGCCGGATCGTGCGCGATCCAGTGCAGCGCGTAGGACGTCCCGCCGACGCGGCGAATCGGGCCGAGCGAGGTCTCCGCCACTTGCAGGTCGAGCGCCGGCGCGCCCTTCACGAGGATGCGCTCGACGTGCAGCGCCGGCGCCTCCCAGCCGTCCGGCGTGCGCACCTGGCCGGGATGCCTGTCGTCCATGCCCAGCGCCACCATGTCCATCACGTCGGCGTAGCTGCTGGTGAAGCCCCAGGCCACATGGCCGTTGCTGCCGGCGATGATGCTGGGCGGCGCGCCAGGCAGCGTCACGCCGACGATGCGGCGATGGCCGCCGGCGCCGTCCGGAAAGCGCAGCACCAGCCGGTACCAGATGTTCGGCAATTGCAGGCCGAGGTGCATGTCGCCCGACATGATGGCCGCGCCGCTGTCGCTGCGGCTGCCCGAAATCGCGAAGTTGTTGCTGCCCACGCCGGAAGGCGCCGCGGCCGCGGCCAGCTTCGTCCCCTCGTCCGCCTCGCCCCACCAGGCGGGCGGCGCCGGCGGCAGCGGCGCGG
>JAEWEK010000189.1 GCA_023389425.1 Pseudomonadota bacterium | reverse complement strand
AGGCGATGCAGGCGCGGCGCGGCATCGGCGCCGCGCCGCCGGTCGCGGTCGGCGCGCGCGTGGCCGACCTGCGCAAGGACTATGGCCAGCGCAGCCTGTCGGAGGAAGACGTGGCCGACGATCCGGTCGCGCAATTCGGCAGCTGGTTCGAGGAAGCGCTCAAGGCCGAGGTCAACGAGCCGAACGCGATGACCCTGTCGACTGTCAATACAGATGGCCGCCCGAGTTCCCGTATCGTCCTGATAAAACATTTCGACGAACGTGGTTTCGTGTGGTACACAAACTACGATAGTCAAAAGGGAAAGCAATTGAGCGCCAATCCATTTGCCGCCTTGCTATTCTTTTGGAGCGAACTCGAACGCCAGGTGCGGGTCGAAGGCAGGGTGGAGCTGACGTCGGCTGAGGAAAGCGATAACTATTTCCACAGCCGGCCGCTGCAGAGCCGGCTGTCCGCCATCGCTTCGCACCAGAGCGACCCGATCGCGAGCCGCGCTGCGCTGGAACAGAACTACGAAGCAGCAGCAAGGCAGTATGGCGAGGAGCCGCCCCGCCCGCCGCATTGGGGCGGGTTCCGTCTCGTGCCGGAGCGCATTGAATTCTGGCAGGGTCGGCGCTCCCGATTCCACGACCGCATCGTGTACGAGCGGCAAGCGGACGGAAGCTGGACGCGGCAACGTTTACAACCGTAGGCTGGCCTGCGCAGGCCGGCTTGCTGTCTCAGCCGGAGGTAATGCGTGTTCACCGAAATGAAGCTTTCCGCCTGGACGTCGGGCGTTCGCAGCAAACTCAATCTGCCCTTGCGGATCGAGCTATGGAACGGGCAGACCTTCGACCTGTCGTCCGATCCGCCGCGCGTCACAATCAAGGTGAACAGCCCATCGGCGCTGCGCTACCTGATGGTGCCTTCGCTGTACAACCTCGGCCGCGCCTACGTCGAAGGCGCGATCGACCTGCATGGCCGGGTGGCGGACATCATCAGTATCGGCAACGAACTGGCGGCCTCGTCCAACAAAGTACCGGGGCGCCTGTCGCGCGCGCTGCACCTGCTGCCCCAGCACACCAAGGAAAAAGATTCCGAGGCCATCCGCTACCACTACGACGTTTCCAACGAGTTCTACCAGCAGTTCCTGGACCCGAACATGGTCTATTCCTGCGCCTATTTCGAGACCGGCGCGGAAGACCTGGCCCAGGCGCAGGTCAAGAAGATCGACCACATCCTCAACAAGATCGGCCTGCAGAAGGGGCATACCCTGCTCGACATCGGCTGCGGCTGGGGCGCGCTGGTGATCCGGGCGGCGCAGCGCGGAGCGCGCTGCATCGGCGTCACGCTGTCCGAGAACCAGGCGGCGCTGGCACGCGAGCGCGTGTCCAGGCTGGGCCTGCAGGATGCGATCGAGATCCGCCTGCAGGACTACCGCGACGTCGAGGGCCAGTTCGACCGCATAACCAGCGTCGGCATGTTCGAGCACGTGGGCGTGGACAATTTGCCGGAGTATTTTGGCCGCGTGAACAAGCTGCTGACGGCGAACGGCGTGGTGATGAACCACGGCATCACCACCACCGACATCGAGTGCCGTTCGACGCCGTACGGCGGCGGCGAGTTCATCGACCAGTACGTGTTCCCGCACGGCGAGCTGGCGCACCTGTCCACCGTCATCCAGGCCATGCAGCAAGGCGGGCTCGAGGTGCGCGACGTGGAAAACCTGCGCCGCCACTACGCCCGCACCTGCGCCAACTGGTCGGACAATTTCGAGAGCAACGCCGAGACGATCAAGACCATGACGGACCAGAAGCACTACCGCATCTGGCGCGTCTACCTGGCCGGCTGCGCCTACGCGTTCTCGCACGACTGGATCAGCCTGTACCAGATCGTGTGCGGCAAGGCGGGGCAGGATCCGGTGCAGATTCCGTGGTCGCGGCAGTATATGTACCAGTAACCGTACGAGAAACCGTACCGTTAAGGGAGAATGTCGTCCTCGCGAAAGCGGGGACCCCATTTTGCCCGCGTCGCCGCCAGCTCGCCCGCTCACGGTAGGCGCGCAAATGGGGTTCCCGCCTTCGCGGGAACGACGATGGGTTTACCGCCTAGGCCTGCGCCTTCAGGCGATCCGCGAACATCTTCCTGAACTTGGCCACCTTGGGTGCGACCACGAACGCGCAGTAGCCCTGCAGCGGATGCTGGCTGAAGTAATCCTGGTGATAGGCCTCGGCCTTGTACCAGGTGCGCGCCGGCTCGATCTGGGTGACGATGGGCGCATCCCACACGGCCGCCATTTCCGCCATCACCTTGCGCGCGGTGGCGTCCTGCTCCGGCGAGGTGGTGAAGATCACCGAGCGGTACTGGGTGCCGACGTCGTTGCCCTGCCGGTTCAGCGTGGTCGGGTCGTGGATGGTGAAGAAAATTTCCAGGATATCGCGGTAGGAAATCGCTTGCGGATCGAACTCCAGCCGCACCACCTCGGCATGGCCGGTGCTGCCCGCGCATACCTGCTCGTAGCTCGGATCGGCGACGTCGCCGCCCATGTAGCCGGATTCCACGCGCTGGATCCCGCGTGCCTCCAGGTAGACCGCTTCCAGGCACCAGAAGCACCCGCCACCCAGGATGGCAACTTCAGTCGATGTCTGCTGCGTCATGACACTCCCCTCGGCACAAGAATTCCCATGCCTTTCACTGTATCGCAATCCGTTGCATTGTGCAGGAACAATCCGGCGCGGGCCAGACTGCGGCCTGTGCCCGGCAGTGGCATAATGGCAGGAACTTCCCAAGGTTCCAATGAACACAAGCTTTCCCCGCGCCGACGAACGCGGTTTCGATTCCATCCAGTTCCGGCGCGCGCTCTCGCAGTTCGCCACCGGCGTCACGGTCATCACCACGCGGCTGGCCGATGGCAGCTATCGCGGGCTGACGGCCAGCTCCTTCAATTCGGTCTCGCTCGATCCGCCCCTGGTACTGTGGAGCCTGGGCAATGCGGCCAACAGCCTGCCCATCTTCACCGGCAATTCGCACTACGTCATCAACGTGCTGGCAGCCGGCCAGCAAGACCTGGCGGACCGCTTCTCGCGCCGCGGCACCGACCCGTTCGGCGACCTCGGCTTCAGCCTGTCGCGCACCGGCCAGCCCATCCTGCCGGGCGTGGCCGCGTGGTTCGAATGCCACAACCGCAGCCGCTACCCGGAAGGCGACCACGTGATTTTCGTGGGCGAAGTCGAGGAATGCGCGGCGATGCCGCAGCCTGCCCTGCTGTTCCACCGCGGCCAGTTCGGCAGCACGCGCTAGCACTGGCAAAAATGAAAATGCCTGTCGCAGATTGAAAAGATGCGGCCGGGACGGCTTCCTATAATGGTCAGGCCCGCAGGCGGCCGATGCCGGCCCGCGTCTATCCGATAAGAATTGACTGAGACAGGACTGCCAATGAAGCTTTCCCGCAACGCCCCGTTCCACTGGGACGATCCCCTGCTGCTGAACGACCAGCTGACCGAAGACGAACGCATGGTGCGCGACGCCGCCCATGCCTACGCGCAGGACAAGCTGCAGCCGCGCATCCTGGAAGCATTCCGCCATGAGCAGATGGACACCTCCATCTTCCGCGAAATGGGCGAGCTCGGCCTGCTCGGCCCGACCATCCCGGAACAGTACGGCGGCCCCGGCCTCAACTACGTCAGCTACGGCCTGATCGCGCGTGAAGTCGAGCGCGTCGACTCCGGCTACCGCTCGATGATGAGCGTGCAGTCCTCGCTGGTGATGATCCCGATCTACGAGTTCGGCACCGAAGCGCAGCGCCAGAAATACCTGCCCAGGCTGGCCACCGGCGAATGGATCGGCTGCTTCGGCCTGACCGAGCCGAACCACGGCTCCGACCCGGGGTCGATGGTCACCCGCGCGCGCAAGGTCGACGGCGGCTATTCGATCAGCGGCAGCAAGATGTGGATCACCAATTCGCCCGTCGCGGACGTGTTCGTCATCTGGGCCAAGGACGATGAAGGCGCGATCCGCGGCTTCGTGCTGGAGAAAGGCATGCAGGGCCTGTCGGCGCCGGCGATCCACGGCAAGTTCGGCCTGCGCGCCTCGGTCACCGGCGAAGTGGTGATGGACGAAGTGTTCTGCCCGGAAGAGAACGCCTTCCCGGACGTGCGCGGCCTCAAGGGCCCGTTCACCTGCCTGAACTCGGCGCGCTACGGCATCGCCTGGGGCGCGCTGGGCGCGGCCGAAGCATGCTGGCGCACGGCGCGCCAGTACACGATGGACCGCAAACAATTCGGCAAGCCGCTGGCGGCCAACCAGCTGGTGCAGAAGAAGCTGGCCGACATGCAGACCGAAATCACGCTGGGCCTGCAGGGCTGCCTGCGCCTTGGCCGCATGAAGGATGAAGGCACGGCGGCGGTCGAGATCACGTCGATCATGAAGCGCAATTCCTGCGGCAAGTCGCTGGACATCGCCCGCGTGGCGCGCGACATGCTGGGCGGGAACGGCATCTCGGACGAGTTCGGCATCGTGCGGCATATGCTGAACCTGGAGGTGGTCAACACCTACGAGGGCACGCACGATATCCACGGGCTGATCCTGGGGCGAGCGCAGACGGGCATTGCGGCCTTCTAGGCACCGCCCACAAATAAAAAAACCCGCCGCGGCGGGTTTTTTTATTGGTCGGACTCAGCTCAGAACTTGTAGCCGACGGCAATCATCACCGAGCTCGGATCCAGCTTCATGTGCTGTTCCTGGCCGCTCGAGAAGTGCACGTCGGTCGACAGCTTCGACTTGATGTACGCCACGGAGCCGAAGAAACGCTCGTTGAAATTGGCCTGCAGGCCGACCTGGCCGGAGTAGGTGAACTTGTTGTCGAGCTTGAAGGTGGTCGGCACCCCGGTGCCCGGGTTGGTCAGCGCCGTCATCTGGCCGGAACCGGTCGCCTTCATGAATTTCGCGTAGGTCGGGCCGATGCCGACGAAGGGACGCAGCATCGAGTTCGGCGAGAAGAAGCGGTACTGCACGAACAGCGTCGGCGGCAGCACTTGCACCGAACCGAGCTTGCCGGTGGCGGCGATCGCGCCGGCGCCATAGATGTTGTGCTTGTACGGCGTGCCGAGCGCGCCTTCGAGCGAGAAGTTGTCGGTCAGGCCGTAGGCAAGCACCAGCACCGGCTGGGTGTTGCTGTCGACCGTGCCCTGCGAGTGCGGCAGTGCCGGGGCGCTGATGTCGCCGCTGACAACGTGCGGGGTGATCTTGTTGGCGCCGACGGCCGCGGTCCACTGGCCAGCCGACTGGGCCGACGCGGCCGAGGCCATGCCGAACGCACCTGCCAGCACCAGCATCTTCACGACCTTATTCACACGTACTTTCATTTTATCTCCTGATTCTTATGGTGGAATGGCCCGCCGCCGGGGCGGGCCCGCCGTGATGGATTACAGCCAGCCCGCTTCGACCATCTGCTCGAGCACGTAGCGCGCGACCAGCGAGTACTCGTAGGGGGTCGGGTGGACGGAGTCGGCGAACATATAGTGGCCGATGTTTCCGGCGATCACGTTAGAGCCATTGCAGGCCAGGGAGCTGCCGCCCAGCGCATTGGTGCCGCAGGCCACATCCTTGGTGTTGGTCAGGCCGTACGGACCCGGGTTCGTGATCTGGTCGTGGCTGATCGTCCACAGGTCGACGTACAGCACCTGCGACTGGCCGTTGACGCCGGCGCTGAGCGCCTTGTTGAAGGCGTCGACCGCGGACGCGATCACGCCGCGCACGTCGGCCGTCTGGGCCATCGCGGACGGCGTGCTGGCGACGTCCGGCAGGTTGTTGACGACCACCTTGGTGGCGCCCTTGCCGATGATCTGGGTCTTGACCAGGTTGGCCAGCTCGGTGCCGGCGGTGGCCATCGCGGTCACCACGCCCGGGGCGTTGGCGGTGAAGTAGTCCGCGCCAGCCTTGTTGCCGGCCGCGGTCGCATCGGCCTGGGCCTTGGCGACCATCGGGCCGTAGACGGCCGGATTGCCCGCGGCAGTGTTGCCGGCCATGACGGCGGCGGTGACGCCGGCGGTGACGACGCTGGTATCGGTATGACCCGGCTTGGCGGCCTCGGTCTGGATCGCCAGGCCGATCGCTTGCGCGGCGGTGGCCGGGTTGGGCGCGCCCGCTGCCAGCTGCCCCGTCAACGAGGTGGCGAAGGTGGTGGCGCCCGCTGCGCTGCCGGCCGCGGTGGCGGCAGCCGACAGGCCGCCCATCAGGACCAGGATGTCGTTGCCGCCCGCCGTCACCGTCACCAGCTCGGTGCCGCTGAACTTGCCGCCGGAAAGGGCGAGGTGATTGGCGACCTGCTGCACCACCGGCACCGTCATGGCGAAGCCGCCGGGCTCGATGGCCGGGTTGCCACGGCCGTAAGGACTGGTCACGCGCGCACCGCCCTGTGCATAGTTGAAGCAGCCGGCATGGTTGGTGACGGCGACGGCGAAGGTGCCAGTGCCGATCAGGCCGGTCTGGGCGGCGCACGACGGGCCCAGGCCCAGTTGCGCCGACACCAGCTCGCTCCAGTTCTTACCGGTCAGCACCGGATCCTTGGCGGTGTTGTCACCGTTGATGGTCCACTTGCCGCCGCCCAGCGCCGCGACGCCGCCCACGGCATAGGTGCCGACGTCGGCCAGGCTGTCGCCAAAGGTCACCATCGAGCTGAACTTGGTCTTGAGCGTTTGGTCGCCGGGTTTGCTGCCATTGCCGCCGCACGCAGTGAGGACCGCTGCGGTCAGCAGCGCGAGCGCGAGATTGGTGTGACGCATTGTGTCTCCTAGATTGAAGTGTTCTTGTTGAAACGAACGCCCGTGCTATTCGTATCGCAACTAATATGCCAGTGTTCCGTTCACTTGTATAGGGAAAAAGTTTCACGAATGTATATGTGAAACCACAAGCGAAAATCGTTAAGTTTGCCAAGCGCGGCGATTATAACAAGCCCACCAAACTGGGAGTTGACTAGCGTGCAAGGACCGACTGGAACCAATCGCGCGTGGCCGCCATGCAGAACGGCGCCACCAGGCCCGCGTGGTAGCTCGACGCCACCGCGTCGCCGCCCTGCGCCGCACGCAGGGCCGCCTTGGCCGCGGCGAAGCCGATCTTGGGCAGGCGGAAGAAGTCGTTGACGCCGTCCAGCGAGGAATCGATGTTCAGCTGGGTGACATCGGCGCCAGTGGCCTTGAAGAAGGCGTAGCTGTCGGCGGTGTTGAACCAGGGCACGGCCGGGTCGCCGTCGCCGCCGCACAACAGCAGCGGGACGGTCGGCTTGTAATTACGCAAGTCGTTCCGCAGCAGCCACGAGCGCAGGGCCTGGGCCGGCGCGCAGGCCAGCGGCGACGGCGAATTCGGGCTGCACGGATGCGCGGCGACATCGGCCAGGTAAGCCGCGCGGTAGTCGCTGCGGATCAGGTTGCCGGGACCGAAATACTGGGCGTAGCCGGCGGTCTGCGGCATCGAGCTGGCGGCGAACAGCGCGGTCGCGGGCAGCTTGCCGAGGCTGACGAGCTCGCTGGTGCCGAGCGTGCCGGGCACCAGGTCGACGATACCGCCCGCGTACTGGGTCTCGTAAATATCGCCGGGGACCTGGTACAGCCTGGCGCCGGCGTGCTGGCCGGCATTGACGATGAAGGGGACCACCACGGTGGCGCCGTCGCGCGGGGCGCCGCCGAACAACTGGTCGCCGAACTCGATCAGGGCGTAAGGACCGGACATGCCGGCCGCGGCGGTGACGGCGAACTCGCCGCCCGCCTGCAGCTGCATCGCGCGCTGCGTCGCCACGGCCACGTGGCCGCCCTGCGAATAGCCGGTGACCATCAGCTTGCCGGAATCGCGCGCGCCGATCGACGGGAAGGCGGCGCGGGCCGCGCGCAGCGCGTCGAGCATGTCGGCCGCCTGGGCGTCGCGGTCGAGATAGGGATGGTAGCCGAGCGTCGAGCCGCCATAGCCCGTGTAATTCGGCGCCACCACGATGAAGCCCTGCGCCGCGAACACGGCGGCGGCCAGGCGCGCCTCGGTGTTGTTGGCGATGTCGGCCATGTCATAGGCCTTCTGCAGCGAGGTGCCGTGTGCATACAGCAGGACCGGGCGCGAGTTGGCGCAGGAAGTGCCGATGCCGGACGGCACGAACACGGCCGCGCTGGCATCGGTCGGCTCGCCGGCGCCGCCGATGGTGTTGTAGTGCACGCGGTAGATCGACACGGCGCATTGCGGCGGCCCGGCGATGTCGGTGGTCCCGGCCTGCCCGGCATTGAAGAAGTCCCCCAGCGCGGACGGCTGTGCGGTGGCGACATTAAGCGAACTGGACAGGGCGATCGGCACCGGCACCACGCTGCCGATCAGGCTGCCGCGCGCGGGCGCGGCCACCGCGGGCGGATTCGCCACACCCTGCGGCGTGCCGCCGGTCGTCGTTCCGCCGCCGCAAGCGGCGAGCAGGATGGTCAGGGCGAAGACGTAGGGGGTGCTGCGCATGGCGATTCCTGTTGCGGTGTGTTTGTTGCAGGCGAACCGCGACGGGAAGCGGATGCGACGATGGGTGTGTTGCGGGGGTCAGCTCAAAATGCTACCACTGATGGGCTGGAGGGCGGAATGGTGTGTTGCGGTTGGGATACGCAGATGAAATGGCAATGTTGATCAATCCACCAGCCATCGCGGCGCGTCCCGGCGCGGGCCGGGAGCGTTGTCGGCAGTGCCGGCAACGCTCCTAGCGTTGGAGCAGGATGTGGAGCGTACGCTCCGACCCATGCGCGGCGCGGCGCAGGCGGTCGTTGACGCCGAGCCAGGCGGCGTCCTGCGGCGGCGTTTCGACCAGGATCACGTCGGCGCCCACGCCGTCCATCGCGCGCAGCGCGGCGTACAGCCGGTGTGCGTAGCCGCCCGGGTCCGCCGGCAGCAGGATGTCCGCATGCGCGGCAGGCACTTCCGAGAAGTGAATCAGCGCCGCCTTGCGTCCGCCCGCAGCCAGCCGTTCCAGCGTCGCCGCCAGATCGGCGGCATCCTGCAGCACCACCGGCGTGCGCGGTGCGTAGTGCGACTCCAGCGTCCCCGAGGCGCGCGGCGCGGCGGCATCGGGCGCCGCGGGCCGCCGGCCGATCACGGCCTCGATTTCATCGGCGCCGATATGCCCTGGCCGCAGCAGCACCGGCCCGTGCGTCGCCAGCCGCGACAAATCGACGATGGTCGACTCGATGCCGACATGCGCGGCGCCGCCGTCGAGCACCAGCGCCAGCTCGCCGCGCGTGAATTCATGGCGCACGTGTTCCGCCAGCGTCGGGCTCACATGCCCGAACTTGTTGGCCGACGGCGCGGCCACGCCGCCCTGCCCGCCCTTGAAGGCGCGCAGCAGCGCCACCGCCACCGGGTGCGAAGGACAGCGCAGGCCGATCGTATCCTGTCCGCCGCTGACGTCGTCCGGAATGCCGGGCGCGCGCTTGAGGATCATCGTGAGCGGTCCGGGCCAGAAGGCTTGCGCCAGCGCGCGCGCCTCCTGCGGAATATCGCAGGCCCAATAGTCGAGCCGCCCTTCCGGCGCCAGGTGCACGATCACGGGATGGTCTTGCGGACGTCCCTTGGCCGCATAGATGCTGGCCACCGCGACCGAGTTCTCGGCGTCGGCGCCCAGTCCATACACGGTCTCGGTCGGGAACGCGACCAGCCTGCCCTGTTCCAGCAGGCGCGCGGCCTGCTCGATCTGCTGTTCGCCGTTCACGGTGCGATACCCAGGATGACGCAGGCTTCCTGCAGGTGATCCTGCGCGTCGGCCAGCGTCTCGGCGACGAAGGTCACGTGGCCCATCTTGCGGCCGCGGCGCGGTTGTTCCTTGCCGTACAGGTGCAGGTTGGCGCCGGGCAGCGCCAGCACCTTGTCCCATGCCGGTTCGCGCACGGTGTCGCCGTCGTACCAGACGTCGCCGAGGATGTTGAGCATCACGGCCGGCGAGTGCTGGCGCGTATCGCCCAGCGGCAGGCGCGCCATCGCGCGAACCTGCTGCGCGAACTGGCTGGTGATGCAGGCGTCGATGGTGTAGTGGCCGCTATTGTGCGGACGCGGCGCCATCTCGTTGACCACCAGCGAGCCATCCCGCAGCACGAAGAATTCGATGCACAGCACGCCCACGTAGCCCAGCTGAGCGATCATTGCGGTGGCCGCGTCCTGCGCCTTCCTGGCGCAGTCGCCGGACACGTTCGGCCCCGGCACCGTAGTGGTGAACAGGATGCCGTCGCGGTGCACGTTCTCGGCGATCGGATAGACCACCGACACGCCGTCGGCCCCGCGCGCGGTCAGCACCGACACTTCATACGCGAGCGGCAGCATCTTCTCCAGCAGGCAGGTCACGCCTCCCATCTGGTCGAAGGCGGCGCGCACGTCCTCGCGCGACTTCACGCGGACCTGGCCCTTGCCGTCGTAGCCCATGCGGACCGTCTTGAGGATGCCTGGCAGGAGATCGTCTTCGATGGCGTCGATGTCGGCGTGCGAGGCGATCGCCTTGTGCGGCGCCGGCATCACGCCCGAATGCGGCGCGCACTCGACGAAGAAGCGCTTCTCGAGGATGCGGTCCTGCGCGATCGACACGCACGATGCATCCGGCGCGACGAACACGCGCTCGGCGAGACGCGACAGGCTATCGGCCGGCACGTTCTCGAATTCGGTGGTGACGGCCGCGCACTGCGCCGCCAGCGCATCCAGGCCTGCGGCATCGGTGTACGACGCTTCGACCAGGCGCTCGGCCACCATGCCCGCCGGGCAGTCCCGCGACGGCTCCAGCACGGCGACGCGGTAGCCCATTGTCTGCGCGGCTTGCGCGAACATGCGGCCCAGCTGGCCGCCGCCCATCACGCCCAGCCAGACGGGCGGATTGGCCTCGGGAAGAAACGCTTGGCTCATACGTTCGGAAGATGCATGGCCTTGGCGGCCGCGGTTTGCTGGGTGCGGAATTCCTGCAGCATGGCTGCCAGCGCGTCGTCGGTCGCGGCCAGCATCGCCACGGCGGTCAGCGCCGCATTGGCGGCGCCAGCCTCGCCGATGGCGAAGGTCGACACCGGCACGCCTTTCGGCATCTGCACGATCGACAGCAGCGAATCCTCGCCGCGCAGGTATTTGGACGGCACCGGCACGCCCAGCACCGGCACGATGGTCTTGGCGGCCACCATGCCCGGCAGGTGGGCGGCGCCGCCGGCGCCGGCGATGATGGCGCGCAGGCCGCGCCCGCGCGCTCCCTCGGCATACGCGAACATCTCGTCCGGCATGCGGTGCGCCGAAATGACCAGCGCCTCGTGCGGCACGCCGAACTGCTTGAGGATGGCGACCGCGTGCTGCATGACGTCCCAGTCGGACGACGATCCCATGATGACGCCGACCAGCGGCTTGGCCTGGTCGCTCATCTTATGCCTTCAGCTTGTCGCCGGTGAGGCGCTCGATCGCCTCGAAGTACTTGGCGCGGGTTTTCTCGATGACTTCAGGCGGCAGCGCCGGCGCGGGCGCGGTCTTGCCCCAATCCTTCAGGGTTTCGAGGTAGTCGCGCACGAACTGCTTGTCGAAGGACGGCGGCGACATGCCCGGCGCGTACGAGTCGGCCGGCCAGAAGCGCGACGAATCGGCGGTGAGCACTTCGTCCATCAGGTGCAGCACGCCGTTGTCGTCGAGGCCGAACTCGAACTTGGTGTCGGCGATGATGATGCCGCGGGTGGCCGCATAGTCGGCGGCGGTCTTGTACAGCTGGATGCTGATGTCGCGCATTTTGTTCGCCAGTTCGGAACCGATGCGCTGCTCCATCTCGGCGAAGCTGATGTTCTCGTCGTGCTCGCCCAGGTCGGCCTTGGCGGCCGGGGTGAACAGGGGCTCGGGCAGCTTGTCGGCCTGGCGCAGGCCGGCCGGCAGCCGGATGCCGCAGATGGCGCCCGTATCCTGGTAATCCTTCCAGCCGGAGCCGATGATGTAGCCGCGCACGACAGCCTCGACCAGGATCGGCTTCAGGCGTTTGGCGACCACGGCGCGGCCCCTGACCTGCTCCACTTCATCGGCAGCCACGACGGATTCCGGTGCGATGCCGGTCAGGTGGTTCGGCACGATGTGGCCGAGCTTGTCGAACCAGAAATCGGTCATCTGGTTGAGCACCATGCCCTTGCCCGGGATCGGTTCGTTCATCACGACGTCGAAGGCCGACAGGCGGTCGGTGGTGACGATCAGGATCTTGTCGTCGCCCACGGCATAGTTGTCGCGGACCTTGCCGCGGCCCAGCAGGGGCAGCGACTTGATGGTGGATTCGTAGAGGCTGTTCATAGAAGGGAGGCTAGAAAAACGGAACCGGCGAAGGCCGCCGGTCACGGTGTATCCGAATTCAAACTCCGTCGTTCCCGCGGAGGCGGGAACCCCATCTTGCGTGAATGGCTAAGCGGCGAAATGGGACCCCCGCAAGCGCGGGGGCGACGATAATTTGCGCGGGGGCGACGAATTTATATGCGAAGTAGCGCTTATTTATATCCGGGAAAGCGCTAATTGTACTTCACTTCACGATCTGGGCCAGCTCACCGGCCTTGTATCGCTCGGCCATCTTTTCCAGCGGCATCGGCTTGATCTTGGCCGCCATGCCTTCGCAGCCGAAGGACAGGTAGC
This sequence comes from Pseudomonadota bacterium, assembly GCA_023389425.1. Classification (GTDB taxonomy): domain Bacteria; phylum Pseudomonadota; class Gammaproteobacteria; order Burkholderiales; family Burkholderiaceae_D; genus Telluria. Next base: position 2,964 of record JAEWEK010000189.1, on the reverse strand, counting down.
GCTCCTTGCAGATCTTCATGGCCGCCTCGCGCGCCGGCTTGAGGTAGTCGCGCGGGTCGAACTTGGACGGGTTCTCGGCCATGTACTTGCGGATCGCGGCCGTCATCGCCAGGCGGATGTCGGTGTCGATGTTGATCTTGCGGACGCCGTGCTTGATGCCTTCCTGGATCTCCTCGACCGGCACGCCATAGGTCTCTTTCATGTCGCCGCCGAATTCGCGGATGATGGCCAGCAGGTCCTGCGGCACCGACGACGAGCCGTGCATCACCAGGTGCGTATTGGGGATGCGGGCGTGGATTTCCTTGATGCGGTCGATGGCGAGGATGTCGCCAGTCGGCTTGCGGGTGAACTTGTAGGCGCCGTGCGAGGTGCCGATCGCGATCGCCAGCGCGTCGCACTGGGTCTGGGCGACGAAGTCGGCGGCCTGGTTGACGTCGGTGAGCAATTGCTCGCGGGTCATGGTGCCCTCGGCGCCATGGCCGTCTTCCTTGTCGCCCTTCATGGTTTCGAGCGAACCGAGCACGCCCAGTTCCGCTTCGACGGTCACGCCGATCGAGTGCGAGAACTTGACCACTTCCTTCGACACGGCCACGTTGTAGTCGTAGCTGGCGACGCTCTTGCCGTCGGCTTCCAGCGAACCGTCCATCATGACCGAGCTGAAGCCCGAGCGGATCGCGGCCATGCACACCGCCGGCGACTGGCCGTGGTCCTGGTGCATGACGACCGGGATGTGCGGGTAGGCTTCGACCGCCGCTTCGATCAGGTGGCGCAGGAAGGCTTCGCCGGCATATTTGCGGGCGCCGGCCGAGGCCTGCATGATGACCGGTGCGCCGACCGCGTCGGCGGCGGCCATGATGGCCTGCACCTGCTCCAGGTTATTGACGTTGAATGCCGGCAGGCCATAGCCGTGTTCGGCCGCGTGGTCCAGCAATTGACGCATTGATACGAGTGCCATGGTAGTACTCCAGAGATAAGAAACCGTTTATTCGTATTCCCCCACCCGTACGATCTTCAAGGCATTGGTGCTGCCGGCCTGGCCCATCGGCGAGCCCCAGGTCACGACGATCAGGTCGCCCTTCTTGACCATTCCCTCCTTCATCAGGAGTTCCTCGGCCTTGGCCAGCACGGCGTGGCTGCCGCCTTCCTGCTGCAAATGGAAAGCTTGCACGTTACGATACAACGATGCCCGGCGGTGCGTCGTCTGGGACGGCGTCAGCGCGAAGATCGGGGTGTTGACGCGATGGCGGCTCATCCACAGCGCGGTGGAGCCGGACTCGGTCAGGGCGACGATCGCCTTCACGTGCAGGTGGTGCGCCGTGAACAGGGTCGCGTAGGCGATCGACTGGTCGATGCGGGTGAACTGGACGTTCAGGAAGTCCGCCTCGAGCTTGTTGTATTCGGAGCGTTCCGCCTCGAGGCAGATCGCGGACATCATTTCGACGGTCTCGACCGGGTATTTGCCGGCGGCGGTCTCGGCCGAGGTCATCACGGCATCGGTGCCGTCCAGCACGGCGTTGGCCACGTCCGACACTTCGGCGCGGGTCGGCACGGCGTTGACGATCATCGACTCCATCATCTGGGTCGCGGTGATGGCCAGCTTGTTGGAGTCGCGCGCCATCTGGATCATGCGCTTCTGCAGCGCCGGCACGGCCGCGTTGCCCACTTCCACCGCCAGGTCGCCGCTGGCGACCATGATGCCGTCGGACGCGTCCAGGATCTCCTGCAGCACCGGGATCGCTTCGGCGCGCTCGATCTTGGCGATCATCATCGGCTTGTGGTGGTAGGGTTCGCCGGCGATATTGGCCAGCTGGCGCGCCATTTCCATGTCGGTCGCGCTCTTCGGGAAGGAGATCGCGAGGTAGTCGGCCTGGAAGCGCATCGCGGTCTTGATGTCTTCCATGTCCTTGGCGGTCAGGGCCGGCGCGGTCAGGCCGCCGCCCATGCGGTTGATGCCCTTGTTGTTGGACAGCTCGCCGCCGACCTTGGTCACGGTGTGGATCTCGTTGCCGACGATCTTCTCGACGATCAGCACGATCAGGCCGTCGTTCAGCAACAGGGTGTCGCCGGGCCGCACGTCGCGCGGCAGGCTCTTGTAGTCGAGGCCGACGCGTTCCTGGTTGCCCAGCTCGCCGTTGTCGCCCCACTTGGCGTCGAGAATGAACTTGTCGCCGTTGGCCAGTTCGATCTTGTTGTTCTCGAATTTGCCGATACGGATCTTCGGTCCCTGCATGTCGGCCATGATCGCCACTTCGCGGCCGCATTCGGCGGCGGCGCGGCGCACCAGGTTGGCGCGGTCGATGTGGTCCTGCGCGCGGCCATGCGAGAAGTTCAGGCGCACGACGTCCACGCCGGCCCGGATCATCCGGACGAGAACATCGAATTCAGAAGACGCTGGGCCGATGGTTGCGACGATCTTGGTACCACGAGACATGAGGGATCCTTCAAAATGAAAAAGCGCAGCCGCCATTGCGGGCTGCGCTGGTGGCTACTTTACTTGGCGCTACGCTGCAGCAGGATTTCAACCGCCGGCAGGGTTTTGCCTTCCAGGAATTCCAGGAAAGCGCCGCCGCCGGTCGAAATATAGCCGATCCGGTCGGCGATCTTGTATTTTGCGATGGCCGCCAGCGTATCGCCGCCGCCGGCGATCGAGAAGGCCTTCGAGTTGGCGATGGCGTGCGCCAGCGTCCTGGTGCCTTCGGCGAACTGGTCGAACTCGAACACGCCCACCGGGCCGTTCCAGACGATGGTGCCGGCCTTGGCGACCTGCTCGGCCAGCATGGCGGCGGTTTTCGGGCCGATGTCGAGGATCATGTCGTCGTCCGCCACCTCGCTCACGTCCTTGACGGTCGCGGCCGCGGTCGGCGAAAACTCTTTCGCGCACACGACGTCGACCGGGATCGGCACCTGGGCGCCGCGCGCGGCCATCATGTCGATGATCTGCTTGGCTTCAGCGACGAGGTCGGC
>JAEWEK010000333.1 GCA_023389425.1 Pseudomonadota bacterium | reverse complement strand
CTCCGCGGGAACGACGTTCTTAATCAACAAAAAAACGCCGCTCCCGCTTTCGCAGGAACGGCGTTTTCAATTCAGGCGCTTCAGCTATTGAGCGTGAACTCGGTGAACGACGCTCCCGGCGGCTCGTCGGCCGGTTTGGCCTCTTCGGCCGGGCCCTTCGGCCCATTGTTGAGCAGCCAGAGCAGGTTGGTGGCCGAATCCGCATTGGCCAGCGCTTCTTCCTGCGACACCTTGCCTTCCTTGACCAGGTTGTACAGCGCGGTCTCGAAGGTCTGCGAACCCGGCGACAGGCTCTTGTCCATCGCGTCCTTGATCTGGCCGATTTCGCCTTTTTCGATCAGGTCGGCGACGTAGCGGGTGTTGACCATCACTTCGACCGCCGCGTGGCGCGGACCGCCGGTGGCCGAACGCACCAGGCGCTGCGACACGATCGCCTTCACCGCCGAGGACAGGTCCTGCAGCAGCGCGAAGCGGTTCTCGATCGGGTAGAAGCTGATGATGCGGTTCAGCGCGTTGTAGCTGTTGTTGGCGTGGAGCGTCGCCAGCACCAGGTGGCCCGACTGCGCGTAGGCCAGCGCGGCCGCCATGGTTTCCTTGTCGCGGATCTCGCCGATCAGGATGCAGTCCGGGGCCTGGCGCATAGAGTTCTTCAGCGCCGTATGGAAGCTGAGCGCATCGCTGCCGATCTCGCGCTGGTTGACGATCGACTTCTTGTTCCGGAACAGGAATTCGATCGGGTCTTCCAGCGTGAGGATGTGGCCGGACTTGATCTCGTTGCGGTAGTCCAGCATGGCCGCGACCGAGGTCGACTTGCCGGAACCGGTGGCGCCGACCAGCAGCATCAGGCCGCGCTTTTCCATGATCAGTTCGGACAGCACCGAGGGCAGGCCCAGTTCCGACAGTGCCGGGATGTTCGCCGGGACGAAGCGGAACACCGCCGAGACCGTGCCGCGCTGGCGGAACGCCGACATGCGGAAGCGGCCCAGGTTGGGCACCGACACGCCCATGTTCAGCTCATGCTCGCGCTCGAGTTCTTCCATCTGCTCGGGCGTGCAGACCTCGGACAGGAGGGAGAGGATATTGTCCGGGAATAGCTTGTTCTGGTTGATCGGGATGAGAATCCCGTTGATCTTGATTTGCACCGGCGAGTTCACCGCGAAGAACATGTCCGACGCGTTTTTCTCTTTCATGAGCTGGAACAGTCGCTCCATTGCCATGGTGGTCTCTCCCTCGTATGTTCGTATTCTTGTTAATACGCGCGGATCATAACAGGATCCGCGCGCAGTGCCATCAGAAACCGCGCAGCAGCTCGTTGATGCCGGTCTTGGCGCGGGTCTTGGCGTCCACCTGCTTGACGATGACGGCGCAGTACAGGCTGTACTTGCCGTCGCTCGATGGCAGGCTGCCCGACACCACCACCGAGCCGGCCGGCACGCGGCCGTAGCTCACTTCGCCGGTTTCGCGGTTGTAGATCTTGGTCGACTGGCCGATGTACACGCCCATCGAGATCACCGAGTTCTCTTCGACGATCACGCCCTCCACGATCTCGGAGCGGGCGCCGATGAAGCAGTTGTCTTCGATGATGGTGGGATTGGCCTGCATCGGCTCGAGCACGCCGCCGATGCCGACGCCGCCCGACAGGTGCACGTTCTTGCCGATCTGGGCGCAGGAGCCGACCGTGGCCCAGGTGTCGACCATGGTGCCTTCGTCGACGTAGGCGCCGATGTTCACGTAGGACGGCATCAGCACCACGTTCTTGCCGATGAAGCTGCCGCGGCGGGCGACCGCCGGCGGCACCACGCGAAAGCCCCCCTTGGCGAAATCGTCGGCGCTGTAGCCGGCGAACTTGGTCGGCACCTTGTCGTAGAACTGCAGGTCGCCGCCGGCCACCGGCACGTTGTTCTCGATGCGGAAGGACAGCAGCACCGCCTTCTTGATCCACTGGTTGACGGTCCAGCCGGCGGCGTCCTTCTGGGCGACGCGCAGGCTGCCGTTGTCAAGGCCGGCCAGCACGTGGCTGACGGCGTCGCGCAGCTCGGCGCTGGCGGAAGTGGCGGAGATGTCGGCGCGCTGTTCCCAGGCGGTGTCGATGAGGGTCTGGAGTTGTTGGGTCATGATGGATCTGTTGAGTGGTTTTCCGTTGGTGGTGCTGCTTATGCGCCGATCGACCTGCAGAACTGGACGATGCGGTTGGCCGCTTCCAGTCCTTCGTCCACGCCGGCCACGAGGGCCATGCGGACGCGATCGCGGCCCGGGTTCACGCCGTGCGCGTCGCGCGCGAGGTAGCTGCCCGGCAGGACCGTGACATTATATTCGGCGTACAGGCGGCGTGCGAACTCGGTGTCCGACAGGCCGGTGCGGCGCACGTCGGCCCACAGGTAGAAGCCGGCGTCGGGCAGCTCGACGTCCATCACCTGCTTGAGCAGCGGGGTGATGAGGTTGAACTTCTCCCGGTACAGCGCGCGATTCTCCTGCACGTGGTGTTCGTCGTTCCAGGCCGCGACCGAGGCCGCCTGCACCGGCGGCGACATCGCGCCGCCGCAGTAGGTTCGGTACAGCAGGAACTGCTTGAGGATGGCCGGATCGCCGGCGACGAAGCCGGAGCGCATGCCCGGCACGTTGGAGCGCTTGGACAGGCTGGAGAACACCACCAGATTGCGGTAGGGCTGGCCGCCGCCGCCGCGGCCGGCCTCGTGCGCTGCTTCCAGCGCGCCCAGCGGCGGCGTCGCGCCGTGGTAGATCTCGGAATAGCACTCGTCGGACGCGATCACGAAGCCGTGGCGGTCGGACAGCTCGAACAGCGTGTTCCAGTCGCGCTGGGACAGCACGGCGCCGGTCGGATTGCCCGGCGAGCAGACGAACAGCAGCTGCACGCGCGCCCACACCGCCTCCGGCACGCTGGTGTAATCGCAGCCGAAATTGCGGCCCGGTTCCGAGTTGACGAAGTAGGGTGCGGCGCCGGCCAGGTAGGCCGCGCCTTCGTAGATCTGGTAGAAGGGGTTGGGGCAGACCACCAGCGAATCCGGGCGCGTGCCGTCGATCACGCATTGGGTGAAGGCGAACAGCGCTTCGCGCGAGCCGTTCACCGGCAGCACCATGGTGGCCGGGTCGAGCGCGGGCAAGCCGTAGCGGCGCTCGATCCAGCCGGCGATGGCGGCGCGCAGGGCCTCGCTGCCGTGCGTGCTCGGATAATGCGCCAGGCCGTCCAGGCTGTGCGTCATGGCCTTCTGGATGAAGGCGGGAGTGGGGTGCTTGGGTTCGCCGATGCCGAGGCTGATCGGGCTGTAGCCGGGGTTGGGCGTCACGCCCGCGAACAACTGGCGCAGCTTTTCGAAAGGGTAGGGGTGCAGTCTTGCGAGGTTTGGATTCACGACGGTACCAGGTTTATGCATACGGATGATTTCTCCAATTATAGCGCCGATAAGTTCAGCCCTAACGCCCCTCGCCGGCGTGTATTTGCAGTAAGATCGACCTCTTCAGGGTTCCTACCCCTCCAACCAGCCGAACGCCGTGCCGATTAACTACGCAAGAAGCCTGACCGGACACCGGCGCACCGCCAGCGCCAACCGCCAGCTCGGGTTCACCCTGGCGTTCGTGGCCGGGGCCACCAATGCCGGCGGCTTCCTCGCGGTGCACCAGTACACCTCGCACATGACGGGCGTGGTATCGGCCATGGCCGACAATCTCGCCTTGGGCAGCTACGAACTGGTGCTGGACGCGGCCGGCGCGGTGGTCTCCTTCCTGCTGGGCGCGGCCTGCACCGCGCTGATGGTCAATTACGTGCGGCGCCGGCGCATGGCCAGCGAATACGCGCTGCCGCTGCTGCTCGAGGCGGCGCTGCTGCTGGTGTTCGGCGTGCTGGGCGCGCGGCTGGAGGCGGTGCCCGGCCTGTTCATCCCGATGACGGTCATGCTCCTGTGCTTCATCATGGGGCTGCAGAACGCGCTCGTGACCAAGCTGTCGCATGCCGAGATCCGCACCACCCACATGACCGGCATCGTCACCGACATCGGCATCGAACTGGGCAAAAGCATGTACTGGAACGCCGACCGCAGCAAGCCGAAGGTCGGCGCCAACCGCGAGCGGCTTGGCCTGCTGGCGACGCTGCTGTTCTGCTTCTTCACGGGCGGGGTGGCCGGCGCGATCGGGTTCAAGCACTTCGGATTCGTCTCCACCGTGCCGCTGGCCGCGGCCCTGTGCCTGCTGGCGATCGTGCCGGCGCTGGACGACGTCGTGCGCTACGCCCGGCGCAAGCGCGGCTGATGCAGCCGGCCATCCTCGCCATCGACAACGGGACGCAGAGCGTGCGCGCCTTGCTGTTCGACGCGCGCGGCGAGCTGCTGGCCAAGTCGCAGGTGCCGCTGGAAGCCTACTTTTCGGCGCGGCCCGGCTGGGCCGAACACGACGTCGAGGAGTACTGGCGGGCCGTGTGCCGCGCCTGCAAGGGACTGTGGGCGCAGCCGGGCGTGTCGCCCGCCTGCGTGGCCGGGGTGGCGGTGACCACGCAGCGCGGGACGGTGGTCAATCTCGGCGCCGACGGCAAGCCCCTGCGGCCCGCGATCACCTGGCTGGACCAGCGCCGCGCCGACAGCGTACCGCCGATCAGTGCGTTCTGGCAGGCCGCGTTCAAACTGGCGCGGGTGGACGGCACCATCGACTTTTTGCGCGGCGAGGCCGAAATCAACTGGATCCGGCAGCACCAGCCGGACGTGTATGCGGCGACGTCGAAGTTCCTGCTGTTGTCGGGCTACCTGAATTACCGCTTGTGCGGGCGCTTCGTCGATTCGTCCGGTTCGCAGGTGGGCTATGTGCCCTTCGATTACAAGCGCCACCAGTGGACCCGTTCGTGGGACTGGAAGTGGCAGGCGCTGGCGGTGGAGCGGCACATGCTGCCCGAGCTGGCCGCGCCGGGCGAGCGGATCGGCGCGATCGGCGCGCAAGCGGCTGAAGGCACCGGCATCCCGGCCGGCACGCCGCTGTTCGCGGCCGCAGCCGACAAGGCCTGCGAAGTGATCGGCGCCGGCTGCATCGAGCCGCACGTGGGCTGCCTGTCGTACGGCACCACCGCGACCATCAACACCACCAGCCGCCGCTATGTCGAGGTGACGCCGTTCGTGCCGCCGTATCCGGCCGCGATCCCGGGCGCCTACAGCACCGAGGTGCAGGTGTATCGCGGCTACTGGATGGTCAGCTGGTTCAAGGAGCAGTTCGGCCATCATGAGCAGTTGCGCGCGCTGGCGGAGGACGTGGCGCCGGAAGCCTTGTTCGACCGGATGGCCAGTTCGGTGCCGCCGGGATCGATGGGACTGATGCTGCAGCCTTACTGGACGCCCGGC
>JAEWEK010000331.1 GCA_023389425.1 Pseudomonadota bacterium | reverse complement strand
TCGTCCTTGATGAGCGCGGCGTTGGGGCCGACCGATTGCAGCGTGGTCGACACCACCCACTTCGGCTGCCTGCGCCAGGCCTCGGCGAAGGCGCGCTCGCCGTCGTCCCACTCCGGCTGCTCATCGTCCCAGTAGCGCATGACTTCGTACATCCTGCGGCCGTAGATGCTGCCCGCCTGGCCCTGCGCCTCCTTGATGAAGTGACGGAAGAGTTCCGGACCCGGAGCGAATGCCGTGTGGTCGGTATTGCCGTCGAGCGACTGGTTCATTCCGAATACGAGCCTGGCCATTCCCGCTTCCTTTCCGCGCGCTTGAGAATGCGTGACCTTACCACAGCGCGTTTCCCCGGCATGAATTGAAGTCCATCAACTAAGAAATTTTTAAAGTTGCACTGCACGTTCATCCATCAGTTTTTTGTCAATACGAGCGTATTCTGATCCGTTCGCTTACACCGCAAATTAAGCGAAACAGTATTTCCTCGCATCAAAAATGAAGACCGTGCCGATGGTCGAACCGTCGGCATGGAGATCACTCACATCAATCACAAGGGGTATTTCATGTCACGTATTCCTTTTGCGCTCGCAGCGCTGATGGCGGCATCCGCATTACAGGCGGCGCCACAGGTCGACGTCATCGCCACGGGCTTGAACAACCCAAGGGGGCTGGCGTTCGCGCCGAATGGCAATTTGTACGTCACCGAAGCCGGCAGCGGCGGCAACGGCGGCTGTCTGGTGCTCGCCGACAGCAGGACCTCCTGTTACGGCGAAACCGGCGCGGTGACGCTGATCGACACCAAAGGCATCGCGCCGCCGAAACGCATCATCACCGGCCTGCCATCGATGGCCGCGCCAGGAGGCTTCGGCTCGCTCGGGCCGCAAAACATCTCCTTCCTCGGCGGTGGCAATGCGAAGGTGGTCTTCGGGCTGGGCGCCGAAGTGGCCGGGCGCAATGCGGTCGGTCCCAAGGCCAATATGCTGGGCACGGTCATCCAGGTGAATATGGAGGGCAACTGGAAGACTGGTGCCGATATCGCCACCTTCGAGTACCTCAACAATCCGGTTCCGGGCGGCAGGGACAGCGATCCCTACGGCGTGTCCTCCATGCCCAACCAGACCGTCGTGGCCGACGCCGGCGCCAATGCGCTGTTCAGCGTCACCAACAGCAACAAGATCTCCACCCTGGCCACCTTCCCCTCGCGCATGGTGCTCGCACCGCCCCAGCTGCATCTGCCACCGGGCGCGATGATGCCGATGCAATCCGTGCCGACCACGGTCATCGACGGCAAGGATGGCTGGCTGTACGTCGGCGAGCTGACCGGATTCCCCTTTCCCGTCGGCGGCGCGAACGTCTACCGGCTCCAGCCCGATGGGAGCATGAAGGAGACCTACGCAAGCGGCTTCACCAACATCATCTCGATTGCGTTCGATGCCTGGCATCGGCTGTACGTGCTCGAAATCGGGCACGGGGCATCGTTCGGCTCGCCGCCACTGGCGACGCCGGGACGGCTGCTGCGCGTGAATGCGGATGGCAGCAGGACGGTGATCTACGACCAGTTGTTCTATCCGGGTTCGGTCGTCATCGGAGACGACAATGCGGCGTATGTGACCAATAACGGCATCGTGCCGGGGCCGATGCCCTCGGGGCCGTTCATGTCCGGTGGGACGGTGCTGCGCATCAGCCTGGATTGACGCGCCTGCCGGGCTGGCCGAGTGTGGTCAGGCCCGGCGCAACAAGCGTATCGGCTTCGCGGCGCCGTCCAGCGCCCGCGCACGCAGCTGGCCGCAGCCGCCATCGACATCCTGGCCCGCCGAATCGCGCAGCTTGGTGAGCACGCCGCGTTGGTGCAAATCAGCCGCCAGCGCACGTGCCTTTTCCCACGACGGCCGCGTGAACGGCAGGCCATCGTTGGCGTTGTAGGGGATGATGTTCAGCACCGCGTATTTCCCGCGCAGGAGTTCGACCACCGCGTCCATCTCGTCCTGCCCGTCGTTGACGCCTTCCAGCAGCGTCCATTGGTACTGGATCGGATAGCAGCTCAGCCGCGCGTAACGCTCGCCCTCTTCCACCAGGTCGCGCGGATCGATGCGCGGCGCGCGCGGCAGGAGTTCGGCGCGCAGCTCCGGCTTGGTGGTGTGCAGCGACAGCGCCAGCGCCGGCTTCACCCGCCCGGCAGGCAGGCGCTCGAACACGCGCGGATCGCCCACCGTCGAGAACACGAGATTCTTGTGCGAGATGCCCGCCTCGACACCGAGCAGTTCGATCGCTTCCATCACGTTGTCGAGATTGTGGGCAGGCTCGCCCATGCCCATGAAGACGACCTTCTTCACCGGCCGCCGGCGCCGCGCCAGCACCACCTGGGCGACGATCTCGCCGCTGCTCACCTGCCGCAGCAGCCCGCTCTGGCCGGTCATGCAGAAGCGGCAGCCCACCGCGCAGCCGACCTGCGAGGACACGCACACGCCATCGCGCGGCAGTAGGACGCTTTCCACCGTCTGCCCGTCACCGAGGCCGACCAGCAGCCGCGCCGAGCCGTCCGCGCCGGGATGCTCGGACAGCACGCGCGCCAGCCCATCGAGTTCGGCGTCGAGCGCCGGCAGCGCCTCGCGTACCGCCTTGGGAAGATAGTCGTCCGGCCGGCGCCGCCCGCGGTCGTGCGGCGCGCACTGGATCCAGTCGCGCAGCACGCGCCGGGCGTGTTCCGGCCGCGCCCCCAGGCTCTGGAGGCGCTCGCGTATCGCCTGGATCTGCACCGCCGCTCAGTCGTTCTTGACGACGATGGTGGGGAACTTGCTGCTCATGTCCTTGGCCTTCTCCGCCACCTTGATCGCCACCTTGCGCGCGATCTCTTTGTAGATGGTGGCCACCGGGCCTTCCGGATCGGCCACCACGGTCGGGCGGCCGGAATCGGTCTGCTCGCGGATCGACATGGTGAGCGGCAGCTTGCCGAGGAAGTCCACGCCGAAGTCCTTGGTCATCTTCTCGCCGCCGCCTTCGCCGAAGATGGCTTCGTTGTGGCCGCAGTTGGAGCAGATGTGGGTGCTCATGTTCTCGACCACGCCGAGGATCGGGATGCCGACCTTCTCGAACATCTTCAGGCCCTTGCGCGCGTCCAGCAAGGCGATGTCCTGCGGGGTGGTGACGATGACGGCGCCGGTGACCGGCACCTTCTGCGACAGGGTCAGCTGGATGTCGCCCGTTCCCGGCGGCATGTCGACCACGAGGTAGTCGAGGTTTTTCCAGTTGGTCTGGTCCAGCAACTGCTGCAGCGCCTGGGTGACCATGGGGCCGCGCCACACCATCGGCTCGTCCGGATCGATCAGGAAGCCGATCGAGGTCGCCTGCACGCCGTGGTTCTCCAGCGGCTCCATGGTCTTGCCATCGGTGGTTTCCGGGCGGCCGGCAATCCCCAGCATCATCGGCTGCGAAGGACCGTAAATATCGGCATCGAGAATGCCGACGGTGGCGCCTTCCGCGGCCAATGCCAGCGCCAGGTTCACGGCCGTTGTCGATTTGCCCACGCCGCCCTTGCCCGAAGCGACGGCGATAATGTTTTTCACGTTCGGCATCACCTTCAGCCCGCGCTGCACGGTGTGCGACAGGATATTGCTCGACACCTTGACGCTGACGTCCGAGACGCCCGGCAGCCTGGAGAGCGCCTCGCTGACCAGGGTGCGGATCGCCGGATGCTGGCTCTTGGCCGGATAGCCCAGCTCGATGTCGAGCGAGACCGTGCCGCCGTCGATCTTGATGTTCTTGACTTCCTTGGACGAGACGAAGTCCTTGCCCGTGTTCGGGTCGACGACCGACGACAGCGCAGCCTTGACGTCTTCAACAGTGATGCTCATGAATTTCTCCGGATGATATTGTCGCGAAGTGTAGCGCAATTCGGCCGCCTCACACTTGACCGAATGGCAAAATCGGCCGATGCCCCCTGCGCGAAAAGGGCCATCCACTGGTAAAATGCCCGTTTCCCCCAACCAAACAAGCGTCTTGACCATGACTCGCAAGCTGTTCGTCACCACCGCCCTGCCCTACGCCAACGGCCCGTTCCACATCGGCCACGTGATGGAGTACATCCAGGCTGACATCTGGGTGCGGTTCATGCGAATGCAGGGCTGCGAGGTGCATTTCGTGGGCGCCGACGATACGCACGGCACGCCGATCATGATCGCGGCCGAAAAGGAAGGCATCACGCCGCAGGAATTCGTGGCCAAGATCGCGGCCGGCCGCGCGCAGTACCTGGACGGCTTCCACATCGCCTTCGACAACTGGTATTCGACCGACTCGCCGGAAAACGTCGAGCTGTCGCAGTCCATCTACCGCAAGCTGCGCGACAACGGCCTGATCGAGACCCGTACGGTCGACCGCTTCTTCGACCCGGTCAAGGGCATGTTCCTGGCCGACCGCAATATCAAGGGCGAGTGCCCGAAGTGCCACGCCAAGGACCAGTACGGCGACAACTGCGAAGTCTGCGGCGCCGCCTACGAGCCGACCGAGCTGCTCAACCCGTACTCGGTGTTCACCAACGCGACCCCGGTGCTGAAGCCGTCGGAACAGTACTTCTTCAAGCTGTCCGACCCGCGCTGCTTCCACTTCCTGAAGGAGTGGCTGAACACGCCGGGCCGCCTGCAGCCGGAAATGGTCAACAAGGTCTCCGAGTGGCTGGGCGAGCACGGCGAAAAGCTGGCCGACTGGGACATCTCGCGCGACGCGCCCTATTTCGGCATCCCGATCCCTGACGCGCCGGGCAAGTTCTTCTACGTCTGGCTGGACGCGCCGGTCGGCTACCTGGCCAGCCTGAAGAACTACTTCAGCAAGAACGGCGGCGATTACGAAGCCTTCCTGAAGGACCCGGCGGCCGAGCAGGTGCACTTCATCGGCAAGGACATCGTGTCCTTCCACCTGCTGTTCTGGCCGGCGATGCTGAAGTTCTCCAACCACCCGATCATCGAGAAGCTGAAGGTGGCGGTGCACGGCCACCTGACCGTCAACAACGAAAAGATGTCCAAGTCGCGCGGCACCGGCATTTCGCCGCTGCGCTACCTGGAACTGGACATGAATCCGGAGTGGCTGCGCTACTACCTCGCGTTCAAGCTGAACTCCAAGGTCGAGGACCTGGACTTCAACGGCGAGGACTTCGTCGCCCGCGTCAACTCCGACCTGATCGGAAAATACGTCAACATCGCCAGCCGCTGCGCCGGCTTCATCGCCAAGCGCTTCGACGGCAAGCTGGCATCGTCGCTGTCGGATAACGCCAAGCAGTGGATCGCGCGCGCGCTGACCGTGGACGGCGCCGAGCGCCAGGCCAATATCGCCGCCCAGTTCGAGGCACGCGAGTTCGGCAAGGCCCTGCGCGAAGTGATGGAGATCGCCGACGTCACCAACCAGTACGTCGACGAGTACAAGCCGTGGGTGCTGGCCAAGGACCCTTCGATGCCCGCCGAACTGCACGAAGTCTGCACCACGGCGCTGATCCTGTTCCGCCAGCTGACCATCATGCTGGGGCCGGTGCTGCCGAGCGTTGCGGGCCGCGTGGCCGAATTCCTCGGCGACGCCAAGCTGACCTGGAACGACACCAAGGGCAGCGCCGTGTACGAAACCATGCTGGGCCGGACCATCGGCAGCTACAAGCACCTGATGCAGCGAGTTGACCCGAAGATGATCGAGAACCTGTTCGACAAGCCGGCCGCGCCGGCGGATGCGGCGCCCGCGGCGGCCGCAGCTGAAACCAGCGGCATCGAGCCGATCGCGCCGGAGATCTCGATCGACGATTTCTCCAAGGTCGACCTGCGCGTTGCCAGGATCGTCAACTGCGAGCACGTCGAAGGCGCGGGCAAGCTGCTGCGCCTGACGCTGGACGTGGGCGAAGGCCGCACCCGCAACGTGTTCTCGGGCATCAAGTCGGCGTACCAGCCGGAAGACCTGATCGGCAAGCTGACCGTCATGGTGGCCAATCTCGCGCCGCGCAAGATGAAGTTCGGCGTGTCGGAAGGCATGGTGCTGTGCGCATCGGCGGCCGACGAGAAGGCCGATCCGGGGCTGTACGTACTGGAGCCGATCGAAGGCGCGAAGCCAGGGATGCGGATCCGCTGAACGGAACCACTGCAATAAGCACGTCGTCCCCGCGCAGGCGGAGCCCCATAGACCATGTGAGCAGTCGAAAGTTCGCGCCGCAGGCCAGCATACTCGGCATGGGTCCCCGCCTTCGCGGGGACGACGGTTCAGCGCTAGCGGTGCAAGCACACTTTCGCCCTGTGCGATCCCCCGCCAAATCAACGCCGCTTGCAAGCGCGGCGCTATAATGGCATGTTTATGAAGAAACTCGCGCCCGGGCGCCCCTTCCAACCTTTCTGATTGGTAGCAAAACAAAAATGACCGAATTGACCTCCCTGCGCCATATCCCGCACGCGAACGTTTTCCGCAAAGGCGACGTGTTCGTCCTGTTCGGCGAACTGTTCGGCCGCGGCTATGTGAACGGCCTCATCGACGAGGCGCGCAAGACCGGCATGACGATCATCGGCATCACCGTCGGCCGCCGCGACGAGAACGGCACCCTGCGCGCGCTCACCGCCGAGGAACCTGCCGAAGCCGAAGCCAAACTCGGCGGCCGCATCATCAACATCCCGCTCATGGCCGGCTTCGACATGGATGCGCCGGAAGGCGAGCAGAACCCGACCGAAATGCTGTCCGGGATCACCCTGAAGTCCTGGCAGGAAGACAAGCTGGACTGGGAACGCATCGAGCGCTGCCACCAAACCGGCGTGCGCCGCTTCACCGAGTCCGCCAAGCAGGCGATGGCCGAGATCGACAAGCTGATCCCGCAAGGCGCCAACGTCTTCTTCGCCCACACCATGGCCGGCGGCATCCCCAAGATCAAGGCCTTCCTGGCCATCGCCAACCGCATCTACAAGGGCCGCGGCGAGCGCTTCATGTCCTCGCGCGCACTGCTCGACAGCGACCTGGGCAAGCTGATCCTGATGAACTTCGACGAAGTCACCGCCAACACGCTCAAGCACCTGATCGACGCCTCGAGCGGGATCCGCGAGCGCGTGAAAGCGGCCGGCGGCGAAGTGCGCTACACCGCCTACGGCTACCACGGCACCGAGATCCTGATCGGCGGCCAGTACACCTGGCAGACCTACACCAACTACACCCAGGGCTACGCCAAGATGCGCCTGGAATCGATCGCGCAGGCCGCGTGGGCACAGGGCGTCAACGCCACCGTGTTCAACTGCCCGGAGATCCGCACCAACTCGTCCGACATTTTCGTCGGCGTCGAGCTGTCGCTGTTCCCGCTGCTGACCGCGCTGAAAAAGGAAGGCGGCGGCGCCTGGGCCCAGCAGCAGTGGGACATCTGCCAAAGCCTGCTGGGCGAAGGCACCTCGCTGCAATCGCTGCTGGACACCATCGAACAGTACAACCAGACCGCGACCAGCGCCCACTTCCGCAACTTCCCGGCCTGGCCGATGGATAACACGCCGGAGCTGGCCGATGTCATGATCGGCACCTCGGAAGCCATCACCGCCCTGCACGCGGATAAAAAGGCGCTGATCACCGACCACCTGTCGGCCCTGGTGCTGGAAGGCGCCGGGCCGCTGATGTTCCACGGCGCGTCCGAAAAGATCGCCCCGGTGCTCTGGCTGAACCACGACATCATCGCCCGCCAGCTGAACGAACTCCACAAAAACGTTCGCTAAAGCGTGAACGTCGTCCCCGCGCAGGCGGGGATCCCATTTTGACTTTGCCTTTTAAACGATCATGAGCCTGAACCTGTTCAACAAGCACAGCATGTACGAATCCGAGCACACCAAGTTCATCAAGGAGCTCAAGGACAAGACCCCCGGCATGGACGAGCGCCAGCAAGCCGGCCGCGCCCTGCTGTGGGACAAGGCCCCGACCTCGCTGGACGAGCAGCGCCGCGTCGACGAGTCGCGCCTGCGCCAGCAAGCCTACCCCTACCAGACCAAGGTCTGATCGACCGGAGCGAGCATGCTGCCCGAGCAGGCCGTGGTGGAAGCCGTGGCCGCCCCCGAGCTGGAAGCAGGCGCACCCGATGCGACTGACGCCTCCGCCTTTCATGCCGACGCGGCCATCGCGCGCCTGTACGGCGAGCCGGTGCTGCAGCTCCCCAACGACCTCTACATCCCGCCCGACGCGCTCGAAGTCTTCCTCGACGCCTTCGAAGGTCCGCTCGACCTGCTGCTGTACCTGATCCGCAAGCAGAACTTCAACATCCTCGACATCCCGATGGCGCAGGTGACCCTGCAATACCTGGAGTACGTCGAGCAGATCCGGCGCAGCAACCTCGAGCTGGCCGCGGAATACCTGTTGATGGCCGCCATGCTCATCGAGATCAAGTCGCGCATGCTGCTGCCCAAGCGCCACGACGATTTGATCGAGGACGTGGGCGATCCGCGCGCCGAACTGGTGCGGCGCCTGCTGGACTACGAGCAGATCAAGCTGGCCGCGCATGAACTGGGCACGGTGCCGCAGGACGGGCGCGACTTCTGGCGTCCCACGCTGCACATCGAACAGGGCGCCGGCCCGGCCTTCCCGGACGTCGATCCCTGGGACCTGCAGCGCGCCTGGATGGACGTCATGCGCCGCGCCAGGCTCACCCAGCACCACAAGATCAGCCGCCAGGAACTGTCGGTGCGCGAGCACATGTCGGCCATCCTGCGCACGCTGCAATCGTCGCGCTTCATCGAATTCACGGAGCTGTTCAACGGCCAGGCCAGCGTGCCCGTGGTCGTGGTGCACTTCGTGGCCATGCTCGAACTGGCCAAGGAAACCCTGATCGAGATCACCCAGGCCGAACCGTTCGCGCCGATCTACGTGCGGCTCGCCTACTCGCCCGCGTAAGCGGCGCCGCGTTCACCGTCTCACCGTAAAACCATGAAAATCATTTCCACCATTGAGGAGCTGCGCGACCAACTGCGCGGCCAGCTGCGCACCGCCTTCGTACCGACCATGGGCAACCTGCACGAAGGCCACCTCTCGCTGATGCGCCTGGCGCGCAAGCACGGCGACCCTGTCGTCGCATCGATCTTCGTGAACCGCCTGCAGTTCGGGCCGAACGAGGACTTCGAAAAATACCCGCGCACCTTCCAGGCCGACGTCGAGAAGCTGGAAAAGGAAGGCGTGTACGTGCTGTTCGCGCCGACCGAGAAGGATATGTACCCGGAGCCGCAGGAATACCGCGTGCTGCCGCCGGACGGCCTGGGCAACACGCTGGAAGGCGAGTTCCGGCCCGGCTTCTTCACCGGCGTGACCACCGTGGTGCTGAAGCTGTTCTCGTGCGTGCAGCCGCGGGTGGCGGTGTTCGGCAAGAAGGACTACCAGCAGCTGATGATCGTGCGGAACATGGCGCGCCAGCTGGCGCTGCCGACCGAGATCATCGGCGCCGAAACCTTCCGCGCCGACGACGGCCTGGCACTGTCCTCGCGTAACGGCTACCTGTCGGAAGCGGAACGGGCCGAGGCGCCGGTGCTGTACAAGACGCTGAACTTCGTCGCGGACGAGATGCGCGCGGGGCACTTGGACGTGACGCAGCTGCAGGCGCGTGCGATGGACGAGCTGGCCAAGCGCGGATGGAAGCCGGATTACGTTTCGATCCGCAAGCGCATCGATTTGCAGCCGCCGTCGGCCGGGGACCTGGCGCAGGGAACGCCGCTGGTGGTGCTGGCGGCGGCCAAGCTGGGCAACACGCGCCTGATCGACAACCTCGAGATCTGACGCCAGCCACTGCAGCAAAAAAAAATCGTCGTTCCCGCGAAAGCGGGAACCCCATTTCGCCGACGCACCAGCTACATCAATCGTACCGGCTGCGCACAAAAATGGGGTTCCCGCCTCCGCGGGAACGACGTTCTCTCTTAAAAGGTGGCCGCGATCAGCCGGTAGTGACGGTTTGCGCCCACGCCAGCGCCGACAGGTGCGCCTTGTTCACGTCCTCCGGCGGGATTCCCAGCGATTCCGCCAGCGACGCCACCAGGTTCGAATTGAGCTCGCAGGCCTCGGCCAGCGCCAGGTAAGGACCGTACATGCCCTCGCGCGTCAGCAGCGCCTTCACCACCTCGTCCGGCAGGCCGACCGTGTCCAGCACTTCCTTCATCGGCAGCCCGAGCAGGCGGTCCAGCAGCGAGAACATCCCCGCCACGAACAGGTTCTCGCCCTCGCCGCGCGCCAGGAACTTCTGGCCCAGCAGCTCGCACAGGCGCGCCCGCACCACCGCGGTTTCCATCAGCACCGGCGAGTAGCCGCTGGTGCTGGCCGTCGCCAGCAGCAGCGTCAGCCAGCGGTACAGCGGCGCGTAGCCCATCAGCGTGATCGCCTGGCGCAGCGACTGCACCTCGCGCCCCGCGCCGAAGCCGGCCGAGTTGATGAAGCGGAGCAGCTTGTAGATCAGCGCCGGATCGCGCTTGAGCACCGCCTCCAGCTTCGGAATGTCGTCGTTCGACTGCACCATCTTCATCAGCTGCAGGATGATGGTCTGGGCCGGGTTCATGCCCTTGACGTCGACGCCCGGGCGCGGCGTCAGGTGCAGCTTGCCCACGAAGGCGTCCAGCCCGAGCGCGGCGCAGGCGTCGAAATCCTGCCAGGTGGTGACCGGGCGCCCCACCATCCGCACCGCCGAACCCTTGGCCGCCGCGTAGGCGCGCGCCTGCGAGCCGACGTCGGCGCCGGTGAAGCGCACTTCGGCGTAGGACGCCACGCGCGACAGGTTCTTGGCCAGCAGCCCGGCGTCGGCGCCGCGCACCGAAATGCCGACGCCGCCGGCGCGCAGTCCCTGCATCGCGGCCACCGTGTCGCGGCTGTTCAGTTCCTGGGCCTGGATGGTCAGGACCGTGCGCGCCGCCGGCAGCTCGTGCAGCGCGTCGAGCGACAGCATGGCCGGTATCGCGTCGAGAAACAGGATCTTGTCGCGCAGGAGCCACTCGCCGTCTTCGCTGACCAGCTGTTCGGCGACAAAGCCGACCAGCGCTTCGAGTCCCTCGTTTTCGACCCATTGGCCGTAGCGTTGCCACGACAGCTCGTAGCCGATCACGCGCTGCTTCGGATCGAGCAGGGGTTCGCGGACGATGAAATTAGTCTGGTGCATCGTGTTGGATTGTGGGTGCCGCCTCTGGCGGGTTCAGAAGCCCAGGCTGTCCAGCAGGTCGTCGACCTGGCTCTGGTTGGCCACCACGTCGGCGTGGGCTTCCGGGTTGATCTGCGGACCGTTCACCAGCCCGTTGTCGTACTCGCGCTTGATCTCGGCCGGCGCGAAATCGACCAGCAGCTCGACCAGCTGCGTCTCCAGGTTCTGCGCCAGCGCCGTGACCCGGCTGATGACCTGGCCGGTCAGGTCCTGGAAGTCCTGCGCCATCATGATGTCCATCAGGTGCGATCGGGTGGCGGCGGCGTCGCGCTGGTTGGCCTGCAGCTGCTCGATGCTGGCCGCGGCCAGCGCGCGCCAGTCCCCTTGCTGGCCGCCGTCGAGCAAGGCCTGCCAGCGCGCCGCGATGTCGCCGCTGCGCGCGTCGATCGCGTCCTGCATCGGGTTGGCGGCGTCGGTCGCGTTCAGCACGCGCTGGGCCGCCTGCTCGGACAGCCGCGCCACGTAGTCGAGGCGGTCGCGCGCGTCCGGGATGTCGCAGGCCGCGCGCTCGATCAGCT
Source organism: Pseudomonadota bacterium (assembly GCA_023389425.1). Taxonomy (GTDB): domain Bacteria; phylum Pseudomonadota; class Gammaproteobacteria; order Burkholderiales; family Burkholderiaceae_D; genus Telluria. The sequence continues at coordinate 9,482 of JAEWEK010000331.1, read as the reverse complement.
TGTCCAGGCCGAGCGCGCGCAGGCTGTCGTGCAGCGAGCGGGTCAGCTGGCCGATGCGGCCCAGGACCTCGTCATGCGAAGCCGTGGCGCCAGTCTGCTCGCTCATTTACGCCGCCTTTTCGAGCTTCTCGAAAATCTTGTTCAGCTTTTCGTCCAGCGTCGCCGCGGTGAACGGCTTGACCACGTAACCGTTGGCGCCGGCCTGGGCGGCCGCGATGATGTTTTCCTTCTTCGCTTCCGCGGTCACCATCAGCACCGGCAGCTTGGCCAGGGTGGGATCGGCGCGGATGTTCTGCAGCATGGTCAGGCCGTCCATGTTCGGCATGTTCCAGTCCGATACGACAAAGTCGAACGGCTCGCTGCGCAGCTTGGCCAGCGCCTGGACGCCGTCTTCGGCCTCGTCGACATTGGCATATCCCAGCTCCTTGAGCAGATTCTTGACGATGCGGCGCATCGTCGAAAAATCGTCAACGACCAGGAAACGCAATTTGGGATCAGCCATGTAAAACTCCGTTGATTCTCTTACTCGGGTTGGTTGGGGACTTCGGCCCAGCGAAGGCTAAAGGATAGCATTTTTTGTTGCCCACAGGCCATAAAACAGCGTGAAACGACAGCACGCGGATCAAACACGCAACGCCCTTCCGCCGTGCGCGGCGAGATGGCCGAGCACCATGCCCGGCAGCGCCGACAGGGATCCGATTTCGTGGGTGGCGCCGACCGCGATCGCTTCGCGCGGCATGCCGAACACCACGCACGAGGCCTCGTCCTGGGCGAAGTTGAAGGCGCCCGCTTCCTTCATCTCGAGCATGCCGGCGGCGCCGTCGCGGCCCATGCCGGTCAGGATCACGCCGACCGCGTTCTTGCCGGCCGCCTGCGCCGCCGAGCGGAACAGCACGTCGACCGAAGGCCGGTGGCGGTTCACCGGCGCGCTCTGCTCGATGCGGGTCATGTAGTTGGCGCCGGAGCGCACCAGCATCAGGTGCGAATGGCCGGGCGCGATGTAGGCGTGGCCGGGCAGCACGCGCTCGTTGCCGGCGGCCTCGGTCACGCTGATCTTGCACAGCGAATCGAGGCGCTTGGCGAAGGAGCTGGTGAAGCCCTCCGGCATGTGCTGGGTGATCAGGATGCCCGGGCAGTCGGACGGCATCTGCATCAGGAACTCGCGGATCGCCTCGGTGCCGCCGGTGGAGGCGCCGATGATGATCAGCTTCTCCGACGAGGTCAGCGGGCTGCGCAGGGCCGGCAGCACCGGCGCCGGCTGGCCGGCGTGCACGCTGCGCGGGCGGATGCGGGCGCGCGCGGCGGCCCGGATCTTCTCGCAGATCATGTCGGTGTACTCGCGCATGCCGCTCTGGATCGAGATCTTCGGCTTGGTGACGAAATCGACCGCGCCCAGTTCCAGCGCGCGCATCGTGATCTCGGAGCCGCGCTCGGTCAGCGAGGACACCATCAGCACCGGCATCGGGCGCAGCCGCATCAGCTTTTCCAGGAAGTCGAGGCCGTCCATCTTGGGCATCTCGACGTCCAGCGTCAGCACGTCGGGGTTGGTGCGCTTGATCAGGTCGCGCGCCACCAGCGGGTCGGGCGCCACGCCCACCACCTGCATGTCCGGCTGCGAGTTGACGATCTCGCTCATCACGCTGCGAATCAGCGCGGAGTCGTCGACGATCAACACCTTGATTGTCATTCTTGGGCCCTTTGTCAGAACAGGTCGATGTCGCCGGCGACCGGCTCGACCTTGAGGCGGCTGGCGTAATCGAGCTCGCGCCGCGCCAGCGTATCGTTATGGGTTTGCATCAGCTTCTTGACCAGCACCTTGCCGCTGTGCGGGAAGAAGTAGACCTTGCGCGGGTAGATGTCGTTCAGGTCTTCGGCCAGGATCGGGATGCGTTCGGTCTTGAGGAAGCTGGTGACGAAGGCGGCGTTGCGCTCGCCCACGTTCATCGCGGTGAAGCCGCGCAGCACCGCGCCGCCGCCGAATACCTTCGCTTCCAGGCTCTCGCGCCGCGCGCCGGCCTTGAGCAGGTCGTTGATCAGGACCTCCATCGCGTAGGTCCCGTAGCGCATCGAGGCCGACACCGGGCCGCTGTCGCCGCCGTCGGGCAGCATGAAGTGGTTCATGCCGCCCAGTCCCGTCACGCGGTCGCGGATGCAGGCCGCCACGCAGGAGCCGAGCACGGTCACGATCAGCATGTTCCTGGGCGTGTAGTAGTACTCGCCCGGCAGGATCTTGGCGGCGTCGCAGTCGAAGGTGCGGTCGTAGTAGACGTTGGTGGCGAAATGGGCGTTCATGTCGGGCGTCGGTCCAGGCGTGCCTTAAGCATGGTTCAGCTCGTACACCGTCTTGCCGCGCAGGCGCAGCGCATCGGACACGTACAGAAAGTTTTCGGAGTGGCCCGCGAACAGCAGGCCGTCCGGCTTCATCAAGGGCACGAAGCGCGACAGTATCTTGCGCTGGGTCTCCTTGTCGAAGTAAATCATCACATTGCGGCAGAAGATGGCGTCGAAGGCGCCCTTCAGCTGCCAGTCCGCGTCCTGCAGATTCAGCTGCCGGAAGGTGACCAGGTTGCGCAGTTCGGGGCGCACCCGCGCCATGCCGGCCTGGGCGCCCTTCCCGCGCAGGAAGAACTTGCGCAGGCGTTCCGGCGCCAGCTTGTCGACCCGCTCCATGCCGTAGATGCCGTCGCCGGCGGTGGCCAGCACATTGGTGTCGATGTCGGTGGCCACGATGGACACCGGCGGATGCAGGGTGCCGAAGGCCTCGCACATCGTCATCGCGATCGAATACGGCTCCTCGCCGGTGGAACTGGCCGCGCACCAGATGTTCAGCTGCGCGCCGTGGCGCGCCCGGCTGGCCAGCGCGTGCTCGGCCAGCAGCGGGAAGTGGTGAGCCTCGCGGAAGAAGGACGTCAGATTGGTGGTGAGCGCGTTGGTGAACGACTCCCACTCGTGGTCCATGCGGCCCGCTTCCAGCTCGTCGAGATAGTTCGCGAACACGGCGATGCCGGTGGCGCGCAGGCGCCGCGCCAGGCGGCTGTAAACCATCTCCTGCTTGCTGTCGGCCAGCGAGATCCCGGCGCGCCGGTAAATCAGCGCCCGCACGCGTTCGAAATCTCGGCGCGTGAACTCGAATTCCTTGCTGGTGTCTGGGGTGTGCGGCACTCTGCCTGCCTTCTCTTTCGTGCGGGGGATACTGCTGCCCCGGCGGCCCTGGCTGGCCGGCCAGGGCATTCAGTGCCTGCCTTGCCTTACGCTGCCAGTTTGTCGATCAGGCCCATCTCGCCCGATGACATCAGCTTGTCGATGTCGATCAGGATCAGCATGCGCTCGTCGACCGTGCCGAGGCCGGTCAGGTAGTCGGTGTTGAAGGCGGTGCCCATCTCCGGCGCCGGCTTGATCTGGTCCGGCGACAGGGTGGTCACGTCCGACACGCTGTCCACCACCATGCCCATGATGCGCCCGCCGATGTTCAGGATGATCACGACGGTGAACTGGTCGTACACCGGGGTGCCCAGCTTGAACTTGATGCGCATGTCCACCACCGGGATGATGATGCCGCGCAGGTTGATCACACCCTTGATGAATTCGGGCGCGTTGGCGATGCGGGTCACCGCCTCGTAGCCGCGGATCTCCTGCACCTTGAGGATGTCGATGCCATACTCCTCGGAGCCGAGGGTGAAGGCGAGGAACTCGCTGCCGGCGCCGTCGCGCGCTTCGGCTGCGTTGGTGTTGGTGACTGTGGACATGGGTTTTTTCCTTCGTTGGGAAACAGCGATTTATGAAACAACGGTGTCGTCGGCCAGCTGGCGCGATGAACGCAGCAGCGCCGCGACGTCCAGGATCAGCGCCACGCCGCCATCGCCAAGGATGGTGGCGCCGGAGATCCCGGCCACCTTGCGGTAATTCGATTCCAGGTTCTTGACCACGACCTGCTGCTGGCCCACCAGTTCGTCGATGAACAGCGCCGCCTTGCGGCCCTCGGTCTCGAGGATCACGACGATCGCCTCCGACGGGTCGGTGTAGCGCGGCTCGATGCCGAACATCTGGTGCAGCGGGATCAGCGGCAGGAACTCGCCGCGCACCTTCAGCACCCGGCCCTGGCCGGCGATGTCCTTGATGTCCTCGCGCGCCGGCTGCAGCGACTCGACCACGAAGCCGAGCGGCAGGATGTAGATCTCGGCGCCGCAGCGGATCGACATGCCGTCCAGGATCGCCAGCGTCAGCGGCAGCGAAATCGAGATGGTGGTGCCGAAGCCCTTGGCCGAGCGGATGTCGACCACCCCGCCCATCGCCGTGATATTGCGCTTGACGACGTCCATGCCGACCCCGCGGCCGGACACGTCGGTGACCGTTTCGGCGGTCGAAAAGCCCGGCGCGAAGATCAGCTGCCAGACGTCGGCGTCGCTCATGCCTTCCGGCGCGTCCAGGCCGTTCTCGCGGGCCTTGGCCAGGATCCGTTCGCGATTCAGGCCGCCGCCGTCGTCGGCCACCTCGATCACGATATTGCCGCCCTGCTGGCCGGCCGACAGGAACAGGCGCCCGGACTCGGTCTTGCCGGCCGCGCGGCGCGCCGCCGGCATCTCGATGCCGTGGTCGATGCTGTTCCTGACCAGGTGGGTCAGCGGGTCGACGATGCGCTCGATCAGGCCCTTGTCCAGCTCGGTCGCCGAACCGTGGGTGATGAAGTCGACCTTCTTGCCAAGCTTGCTGGCGAGGTCGCGCACCATGCGCGGGAAGCGCGAGAACACGAAGTCCATCGGCATCATCCGGATCGACATCACCGCTTCCTGCAGGTCGCGCGTGTTGCGGGTCAGCTGGCCGACCGAGGCCAGCAGGCGCTCCTGCAAGATCGGATCCATGTCGCTGGTGCGCTGCTCGATCATGGCCTGGGTGATGACCAGCTCGCCCACCAGGTTGATCAGCTGGTCGACCTTCTCCACCGAGACCCGGATCGAGGACGATTCGGCATGTGCGTGGGCCGACTTGTCGCCGTTCCTGGCGGCCTTCTTCTCGGCCGCGACTTCGGAAATCTCCAGCGGCTCCGGGCCCTTGGCCGGCTGCGCCTTGGGCTGCTCGGCCTTGATCCCGGCCTGGGCCCGGATCACTTCGATCGGCTGGAAGAAGCCGTAGCCGCGCTCGTCGTCGGACAGCTCCGGCTCGGCTTCCTCGGCTTCGTCGTTGAGGTCGAAGAAGCCGTAGCCCTGGTCGGACTCGATGCGGGCGCGTTCGGCGCGCTCGATGCGGCGCTGCTCGGGCGTGAGCGGCGGCGCCTCGAACACCTTCAGGTCTTCCGGCTCCAGCACGAAGGAGCAGATCGCGATGATGTCCTCGAGCTGCTCGCGCGTGGTGATCACGATCGCGCTGCGCCCGCCCTCGATCGGCGACACCGACACCCGGCCCAGCAGGCCCAGCTCGTCCACCAGCGCATTGACGTCGCGCTGCGGCACTTCCGGCAGTTCGATCTTGAAGCGGCGCGCGCCCTCCACCTGATGCTCGGCCTGGGCGCCGTCGCCGCCGTGCAGGAAGGACGGCAGGTTCTGCTGCTGCGCGCCCGGCACCAGGCCGTCGGCCAGGTCGTGCAGCACCATGCGCACGTTGCCGACCGCTTCCTGGTCGACTTCGGCGCCGTGCTTGTGGCCGTCCAGCTGCATCTTGAGGATGTCCTTGGCGGCCAGGAAGGCGTCCACGTGCTGCGCGGTGAGCGCCATCTCGCCCTTGCGGATGCGGTCCAGCAGCGACTCCAGCACGTGGGTCACTTCGCTCATGTCGTTCAGGCCGAAGGTGGCGGCGCCGCCCTTGACCGAGTGCGCGGTGCGAAAGACCGCGTGCAGGTCTTCGGCATCCGGGGCCGCCACGTCGACGCCCAGCAGCAAACGCTCCATTTCGGCGAGCAGTTCTTCCGCCTCGTCGAAAAAGACCTGGTAAAACTGGCTGATGTCGATGGTCATGTCTGGTCCGTGATTGCGGCCGGCAGTGTTCAGCCGATGACCTTCTTGACCACTTCGATCAGGCGCTGCGGGTCGAAGGGTTTGACCAGCCAGCCGTTGGCGCCGGCGGCGCGGCCCTTGGACTTCATCTCATCGGACGACTCGGTGGTCAGCATCAGGATCGGCACCTTCTGGTAGGCCGGCAGCGCGCGCAGCATCTTGATGAGCGCGAGGCCATCCATGCGCGGCATGTTCTGGTCGGTCAGCACCAGGTCGACCGCCTGCTGCTTGGCCTTGTCCAGACCGTCCTGGCCGTCGACCGCCTCCACCACCTGGTAGCCCGCCGCCTTCAGCGAGAACGCCACCATCTGGCGCAGTGAACTGGAATCGTCGACCGCGAGAATTGTTTTTGCCATGTTTGCTCCTGCTTTTTAAATCTTTGATTGGTTGCGCCAGTGTTTAAAACAGTTCGATGTCGCCGCTTTCCATATGCTTCTGCTCGACCGATTTGCGCAGCACGCTTTTCAGCTCGAGCGACTGGATCGCCAGCGCCATGTGGACCTTGCCGAGGCGCTCGACGATTTCCTCGTGCCCGCTGTCGGGCACGATGCCGGCGCCGTGCGCCCCCAGCGTACCGAGGAATTCGGACAGGCCGGAGACACGCTTGACGCTGCGGTCGATCAGCTGGCCGGTCATGTCCTGGAACTGCATGCTGGTGACGGCCAGGTTGACGTGCTGGCCGATCTCGTCGGACATGCGCGCCAGCGCCTGGCGCTCGTCGTCCGACAGCGCTTCGCCCGCCAGCACCCGGTCGACCAGCGGCTGGCGGGCCGCGATCGCGCCGTGGATGGCGAGGAAGCTGGCGGTCAGCTTGTCGATCGCTTCCTGCAGCAGCAACTCGGTCTGCACCAGGTCGGTCTCGACCTCGGCCAGGTGCCGGCGGCCGTGCTCGGACACGCCCGACATCAGGCGTTTCACGTGCGAGCCCAGTATTTTTTTGCGGGTCATCTTGGCTCCTCCTTCGCCGCCTTACCTGGCCACCGCGGGCTGCGCGGCCGGCGCCGCTGCCGCGCTGGCCGTGGTGGCCGCGTTCACTACGCCGTTCGCGTCCTGCGCCGGCACTTCGAGCTTGCCGGCGTCGCGCCGGATCGCTTCCTCGGTCTTCTTGTTCAATACGATGATGCTGATGCGCCGGTTGATCGGGTCGAACGGGTCATTGCGGTTGAGCGGCGCGGCCGAGGCCAGGCCCACCACCCGCATCACCTTCTCGTCATGCATGCCGCCGATGACCAGCTCGCGGCGCGAAGCGTTGGCGCGGTCGGCCGACAGTTCCCAGTTGCTGTAGCCGGCGTCGCTCATGTACGGCGTGGCGTCGGTGTGGCCGGACAGGCCGATCCGGTTCGGCACGTCGTTCAGCACGGCGCCGATGGTGCGCAGGATCTCGCGCGTGTACGGCTCCAGCGCCGCCTTGGCCAGCTGGAACATCGGCCGGTTCTTCTCGTCGACGATCTGGATCCGCAGCCCCTCGCTGGTGATGTCGAGCAGCAGCTGGTTCTTGAACTTCTTCAGGTTCGGATCGCTCTCGATGGTGGCCTCGATGCGCGCCTTCAGGTTCTGCAGCCGGCCCTGCTCTTCTTTCTCGAGCGCGGCCTTGGCCGCCGACAGGTCGTAGGTCTTCTTGTCGGCCGGGACTTCGCCGCGCTTGACCTGGCCGTCGCGCTTGGTCAGGTCCTTGCCGCCGCCCTGCAGCACCGACGATGAATCGCCGCTGCCGGAACCGCCCGACATCGCCACCTTCAGCGGCGTCTTGAAATATTCCGCGATACCCTGCAGGTCGCCCTTGGTGGTCGAGCCGAGCAGCCACATGAGCAGGAAGAAGGCCATCATCGCCGTGACGAAGTCGGCATAGGCGATTTTCCATGCGCCGCCGTGGCCGCCGCCGTGGCCCTTCTTTATCTTCTTGACGACGATGGGCCGCTGGCCTTCATCGGCCATATGCCCTCCGCAGGATCATGTGCTTGTTGCTCACCGCCGGTCCTTACTTGGCCTTGGCCTTCTTGATGTGCTCTTCCAGCTCGGCGAAGGTCGGGCGCTCGGTCGAGTACAGCACCTTGCGGCCGAATTCCACCGCCAGCGCCGGCGCATAGCCGTTCAGGCTCGCCAGCAGCGTCACCTTCACGCACTGGATCATCTTGCTCGACTCTTCCAGCTTCTGCTCCAGCAGCGTGGCCAGCGGGCCGATGAAGCCGTAGGCCAGCAGGATGCCGAGGAAGGTGCCGACCAGCGCCTTGGCGATCAGGATGCCCAGCTCGGCCGGCGGGATGCCCACCGATTCCATGGTGTGCACCACGCCCATCACCGCGGCCACGATACCGAAGGCCGGCAGGCCGTCGCCGATCTTGGCGATGGCGTGGGCCGGCACCGACGCTTCGTGGTGGTGGGTCTCGATTTCGTTGTCCATCAGGTTCTCGATCTGGAACGCATCCATATTCCCGGACACCATCAGGCGCAGGTAGTCGGTCATGAACTCGACCACGTGGTGGTCGGCCAGCACCGCCGGATACTTCGAAAACACCGGGCTTTCCGCCGGCGCCTCGATATCGCCCTCGATCGACATCAGGCCTTCCTTGCGCACCTTCGACAGCACGTCGAACAGCAGCGCCATCAGCTCCATGTACAGCTCGCGCGTGTAGCGCGAACCCTGGAACACGGTCGGCAGCGCCTTCAGCGTGGCCTTGACCGTCTTGCTGTTGTTACCGACGAAGAAGGCGCCGAGCGCGGCGCCGCCGATCATCACGAGTTCGAGTGGCTGGAACAGTGCCGCGAGGTGGCCGCCTTCCATCGCGAATCCGCCGAACACGGCAGCGCAGACGACCACGTATCCGATAATGACTAACAAACCCTGCTCCCTAGTCCGTCCCGGTACATTGCCGGGACAAAATGTATTGAAACTAAAAAATATTTACCGTAGGGAACTAAGATATCGTGAGAACGCCCCTTCCGGCAAGTAAATCTGCCGAAATGTCGTCTAAAAGTGGCAGCAACAAAGGGTTTTAAAAGCGCTTCTTGACAGCGCTCAATCCAGCCGGGCCGTCGCCCTCAAAACCGCCAGATATATAAGTGGCGCGCGCTGCCGGCCGGCAGCACCACTTCGGTGGGTGCCTGGCCCGGAATCGCGAACTCGTGACTGGCCAGCACGCTGCCCGGCTTCATCTCGGCCCTGGCCTTGCGCCACAGGGCCTCCATCGCCGCCGGCGACAGGTAGGCGTACACCAGGTCGTAGTCGCCGAAATCGAGCCGCGCGTAATCGCCGCGCACGAAGCGCGCCCGGCTGCGGCCCAGGGCGGCGCGCAGGCGGCTGGCCAGCCACGGCAGCGGCGCCAGCTCGATGCCTTCGATGCGGGCGTCTGGGCGGCGCCGGGCCAGTTCCAGCGCCAGGCCGCCGAAGCCGCTGCCGATGTCGATCGCGCGCGGCGCCCCGTCCGGCGGCAGCAGCGCCGCGACTTCCGCCCGTACCGCGCGGCCGGACGGGTAATACGGCACCTGGGTGCGGAA
>JAEWEK010000329.1 GCA_023389425.1 Pseudomonadota bacterium | reverse complement strand
CCACTTCGCGATCCTGTTCGAGGCGCTGTTCATCCTGACCGCGGTGGACGCGGGCACGCGCGCAGGCCGCTTCATGCTGCAGGATCTGCTGGGCGCCTTCGTGCCTTCGCTGAAGCGCACCGAATCGCTGCCCGCCAACCTGCTCGCCACCGGCCTGTGCGTGGCGGCCTGGGGCTACTTCCTGTACCAGGGCGTGGTCGATCCGCTGGGCGGCATCAATACCCTGTGGCCGCTGTTCGGCATCGCCAACCAGATGCTGGCCGGGATCGCGCTGATCCTCGCCACTTCGGTGCTGTTCAAAATGAAGCGTGGCGCCTACGCGTGGGTGACCATCGTGCCGACCGTATGGCTGCTGATCTGCACCCTGACCGCCGGCTGGCAAAAGATCTTCGATGCCAACGTCAAGGTCGGCTTCGTATCGCACGCCCAAAAATTCCAGGCCGCGATCGACGCCGGCCAGGTGCTGGCGCCGGCCAAGTCGCTCGACCAGATGCAGCGCATCGTGTTCAACGACTACGTCGATGCGTCGCTGTGCGGACTGTTCATGTTCGTCGTGGTGGCGGTGCTGTTCTACGGTTTCCGCACCGTGATGGCGGCGCGCTCGGCCGGCAAGCCGACCGCGAAAGAGACGCCGTTCGTCACCGCACCGCCGTCGGCACAGGTGCAGTGATGATCCGGCAGCTCGCCCAGGCCGGCCGCTACCTCGGGCAAAGCATGCGCCTGATGGTCGGCATGCCGGAATACGACACCTACCTCGCCCACATGGAGAAAAACCATCCGGACGAGCCGGCGATGAGCTACGAGGAGTTCTTCCGCGAGCGCCAGGAGGCGCGCTATGGCTCGGGGAAGAGGCCGAGCTGTTGTTGATGTAGGCTGACTATAGTATTCATTACTATAGTTACCCGTCAAACCGTCGTTCCGGCGCAGGCCGGAACCCATGCTGACTATCCGAAGTAGCGGACGGTCTATGGGTCCCGGCCTACGCCGGAACGACGTTTTTAAGCGCATGGCCCCCACCTTTGCGCCACCGCAAAACCATTCCCCACAGCAAATCGTATATTTTTCCCTGCGGGAATTTGCACTCCCGCGGGTGGGTCGTGCACGGCTGTCGCGGCCCGGTGAATGCAGGGATTGCGGGTCCGCCATGCCATGCTGAACTTCGAGCGTTCGAGCCTGAACCAGAAACTGACGATCATCTCGCTGCTTTCGACCGGGACCGCGCTCATGTTCGTGTTCGTGGCCTTCGCCGTCACGTCGATGCTCAACCATCGCCACGACGAGGGCATGCAGCTGTCGTCCTTCGCCGGCGTGGTTGGCGCGAACAGTGTCGACGCCCTGCTCTACAACGACCGCACGCTCGCGCAAAGCACCCTGTCCGCCCTGCGCGCCAAGGAAGAGATCTCGGGCGCGGCGCTGTACGACCGCCAGGGCAAGCCCTTCGCCCGCTACCAGGCGCCCGGCCGCGAGCCCGATCCCGGCGCCGCCGACGCCCTGGCCAGCATCGACGAACAGGCCTTGCAGGAGGCCAGCATCGCCGGCAGCCATTTCTGGTCGCCGCGCATGCGCCTGTACCGGCCGGTGATGAACAGGGACGCGCAGGTCGGCGCCGTGATGATCGAGGCCGAGCTGACCACGATGTGGCTCGACATCGCCAAGAGCCTGGGCGTGATCGGCGCCGCGATGGGCGGCTCGCTGGCGGTGTCGCTGGTGCTGGGCGGGCGCTTCAAGCGCAGCATCGCCGATCCGGTGGCCAAGCTGATCGCGGCCGCACAGAAGGTCTCGGCCAACCAGAACTTCACGCTGCGCATCTCGCACCAGCGCAGCGACGAACTGGGCACGCTGATCGACAGCTTCAACGACATGCTGGTCCAGATCGAGACGCGCGGCGCCGCGCTGGCCCACCATCGCGAGGAGCTGGAGCGCCAGGTCAGCGTGCGCACCGAGCAGCTGGAGCGCGCCAAGAACGCCGCCGAAGCCGCCAGCCGCGCCAAGAGCGCCTTCCTCGCCACCATGAGCCACGAGATCCGCACGCCGATGAACGGCGTGCTGGGCATGGCCGAGATGCTGCTCTCGACCGAACTGACCGAGACCCAGCGCAACTACACCAAGCTGGTCAAGCGGTCGGGCGAGCACCTGCTGGTCATCATCAACGACATCCTCGATTTCTCGAAGATCGAGGCCGGCAAGCTGACCATCGAGTACATCAACTTCAATCTGTGGGACCTGCTGGAGGACATCCACACGGTGTACACGCCGCAGTCGGAAGCGAAGAACCTGTCGCTCGACTTCGACATCGCCAACGACATCCCGGTCGCGATCTGCGGCGATCCGAACCGGCTGCGGCAGATCATGGCAAACCTGCTCGGCAACGCGATCAAGTTCACCGAGCATGGCAGCATCCTGGCGCGGGTGCGGGTGGCCGCCGAGGACCAGCAGGCCGTCACCCTTCGCTTCGAGGTGCACGACACCGGCATCGGCATCGCGCGCGACGCCCGCGGCCGCATCTTCGAGGCGTTCTCGCAGGCCGACGATTCGACCACGCGCAAGTTCGGCGGCACCGGCCTCGGGCTGGCGATTTCGAAGCAGCTGGTGGAGCTGATGGGCGGCGCGATCGGCGTCGACAATGGCCGCGCGCAAGGTTCGGTGTTCTGGTTCACGGTACCGTTCGACAAACGCCGCGTCGATCCCGACGCGCCAGGCGGCCGCCAGCATACCCTAGAAGGATACCGCGCCTTGATCGTCGACGAACACCGGAACAGCAGCATCGGATTGCAGGAACACCTGGCCGCGTGGCAGGTGGCGTCCGACGTCGCCGCCGACAGCGACGAGGCGCTGTCGCTGCTGCGCGCCGCCGCGCACGCCGGCACGCCCTACGACGCCGCCATCATCGACATGGAACTCACCCACGGCAGCGGCCTGCTGCTGGCCGCCACCATCAAGGCCGATGCGGCCACCCGCGCCACGCGCCTGCTGCTGCTCAGCCCCGACAAGCTCGCAGCCGACCAGGTGCAGCGGCGCGAGGCCGGCGTCGCCTACCAGCTCATCAAGCCGGCGCGCGCGGCGGATTTGTTCGCTTGCCTGGCCACCCGTTCGCGCC
>JAEWEK010000393.1 GCA_023389425.1 Pseudomonadota bacterium | reverse complement strand
TCGTGCCGTCCAGGCTGGCGGCGGTCTTCAGGCGCACCCACGGTTTGCCGCTGCGCATGCGCTGGAAGAAGCCGATGTTCATCTCATAGGCCTGGTCGGCCAGTACGCCGGAGGTGACCGCGATCCCGGCCGCCTTCAACTGCTCCAGGCCGCGTCCGGCGACGAGGGGGTTCGGGTCGACCATCGCTGCCACCACCATGCCCAGCCCGGCGCGCACCAGCGCATCGGAGCACGGCGGCGTGCGGCCGTGGTGGCTGCACGGTTCCAGCGTCACGTAGGCGGTCGCGCCGCGCACGTCGTGGCCGCGCGCCTCGGCGTCGCGCATGGCCTGGATTTCCGCGTGCGCCTGGCCCGGAGGCTGGGTGTGGCCCGCGCCGATGACCTCACCGTCGCGCACGATCACGCAGCCGATGCGCGGATTCGGGCTGGTGGTGTACATGCCCTTGGCCGCCCATTCGAGCGCCAGTGCCATGCCTTCGGTGTCGTCGTGGATCTGCACGGGTTCCTTTTGTCGGTGGTGGTCGCTATGGCGGCACGGTGGGGCCGTCGCAGCTGCTGTCGGTCGCCGGATCGCAGATGCGAGGCCGGCCCAGCATATTGATTTTAATACGCCGCACGAATCGGCCGTCGGACAGCGACAGCGTGCCGAGGCGCGCCGCTGCGGGGTTGGTATCGCTACAGCTGTGCCCGGCGCCATTGTAGGCGATGTAGTAAGGCGCTGCAGGACTGGTGAAGTTGAAGCTGCTGGCCACGTTTCCGCGCAGCGGTCCGTGCACGGAGATGAATTCGTCGCCGGCACCGGGTTTGCGGTCGCCATCGCGGTCGACGAACACGATCCAGCCCTGGGTCCAGTCACGGCCATCCCGGTCGGCCGGCATGATCTTCACCATGCCGCCGCGCGCCATGGCCTGCGCGCGGGTGAGCGCGATGGCGTCGAACAGCTCGTTGGTGGACGCGCGCAGTCGCTGCGAACGGATCAGCTCGGCCAGGCTCGGCGCGCCCGCCGCCAGCAGCAGGAGCGCCACCGCCAGCACGACCGTCAGTTCGACCAGGGAAAAACCGGCGTGGCGCATGATCATGGCCAGCAGTTCAGGGAGGTTCCGCTGGAGCTTTGCCGTCCGGCGCTGTCGAGCGTGAGCACGCCACAGTCCGGATCGCGAAAGCGGCCGTCCACGCGCTCGGTACCGGGCCGGGCGCGCAGCTCGATGCACTCGTCGGCCGAACGCCCCGCGCAGGGATGGGCGTCCAGCTCGTAGGCACTGCCGCGTGCGGTGCTGCCCGACCACCAGCGGAAACCGTCCAGCTCGGTATCGGCCGCGCTGAATTCGCGGTAGCTGCGATGCTCGGTGTAGTAGCGTTCCTGGCTTCCCATGGCTTCGACCAGCGCCGCCTGGCCTTCCATGCGCCTGGCCTTGCGCACCGAATCGGCATAGCTGGGATAGGCCAGCGCCGCCAGCAGCATCAGGACCGCCAGCACAATCATCAGCTCGATCAAGGTGAATCCTTTCATCCCGGCCTCCGAGGCGTCAATTGCTGGCGATGCGGTGCAGCTCGCGCCAGTTCCCGATCTCGCGCCATGAGATTCGCCCCGAGCGCGCCGTATCGGGTGCGCGGCGATAGACGGACTGCAACACCACCTGCATGTCCGTGCGCTCGCCGAAACCGATCGCCGTCACGCGAAAGAAGCTTTCGCCAGTCGGGCCGGCAGCCAACGGTTGAATGAATTCGATCAGGTAGCGCGGCGGCCGCCCTTGCACGAACTCCGCGCCGGTGTAGGTGCCCAGGGCAACGGTCTGCGCAATGTCGCCGGCAAGGTCGATGGCCTGCCAGTTCGGCGCCTGCGAATCGGGCTTTGACCTGCAGAGGCCGAGGTCGTCGGCGCCGGCGCCGCAGCGCTCCGACAGCCCAAGCGGCGCAGTGGAGAACAGGGATTGCCGCCCCGGCGAGCCGGAGCCGTCGAGATCACGCTCGGCATCGGCCAGCGCCGCCTCGGCCGACGCAAACGCGATATGCCGGTCGCGCTCGTAGCGCATCGTCTTGTGCGCGTGGCCGGCGCTGCGGGCTGCGGCGATGCCGAGCATCAGCACGAGTGCTGTCAGGACCAGCGTCATGGCCAGGGCCACACCCTGCTCCCTGTTCATTGCGCGCCTCCGCGCACGGCGAAGGTGGACGCGACCAGGTGACGCTCGCGGTAATGCCCGCTCCCCGCCAGCTCGGTTTCGGCCAGCCTGACGCCCGGATCGCCCGCGCCGGCGGCCGCTGTGTACCCCGGGCCGAACAGGTCGTAGCTGCGGGTACGGCCGGAACCGGACGGCGCGCCGCGCAGCAGAAGGGCGACCTGAACGCTGACCACGCGCTTCCAGTAACTGCGCCGATTGCGCTCGCGCCTGCGCTCGGCTTCCGTTGCGCCGGCAAGGATGAGCGCGTTGTCCAGCGCGTCGATGGCGGAGGCATTCACGTAGCGATTGGGCACGCCATCATGCGGCTCGTCGGTATCGAGCCCGTACAACACCTGGAAACCATCCACGCCTTCGGCGAGCGCGTCCGCGCTCCAGCCGCCGCCCGATCGGTACTTGCAGCGCAATTCGCCGCTGCCGTCCGTCGCGCGGGCGACATAGAAGATGCTCCAGCCTTCCTGCTGCGCGGCGACGCCGAAGCCGCCGCAGTTGAGCATGGTGCCATCGCCATGCGGCGCCTTGCCCGCGCCGGCGAATCGCACGGCCAGCACGTCGCTGCCGTTCACCGCAGCCGTGAGCGGATTCGCGATGCCATCGCCTGCCTTGCTGAGCGACTTCGCATCCAGCCCGGACAGGTGTGGTGGAATGTCGTCCGGTACGGCGCCGGGCGGCGGGTCGGCGTATGCGGACTGGCGCAAGGCGACGCCGATGACATCGAGCGCGAAACGGCCTGATTCTCCGGCCTGCGCGGTGCCAATTTGCGCGGCGTAGCCGGCATGCGCCGAGGCGAACAGGCGCGCGACAGCGGCGAGGATCAGCAGGCCAAGCGTCATGGCGACCATCAGCTCGACGAGCGTCATGCCATCCGCGCGCGTGATCGTCATGCGCCACCTCCAGCGACGGCAAGCGCGAGGGACGGCCGGAAATCGTACGCCTGCCTGCCGCGCCAACCGATCTTGACGACGATGGGCGCGGCCGGCGCGCCCTCGCATTCCCAGGCCGCCGGCGTAGCGGCCGAGCCATCGCGACAGACCAGCAGGCGGGCATGTGGAAACGCATCATGCAAGTTGCGGGCCGCCTCGAGTGCATCGAACGCCGCAAGGTCGGATGGCGTGCAGTTCGCGCCCCCGAAGCACGGCGCGCCGGCGGCGGACGCCGCGCTGCTGTCGATATCGATGCGCAGGTAGGGATTGGATGCGTCGGGCAGGGACATCGCGACCGGATTGGCGCGCATGCGTTCGGCGAGCGAGGTGGCGATCAGCAGTGCCTCCGATCGCTGCGCGGCGTCGCTGTACAGGGCGCGCGCCTTCGCCTGCATGGCAGCGGCGCCGAGCAGGCCCACCGACAGCACGAACAGTGCTGCCAGTACCTCGATCAGCGTGAAGCCGGCAGGCGAACGGACGCGCACGATATCACCTCCTCAGGGAACGCGCGGCACCGCGCCGCGTGAGGAGAGAAGTTATCAGCGGACGTTTGAAGGGAACTGAGGTGGGTCAACCGTGTGCGGTTGAAAAGCGAAGGATTTGACGACGGAGCCTGGTTTGCGGGTGGCGCCTACTTGCGCCCCTGCCCCATCTCGGCGATCGCTTCCTGGAATTCGGCGAGGTCTTCGAAGTTCTTGTAGACCGACGCGAAGCGGATGTAGGCGATCTTGTCGAGGCGTTTGAGTTCCTGCATCACCAGTTCGCCGACGTAGCCGGAATCGACCTCGCGCTGGCCGCTGTTGAGGAGCTTTTCCTCGATCGACGCAATGGCGGTATCGATCTGTGCCGCCGACACCGGCCGCTTGCGCAGCGCCAGCATCAAGCTGCCGCGCAGCTTCGACGATTCGAATTCGGTGCGGCTGCCGTTCTTCTTGACGATGATCGGCATCGACAGCTCCACCCTCTCATACGTGGTGAAACGCTTGTCGCATTGGGTGCAGCGGCGCCGCCGGCGAATGGAATCGCCTTCCTCCGATACGCGCGTATCGAGGACTTGCGTGTCTTCGTGATGGCAGAAGGGACATTTCATGGCGGCTGTGCTGCTCAAATGGGGGCGCTCGGCGCGGCCCCGTGGGTGTTACTTCGCGTAGACCGGGAAGGCGTCGGTCAGCTGCTTGACTTCGGCCTTGACGCGCTCGATGGTAGCCGCGTCATGCGGATTGTCCAGCACATCGGCGATCAGGTTGCCGACCTTGACCGCTTCGGCTTCCTTGAAACCGCGGGTCGTGAAGGCCGGGCTGCCCAGGCGGATACCTGAAGTGACGAAAGGCTTCTGCGGGTCGTTCGGGATGCCGTTCTTGTTGCAGGTCATGTGCGCCTGGCCCAGGATCGCTTCCGCTTCCTTGCCGGTCAGGCCCTTGGAGCGCAGGTCCACCAGCATCACGTGCGACTCGGTGCCGCCGGACACGATGCGCAGGCCGCGCGCGATCAGGGTGTCGGCCAGCGCCTTGGCGTTCTTCACCACCTGCTTCTGGTATTCCTTGAATTCCGGCGACAGCGCTTCCTTGAAGGCGACGGCCTTGCCGGCGATGACGTGCATCAGCGGGCCGCCCTGGATGCCCGGGAAGATCGCCGAGTTGATGGCTTTCTCGTGCTCGGCCTTCATCAGGATGATGCCGCCGCGCGGGCCGCGCAGCGACTTGTGCGTGGTCGAGGTGACGAAGTCGGCGTGCGGCACCGGGTTCGGGTATTCGCCGGCGGCGATCAGGCCGGCGTAGTGCGCCATGTCGACCATGAAGTAAGCGCCGATTTCCTTGGCGATGCGGGCGAAGCGCTCGAAATCGATGCGCAGCGAGAAGGCCGAGGCGCCGGCGATGATGAGCTTGGGCTTGTGCTCGCGCGCCAGGCGTTCCATCTGCTCGTAGTCGATGTCTTCCTTCTCGGTCAGGCCGTAAGAGATCACGTTGAACCACTTGCCCGACATGTTCAGCGCCATGCCGTGGGTCAGGTGGCCGCCTTCGGCCAGCGACATGCCCATGATGGTGTCGCCCGGCTTGAGCATGGCGAAGAACACGCCCTGGTTGGCCTGCGAGCCCGAGTTCGGCTGCACGTTGGCCGCCTCGGCGCCGAACAGCTGCTTGATGCGGTCGATCGCCAGCTGCTCGGCGATGTCGACGTATTCGCAGCCGCCGTAGTAGCGCTTGCCCGGATAGCCTTCGGCGTATTTGTTGGTCAGCTGCGAGCCCTGCGCTTCCATCACGGCCGGCGAGGTGTAGTTTTCGGACGCGATCAGCTCGATGTGATCCTGCTGGCGCTGGTTTTCTTTCTGGATCGCGCTGAACAGTTCGGGGTCGACGTTGGCGAGCGTGTGATCTTTTGCAAACATGAAAAAACTCCAATCGATTAGAAACCAGGCACCGGCGCTGGCAGCGTCGTGCGGGAGCCGGATGAAGCAAGGCAGCCCCGCGATGCTTCCTGCACCGGTGTGGCTGCCCAGGCGAACGGCTGACGACGCCTCACGTTCCCCGGTGGTATCCACCTTCCGCCGCGCCGCTCGAAGGAGCTGTCAGGCACGGCTTTTCGCCAGTTACGTGAGACATAAATGGAGCAAGGATTGTATGTGAAGTGCTCAATTAGGGCAAGGAAGCCGCCGGGCGCCGCCAGGTCACAATTACGCTACAATCTTGCAGCTTGAGCTACCTTGGGGATTTCACCATGATCGTTTTCATCACCGGCGCGTCGGCCGGCTTCGGCGCCGAAATGGCGCGTACTTTCGTCAAGGGCGGCCACCAGGTCGTGCTGGCGGCGCGCCGCATGGAACGGCTCAAGGCACTGGCGGACGAACTCGGCGACAACGCGCTGCCGATCGAGATGGACGTGACCGACAAGAAATCGATCGACGATGCGCTGTCGATGCTGCCGCAGTCGTGGCGCCAGATCGATGTGTTGATCAATAATGCCGGCCTGG
This sequence comes from Pseudomonadota bacterium, assembly GCA_023389425.1. Taxonomy (GTDB): domain Bacteria; phylum Pseudomonadota; class Gammaproteobacteria; order Burkholderiales; family Burkholderiaceae_D; genus Telluria. The sequence goes on along the minus strand of JAEWEK010000393.1, from coordinate 12,429 downwards.
CCCTGAACACCCTGCCCGCGCACGAAGTGCCGCTGGAGGATTGGGAAACCATGATCGCCACCAACTGCAAGGGCCTGGTGACGATGACGCGCGCGCTGCTGCCGGCCATGGTCGAGCGCGGCAGCGGCCTGGTCATCAACCTGGGTTCGACCGCGGGCCACTACCCCTACCCGGGCGGCAATGTGTACGGCGCCACCAAGGCCTTCGTCGAACAGTTCACGCTGAACCTGCGCGCCGACCTGGTCGGCACCGGCGTGCGCGCCACCAATATCGCGCCGGGCCTGTGCGGCGGCACCGAATTCTCCAATGTGCGCCTCCGGGACGACGCGGCCGCGGCCAAGGTCTACGAAGGCACCACGCCGCTGACGGCCAAGGACATCGCCGACACCGCCTACTGGATCGCGACCCTGCCGCCGCACATCAACATCAACAGCATCGAGATGATGCCGACTTGCCAGGGCTTTTCACCATTCGCCATCAAGCGCAAACCCGCCTCCGCGTGACGCAACGTTGCCGTTCGTTAGCACTTGTAACAGCAGCGACATGGGCCGTGAGAAAGTGTTACAGTCATTAGCTGTTTGGCACTGTCGGTTAAACATCAACCGGCATCGGGCGTCCCTCGGGCTGCCGTGCCGGTCGAGGGCATATGTACGCTAACGTACATAAAAAAACCAGAAAATCGCGTAGAATGTTGCGCAATTTCACTTATGGCAAAGCAAATGCCTTCAGTTTTTGACTGGACCGTCCGGGTCTACTACGAGGATACGGACGCCGGCGGCATCGTGTACTACGCGAACTACCTCAAGTTCTTCGAGCGCGCCCGCACGGAATGGCTGCGCGCCGCCGGCATCGCCCAGCAGGAACTGCTCGACCAGCAAGGCGCGGCCTTCGTGGTCAAGCACGCCAGCATCGACTACGTGGCGCCGGCCCGCCTCGACGATGAAATCCGCCTCACCACGACGATCCGGAAACTGGGTCGTGCATCCGTTCAGTTTTTCCAGCAAGCCTGGCGCGGCGAGCAGTTGCTCACCACCGCCCACGTAAAAGTTGGCTGTGTGGACGCGAAAACCATGCGCCCCTCGCCCCTTCCTGACGAAGTCGCTGCTAAAATGCATGCAGCCTGACAATTACATTCGACCAAATATAAACCGATGAACGCAGTGCAAGATCTTTCCTTCGCCACCCTGATTATCAACGCACATCCGCTGGTGCAGTTGATCATGGCCCTGCTGCTGGCGCTGTCGGTCGTGAGCTGGACCTATATTTTCCGCAAGATGTTCGCGATCCGCGCCGCGCGCCGCCAGACCGAGCAGTTCGAGCGCAGCTTCTGGGCCGGCGGCAACCTGCACACCCTGCACCAGATGGCCAGCAGCCAGCGCGACCAGAGCGGCGCCCTGGCCCGCATCTTCGAGGCCGGCATGGGCGAATTCATCAAGGGCAAGCAGGCCGCCCGCGACGCCCTCGACATCAATTCGGTGCTGGACGGCGCCCGCCGCGCGATGCGCGCCGCCTTCCAGCGCGAGATGGACGTGCTCGACACCCACCTGAACTTCCTGGCCTCGGTCGGCTCGGTGTCGCCGTACATCGGCCTGCTGGGCACGGTGTGGGGCATCATGAACGCCTTTCGCGGCCTGGCCAGCGTGCAGATCGCGACCCTGGCCGCGGTCGCGCCCGGCATCGCCGAGGCGCTGGTGACGACCGCGATCGGCCTGTTCGCCGCCATCCCGGCCGTGGTCGCCTACAACCGCTACACCCACGATATCGACCGCCTCGCGATCCGCTTCGAAAGCTTCGTCGAGGAATTCTCCAACATTCTGCAGCGCCAGTCGCGCTGAGGACGGGGAGCCGGTCATGGCCTTTTCCAACAGCAGCCTGCGCAGCGGCCGCAGCCGCAAGCTGAAAGCCGACATCAACGTCGTGCCGTATATCGACGTGCTGCTGGTGCTGCTCATTATTTTCATGGTCACCCCGCCGGCCAACAACCCGAGCGTGATCAACCTGCCGGCCGCCGAGAAATCGTCGCTGCCGCCGGACGACTATATCCAGATCCAGATCCAGCCGAACGCGGAGATCACGATCGGCGTGCAAGGCAAGAATTCCAGCCCGCAGGTACGCGAGCCGAACCGCGGCGCCGTCGTCGAGCGCCTGCGCGGCCTGCACGCCGACCATCCGGACTATCCGGTGCTGATCGCGGGCGACAAGGACAGCAAGTACGACGATGTGATCCAGCTCATTTCGGAAGCGAAGAAGATGGGCATCAACCGGGTGGGACTGGCCACCAAGTGATGTGTTAGCGATGTCAGCAACGAAGCATGCAACAGCCGGCACCCACTACCGGGTGCCGCCGGAACCGCGGCGCTGGTCAGCCATCCTGCTGGCCGTGGCGATGCACGCCCTGCTGCTGGCCTTCCTGGTGATCGGCATCAGCTGGCAGAACAACAAGCCGGCCGCGGTCGAGGCCGAAGTGTGGGACATGAAGGTGCAGTCGGCCGCCCCGCCGCCTCCGCCGCCGCAGGCCGAGCCAGAGCCGCAGCCGGAGCCGCAACCGGCACCGCCGCCGCCGAAGGTGATCGAGCCGCCGGCGCCGCCCGCGCCGCCGCCCGACATCAAGCTGCAGCAGGAAAAGAAGCACAAGGAAGAATTGCGCAAGCAGGCTGAAGAGAAGAAGCGCGAGGAACAAAAGCAAAAGGAACTGGCCGAGAAAAAGGCGCAGGAAGACCAGGCCAGGGAAGAACAGAAGCAGAAGGAACTGGCCGAGAAGAAGGCCAAGGCCGAGAAGCTGAAGGCGGAAAAAGCAAAGGCCGAGGCGCTGGCGAAGCTGAAGGACCAGATGCGCCAGCAGGATCTGCAGCGCATGGCCGCCCAGGCCGGCGCCGGCACCAGCGGCACGGCCGCCAGGTCGACCGCGCCGCGCATGGATTCGGGCTATGAGGCGGCGATCCGGGCCAAGATCAAGAGCAACACGACTTACCCGGGCAGCACCGACGAGCCGGGTAATCCGAAGGCCTCGTTCCGCGTCGAACAGTTACCGACCGGCGAGATTTTGTCGGTCACGAAGATCAAGGGCAGCGGCGTGCCCTCGTTCGACGATGCGGTCGAGCGCGGGATACACAAGTCGACGCCACTGCCGAAGAAGAAAGATGGTACGGTAGAGCGTACCCTCGTGGTGGACTTCTCCATGAAGGACATGAACTGACCATCAAACGAATGTTGAGAGGCCCAATGAAAAAACTTCACTACCTGCTGTTTTCCGCAAGTTTGCTGATGGGCGCGGCGCATGCGCAGCTGCGCGTCGAGATTTCCGGCGTCGGCAACAACCAGATCCCGGTCGCGATCGCCGCGTTCGCCGACGAAGGCATGGCGCCGCAACAGGTCTCGGCCATCATCCGCGCCGACCTCGAACGCAGCGGCATGTTCAAGGTCATCGACGCGCGCCAGGCAATCCCGGAAACCGCGGCGGTGGACTACGGCGCCTGGAAGGCCAGCGGCGCCGACGCGCTGGTGGTGGGCAGCGTGCAGAAGCTGGCGGACGGCCGCTTCGCCGTGCGCTACAAGCTGTACGACACCGCCAAGGGCGGCCAGCTGTCGTCGATGTCGGACGCGGTGCAGGCCGAAGGCACGCGCCTTGAAGCGCACCGCATCGCCGACGACATCTACGAGAAGCTGACCGGCGTGCCCGGCATCTTCGCCACCCGCATCGCCTACGTGGCCCAGCCGGTCCCGGGCCGGCAGTGGGAGCTGAACGTGGCCGACGCCGACGGCGAGAACGTGATCCATGCCCTGCGCTCGCGCCAGCCGATCATCTCGCCGGCCTGGTCGCCGGACGGCACCAAGGTGGCCTACGTCTCCTACCAGCAGCAAAAGCCGATCATCTACATCCAGAACCTGATCACCGGCGACGTGCGCCTGCTGTCCAACCAGAAGGGCAACAACTCGGCGCCGACCTGGTCGCCGGACAGCCGCACGCTGGCGATGGCGCTGTCGAAGGACGGCAATACCGAGGTCTACACCATCAACGCGGACGGCGGCGGTCTGCAGCGGCTGACCCACAGCGCGGCCATCGACACCGAGCCGCGCTATTCTCCGGACGGACAAACCATTTACTTCACGAGCGACCGCAGCGGAAACGCACAAATCTACAAGATGAGCGCGGCCGGCGGAGAACCCACGCGCCTCACGTTTGCAGGCGCGCAGAACCTCAGCCCGCGCATTTCCCCGGACGGCAAGACGCTGGCCTACATCTCCCAGCGCAACGGCGTGTATTCCCTGTATGTGATGGACCTGGCGAGCGGTCAGGAACTGCGCCTGGCGGACGACGCCGGCGAGCCCAGTTTCGCGCCGAACGGCAAGTACATCATGTACCGCACCGGCAGCGGTGGCCAGCGCACGCTGGCCGTGGTGTCGGTCGATGGCCGGGTCAAGCAGCGACTGTCCAACCAGGCGGGAAATATTACGGAGCCCAGCTGGGGTCCTTTCATGAAGTAACGATTTGAAGTCCCTTTTTACAACCAGGAGAAAAACCATGCGCAACATTAAGAGTGTAGCCCTCATCGCCAGCGCCGCCGCCCTGCTGTCGGCTTGCTCGTCGACCCCGCTGAACCCGCCGAAAGTCGAAGAGAAAAGCACCACCCCGCCGCCGCCGGTGGCGCAGCAAGACAATCGCGTGATCAAGCCGGTCGAGGCGCCGGTGGTGGACCCGCTGAACGATCCGAAAGGCGTGCTGGCCAACCGCAGCGTGTACTTCGACTTCGACAGCTACGTCGTGCGCGACGACGGCAAGGCCGTGGTCGAGAACCACTCGGCTTACCTGACCAAGCATGGCAACCGCAAGATCCTGATCCAGGGCAACACCGACGAGCGCGGCGGCACCGAGTACAACCTGGCCCTGGGCCAGAAGCGTGCCGAAGCCGTGCGCAAGTCGATGGCTGCGCTGGGCGTGAGCGACGGCCAGATGGAAGCCGTCTCGCTGGGCAAGGAAAAGCCGAAGGCCACCGGCCACGACGAAGCTGCCTGGGCAGAAAACCGTCGCGCCGACATCGTCTACCAGTAATTTCCGTAGAACTCGGCTGATTTGACATCGGGGCGGCTTGCAGTGCAGACTGCTCCCGCCCCGATTCTTATTTTGGATTAGAAAGAGCGAACATGATCAAGATCTCCAAGTCCCGCCTCGCCTGCCTGCTGATGGCCTGCTGGCTGCCGCTGCAGGCATCGGCCGGAATCCTCGAGGATGACGAGGCACGCAAGGCGATCCTCGACCTGCGCGCGCGCCTCACCAAGCTGGAGAGCGACCTGAACGCCCGTGTCGACACCAAGGCGGACAAGGGCGCGGTGCTCGACCTGCTGAACCAGCACGAGCAGGACATGCAGGAGATCGCCCGTTTGCGCGGCCAGATCGAGCAGCTGGCCAACCAGCTGGCCAATGTGCAGAAAGGCCAGCGCGACTACTACGCCGACCTCGACGCGCGCATCAAGAAGCTCGAGCCGCAGCAGACAAGCATCGACGGCCGCACCGCCGAAGTGCTGCCGTCCGAGAAGCAGTCCTACGACGCCGCGATGGAGCAGTTCAAGTCGGGCGACTACAAGGGGGCGATCAACGCGCTGCAGGACTTCGTGCGCCGCTACCCGAGCTCGGCCTACGCCGCCAATGCGCAGTACTGGCTGGGCAATGCCTACTACGCGCAGCGCGACTACAAGAACGCGATCGAGGCGCAGCAGGTGGTGGTATCCAATTACAGCGACAGCGCCAAGGCCCCGGATGCGCTGCTGAACATCGCCAGCAACTACACCGAACTGAACGACGAGAAGTCGGCCCGCAAGGCGCTGCAGCAGCTGATCAAGCAGTATCCGGACTCGTCCGCCGCGCAAGCCGCGAAGGACCGCCTGGCGACGCTGGAACCGGCGCCGGCGAAGGCCCCGGCCAAAAAGCCCGCCAAGCGCAAATAATGGCTTGCGTGAACGATTGACACGTTCACGCTGAGCCAATATAATCTTGCTTCTTCGGGTCGTTAGCTCAGTTGGTAGAGCAGCGGACTTTTAATCCGTTGGTCGCAGGTTCGAGCCCCGCACGGCCTACCAGTATCACCAGGAAGCCCACGAATTTCGGTTCGTGGGCTTTTTGCGTTCCGGTCCCTCCCTGGTCGCTTCGGAAAACGCCGGGCGCCGGCTTACTTTCAGAGTCGGCGGACTTTTTCTCTCCAGGCAGGTCGAAATCCGACTTGGCACAAGGGAAATGATCTACTCTAGCGAGCTGATCAATTGGTCCGAAGGAGGCCGATTGATCTGTCCGAGCGCAGACTCGCTGTGCCAGCCCGTTTCGTAGAATGCTAATATGCGGCCGAGATTGATGTTTGAGCGTATTCGACCGACGGCACTCGATTACATCGTAAGTTTGCCGAAAAAAACAACATAGGATCAACAAGATGTCGAACGATCTCGCTCGTGTCGCACCCGCGTCTGATTCATCCAACACAAGCGGATCCCTTGAACGCGCGGTCGCCGAGCGTACGATGGAACTGAAGGAAGCGTTGGCGACGGTCGAAGCGCAAAAGCGCGCACTCGAGGACGCTTTGCGCGTGCGTGATGAAGCTCAGCGCCAGCTGGAAGCCGAGCTCGACGATGCGCGTCTGCTACACGGTATCAGCGAGATGCTGATCGACGAAAACACGGTCGGGGCGCTGTACCAGAAGATTGTTGAGGCGGCGACGTTAATCATGCGCTCGGATTTCGGCAGCATGCAGCGCTACGACGAAGATGCGAGCAGCCTGGAGCTAATCGCCCATCAGGGGCTGGATGGCGAGGCCCTGCGCTTCTGGCAGTGGGTACATTCAGGGCGCGCTACGACCTGCGGCAAAGCGTTGCAACTCGGAGCGCGCGTGACTGTGCCCGATTTCGAGGCATGCCAGTTTATCGCCAGCAGCGAGGATTTGGTGGCGTTCCGGCGCGCCGGCGTACGGTCGGCGCAATCGACGCCGCTCATCACGCGCGATGGCCGCCTAGTCGGCATGATCACGACACACTGGACCCGCACGCACGCGCCGAGCGAGCGCGAGATGCGCCTGCTTGACATCGTGGCGCGCCAGGCCGCCGACCTCATCGAGCGTAATTCGTCGGCGCAAGCGTTGCGGCGCCAAGCCGAACAGCTGCTCGAAGCCGACCGCTACAAGAACGAGTTCCTGGCGACATTAGCGCATGAGCTGAGGAACCCCCTGGCGCCGATCCGTACCGGCCTGTCGGTGCTGGCGATCGGCAAACCCGAACAGGCACCGCGCGTTTTGGGAATGATGGAGCGGCAACTCGGCCACATGGTGCGTCTGATCGACGATCTGCTTGACGTCTCGCGCATCAGCCGTGGCATGGTGACCCTTAAGCGGACGAAGATCGAGCTTGGTACCGTCATCGACACCGCCGTCGAGACCAGTCGTCCCCTGATTAACGCCGCACGGCACCGATTCAGCGTGACTGTTCCTGGCGACGTCATATGGCTGGACGCCGACGCGACGCGGGTGGCTCAGATCATCAGCAACCTGTTGAACAACGCGTCAAGGTACACGCCGCCGGGCGGGGAAATCCGCCTGATCGCCGAGACTTCGGGCGCGGAGGTTGCAATCCACGTCATTGATACCGGTATCGGCATTCCTGAGACGATGCAGCCGAAAATCTTCGACCTGTTCACTCAGCTTGATCGCGGCAACGAGCGTTCTCAGGGCGGACTCGGTGTTGGACTTGCGCTGGCCAAGCAGCTTGCGGAAATGCATCAGGGGCGCCTCGAAGTGCGCAGCCCTGGACCGGACGGCGGATCGGTCTTCACTCTTCATCTGCCACTCGCCACTGCCGCTACGCCGACCGTCGTTCAGCACGGCGGAACGCAGGTACGCGGCGCGGCGCTGCGTGTCATGATCGTCGACGACAATGTCGATGCGGCGGAAACGCTGGCGATGTTGCTGGAACAGCTCGGCCATACGACCAGCGTCATCCTGGAATCGCCGGAGGCGGTGGCTGCCGCGCTCAGATTCGAGCCCGACGTCGTGTTTCTCGACCTCGGCATGCCGCAGCTGGACGGCTTTGGCCTCGCCTGCGCGCTACGCGCCGAGCCCGCATTGCGACATGTGCGTCTCGCGGCAGTCAGTGGGTGGGGCACGGACGAGGACCGCGTCAGAACAGAAGCCGCCGGCATCGATCGCCATCTCACCAAGCCCGTCCTGATCGGCGACTTGGTCGACGTGCTCGGGGAAGCAAACCGCTTGTAGTGCCGCTCACTCAGCGCCGCTTGATCCAAAGATATAATCAGGAAGCCCACGAATTTCGGTTCGTGGGCTTTTTGTTTTCTGGCGATTCAGTCCGGTTAATATTCCATACCGAGCTTCCTCATCAGGGCGAAGGTAAGGAACACCAGGCACACGAGCGATATCGCGAAGACCGCCGCAACCTGGCCGGCCGCCGTGAGCACCGCGCGCCTCTCCTTCTGCCGCCCCTTTTTCCCTTGATCGTAATGCCACTTGATGGCGAAGAACATGCCCGTGCAGAGCGCGAGCGCCTTGAACGTCACGAAAATTACAGGGATCCAGTCCATATCGAATATTTCCAGGTCGGGAGATAAGCGCATACTACCTAAAAACAATTTCCATACATCGGGACAAAACGTCCCAGTTGAAAACTGTGCACACCCTCGCCTTCAGTACAGCTGCTCGACCTTCAAGCCCTTTGCGCGCAACAAGGTCGGCACGCTGTCCTTGCCGATCAGATGCATGAGTCCGACTGCGGCCATCGTCTGGTTTTCACGCGTCAGCAAACGCTTGAGTTTGTCTGCCATCGGCCCATTGCGTTCGGTCAGGAAGCGACGCTGCAGGATCCGCGACGACAGCCGCTGATCCTTTTCATATTTGAGCGCCAGCGCGTCGAGCGTGGCGTGATCGGCCTTGGCCCAGCCGTCGGTGATGGACTGAACATCCTGTTGCGCTTCGCCCGAATCCAGCGATGTGAGGGTTTCATCCAGTATCGTCCACTGGTCGGCAACGGGCAGGTGGTCGAACAGGTCGACCTGGCTCTTGACGGTCTCCAGACCGATGACCTTGATGTGCTGGCTGTGCGCCAGTTTGGCCAGGTAGGCGTCGATGCCCAGGTCGGGTCGATAGCCGAGCTTGGCGTATTCGACCGTCGCCAGCGTCATGACCAGCATCCACGGCTTGAACTTGGTTGACAGTTCCGCCGGCGCGCCCAGCGCCTCCAGATGACGCGTCAGGCGCGGGCGGAGCGCACGAGGCATGGTGGCGACGATGGCGGGCGTAGTCAGCGCGATGCGCTGCATTGCCGCGGTCATTTCCGCAGTCTGTACGCTCGGGTCGATTTCCAAAGCAAGGGTGGTGGAACCGGCGAGGGCCCGGGTGACGCTCTCGTCGAGCGGGAAGAATTCGGGCAGGCCCATGTGGATGGTGCCGAACAGGTACATCGTGTGGCCGTTGCCGCTGACCTTGAAAAGCGCACCGCGCTCAACCGCCCAGGCCGGGTCGGCCAGCAGGCTGAATGCAGCAAGCAGAAGAATGATAAGCCGGCGGACCATACGCGTTTCCTTGAATAAGTTTCGACACGCTACGGTGACGGAGCGTGAGTTTTTTTGCTTTGGCAACATGATATGCTGAGGAAGGCCGCCGCCGTAGAGCTGGCGGAAAATAACCGTATAGTTGCAAAATTCTGTCATTAAACGTAGAGTAATCGTGCTCAGGATTCGCAGCACCTGACCTCATTAGGCTGAGCCTATGCATAACCTATTCGGGCGACCGACGGTGCCAGCTTGAAGCGTTAAGCTCAGCGGGGATTTGCTTTTTATTTCAAGGCATTCCTTATGAGCTCCAAAACTTTAAGGCATCTGCGCCAGCAGGCCTACGCCAAGCAGAACCATCATTGCTATTACTGTAATTTTCTAATGTGGGATGGCGATGGTGAACGCTTTTCACGCGACCATGCTGTTCAACCAAGACTGGTCAAACATCTTAAATGCACAGCGGAACACCTCGTAGCGCGCCAGGACGGTGGCCGCGATGCAGCCAATAACGTAGTAGCCGCATGTTCATGGTGTAACAAGATGCGCCATTACAGACGACCAAATCGTGCACCTACTGCCGCGGCTTATAGGTCAGAAGTACAGCGGCACGTCATAATGAAACGGTGGCATCCTCTAGCAACGAGCAAAGGCTCAGGCAAAGCCTAAAATTCTGTATCGCCGTTATTCGGCCGCGTACTCATGTTACTCAACAAGTGAGAACAGAGCGCCAATATGAACGAACGTCCTGTACCGAAAGCTGCTTTGCAGGACCCGTACTCGGTGGAAATGCTGAGGGTATGGATAGCTGCAGGCCAACTACATTGCTCGCTAAAAGTTGGGATGTACTGTGACGGGATGGGCATTGACGAGGAAATCGCATGGGGAACTATCCTCGCAGATGCTGCGCGCCACATTGCAAAAGCACTGCAGAGTGGCTACAACATAAATGAGACCGAGGCCCTTGCTAAACTCGTTGCGACGCTCAACGCGGAAGTGGCTGTATCCTCGTCTGAAATAGAAGGCGGATTCATCTGATTCGTTCCTTCCAACTTTGGGTAGGTCGGGTGCAGTCATTCGGGGCGATAGGGGACAGACCCCTGTTACGCGGAAACCGAAATCGGTTGTAAACCCGGTTGAAAACCGGGGTCTGTCCCCGATATGGCGATGGCTGCTTCGGGCCGGAAGCAGACGGCTGTGATAGTCTGCAATCGGTCAAAAGCGGAATTCTAACTTTATCCTGAGATCTCGTTAGGCGAAATGGGATTGCTAGATCCAGTCTCCGACCTACAAGATCGACCGCACTATGACCGAAAATAGCGTTGTACCGATGACAGTCATTTGCAAAAAGCATCCTGCTGCCGGGCCTGCTTATATTTGTCGCCATTTACATAAAGGCACGAAACGCGGATTTTTCTCAATGATCGATGAAGACAATCCAGCCGCTAAACAAGGGCAGTGTTTTCGCTGCGGCATGGTCTCTCTCATCATCGGCTCAATACCGTTGATCGGCTACCGACTGTGGGTTTGGTACTCTAGACCAATGTTCATTTGCTCCCAGTGTTTTGAGAAAGTACGAGTGCGAAATCTTAGATGACTTGCAGCGTGGTCTAAGACTCATTTGCTATGTCCGCTTTGGGTCGATAGCGGACCTATTGGAAGTCCGCTATCGACCACACGCGGTAGTTGCGTTATGAGCCGGCCTTGGTTTGCAATCGGCGCTTATGCCGATGCGCGCTCGGCATCGAGTTCCAGCAGCAATTCGTCGAGGCGCTCGAGGGTCGATGCCATGCCCTGCTCCATGCCCATGTCGATGACCTTCTGCACGTCGTCCGGCGAGTTGTACTGGACCACCGTGGTCACCAGCGTACCCGCTTTCGAATCCGTGAACGTGACGTTCCAGCGCGAGCGCGGCATGTTCGGGTTGACGACGCCGGTTTCGTCGGAGAAGCCGTCCAGTCCCTTGTAGCCGTCGATCGGAGTCACTTCCTGGTAATCCACGCGGCTCCAGAAAGTCTGCCCATCGGGCATGACCATCCCATAGTGCCAATAACCGCCCGGGCGGAAATCCATATGCGCGGTCTTGGCCTTCAGCGGCTTCGGCGCGAACCAGCGGTCGAGGTATTCGGCCTTCGTGTGGCAATCCCACACCAGTTGGCGCTTGCCGGCAAATTCGCGCTTGACGGTCAGGCGGCTGTTTTCCTTGTCGACGATGAAGTCGAATTGAAGCTCAGGTTTCATGGTCCTCTCCTTGAAGTTGTTCTAAAAGATCATCCAGATTGCTATACCTGCTGGCCCAGATTTCGCGCTGCTCTTCGAACCAGCGTTCGGCGGCCATCAGCTTCTTGCGGTCCAGCACGCAAGTGCGGATCCGGCCGAGCTTGCTCGACGTGATGAGGCCGGTATCTTCCAGCACCCGTACATGCTTCATGAACGAGGGCAGCGCCATGTCGAATGGCTCGGCCAGCTCGCTCACCGTCGCCGGACCGCGCCCGAGCCGTTGCAGCACGGCGCGCCGGGTCGGGTCCGCCAGTGCGTGGAAGGCGCCGTCCAGTCCTGTATGATGGTTATCCATTTGGCTAACTATACGCGTAAATTTGGCGAAGTCAAGCGGTTCTCGCCGCGATCGATCGAACGATTTCTACTTCGGGGATTCAGCATCGGTCCCGGCCTGCGCCGGGACGACGTGCTGTAGTTGGCGACTTCTGGCGTTCAGAACTCTTCCCACTCCTCCGCCTTGGCAGCGGTAGCGGCGGCGCGCGCCGGCTTGGCGGGTTGCGGCGGCGCCTTGCGGGCCGGGGGCGCCGCGACCGGCACCAGTGCCGTGGCCGGCGCCGTCTTCCGCGCCGGCGCGGCGCTCATGAAAATGCTGTCGATGCGGAAGGTGCCGACGG
>JAEWEK010000372.1 GCA_023389425.1 Pseudomonadota bacterium | reverse complement strand
CCGTGGGCGGCCTCTGGCCGGCCTGGCCCTGGACACTGCCGCCGCCGGTGCTGCCGCCCCCTCCCACGCCGCCAATGCCGCCCCCGCCGGTTCCCGCGGCGTCGCCGGTATCGCCTGTGCCGCCGGCGCTGCCCCCCGCGCCCGAAGCGCCAGCGCCAGCGCCCGTAGCGCCGCCGCCGCCACTGGAGACGCTGCCATTGCTCACGCGCGCCAGGCCCTGGCTGGCCGCCACGAACTGCGCCGTGCGCGGCGCCAGGTCGGGATCGATCTGCAGGTTCTGCAGCAGCCGGCGGAACACTTCGACCTCGGCTTTCGCCTGCGCGCCGCCCGATGCCAAGTTGAACAAATTATAACGCGAGGTGGCGTCGATCATGCTGCCTGACAGGGTCGCATCATACCGCTCTCCCTGCACCCGCTCGCGCTCGATATATTGGTCGAGCCGGGTTTCGGCCAGCGGCGTCGCCCAGATCTGGTCGAGCGAAGTCCACTGGTTGTCCTGCTTGTCCTGCGCCAGCACCAGCCCGGCCCAGTCGAGCGCGCCGCGTTCGATCCATTGCGTCTGCAGCTGCAGGCGCTGGTTCTCCATCGAGCGCACCTGCACTTGCTGCTGCCAAAACAAGCTGGCCACGATCGAGATCGCCAGCGTGGTCAGCAGCAGCGCCGTGACCACCGCCACGCCGCCCTGGCGCCTGTGCGTCCTCATATCCGGCCCCCCATCAGGAAGGACTTGGTCATCGGCGTGTCCTGGCGCTGCACCGTGAGCGCCACCTGCACGCCGGTCGGCGGCAGCGCCAGCCCGACCTGGGCCTGGGTCTGCAGCTGCGAGCGCCATTGCTTGTTCTGCCACAGCAGCACCTGCATGCCGGTGACGCCGGCCTGCAGCACCACCGGCCGGCCCTGGTCGTCGTCGCTGGTCACGGACTGCCAGATCGCGTCCAGCTGGGTGAGGTCGCGCGTGGCGATCGATTCGCGCCGGGTCAGGGTGCCGTTGGCGACGCGGTAGGCCACCACCTGCAGCCGGGTCGGCTCGTTCTCGGTGGCGACCAGGCGTACCAGGGTCAGGCGGTCGGTTCCGATCAGCAGGTAGGGGCGCTGGTCCATGATGTCCTGGCCGGCGATGTGCTCGCAATCGCTCTGCATCTGGGCGAAGGCCAGCTGCATGCCGCGCGTGGTTTCCATCTGCTCGGTGAGGGCGACGCGGGCGCGCACGATGCCGTCCAGCCCGCGCCAGCCGAGCACGGCCACCATGGCGAGGATGCTGATCGCGACCAGCAGCTCGACCAGCGTGAAGCCCGGCGCCCGTCCCCACGCAGGCGGGGATCCCATTTGCTTTTTAATGTTCATCCGCGCGGCCTCGGCACCAGTTGCACCAGCTTGACGATGCGCCGGTTGGGATTCTCGACGTCGAACACCGACACCTCGACCCGCCGCAGCAGCGGGTTGGGGCTGGTGAACACCTCTTCCTGGCATACCAGCTTGAGGTCGCCCTGCGGGCAGTCGAAGGCGCGCTTGCCGACCTCGGGGAATTCCTGCGCCAGGCGGATCTGCACCAGCCGGTTCTCGGCCGACCAGGTGGCCATCATGGCGGCGCGCAGGCCGGCGCTGTTCTGGGTCAGGCTGCCGACCGCGCGCAGGCCGGCGCCGAGCGCGGTGCCGACGATGACCAGCGCCACCAGCACTTCGAGCAGGGTGAAGCCGCGCGGGCGATGAGGGAGGCGCGCCATGCTCATTGCACCGTGAAGTGGCCGACGCCGTCGGCATGGATGGCGACGCGGTGGTCGCCGCTGGCCAGGGTCAGCACGAAGGGCTTGTCGACCGGCTCGCGGCCGAAGGTGATGCGCAGTGTGCTGCCGCCGCTGCCGGACGGCGGCGGGTCGAGCGACAGGTTCACCGGCGGGTTCTTGAAGCCGCGTTCGCGCAGCAGGTCGTCGTTGACGATCGTGGCCCAGCCCTTGTCGCCGCGCACGAGGAAATGGTAGCGCTCGGAATCGGCTTCGAAGCTGACCAGGCGGTTGCGCACGATGGCCTCGTCACGCGCCAGCTGCAGCAGCAGGGCGATGCGCTGGGCTTCCTTCTGCAGGTCTTGCTGCGGGCTGGGAATCGCGTTCAGCGTAGCCAGTCCCAGCGTGATGCCGATGATGACCATCACGACCAGCAGCTCCACCAGGGTGAAGCCGCCGCGCCTGCGCTGCGCCCGGATTGCCGGCATTGGACTCCTTACTTGCTGTCCCAGGAACCGATGTCGGTATCTTCGCCGGTGCCGCCCGGCTGGCCGTCGGCGCCGTAGGAGAACACGTCGACTTCACCGTGGATGCCCGGCGACAGGTACTGGTAGGGATTGCCCCACGGATCTTTCGGCACGCGCTCGAGGTAGCCGCCTTCCTTCCAGCCGTTGGCGGCCGGGCCGGCGGTGGGCTTTTGCACCAGCGCCTGCAGGCCCTGCTCGGTGGTCGGGTAGCGCTGGTTGTCCAGCTTGTACAGCTTGAGCGCCTGCATGATGGTGGAAATGTCCACCCGCGCCGCGGTCTGGCGCGACTCGCCGGTGCGGCCCAGCAGCTTGGGCACGACCAGCGCGCCGAGGATGCCGATGATGACCACGACGACCATGATCTCGACGAGGGTGAAGCCGCGCTGGCGCAAACTGCGTTTGGAGTCTTTTCGCATATTGATGGAATGTGGGGTCGGGATAAGCGACGTAGTATAAGACCGATCGGCCAAGGGAGCCATCGGTGGCGGGTCTCCAATTGTAATCGGGTGTACGCGCCCGTGCATTGCTTGCCAGTGTGCCTAGGCGCGCGCGGCGCAGGCCTGACACAGATCATTACGCTCGACAACAATGCTGGTCCACTCCATAGCGCGGCCATCGAGCAGCAGCAGGCGGCCCGCCAGCGACGCGCCGAACCCCACGATCAGCTTCATCGCTTCGGCGGCCTGCATGGCGCCGACCACGCCCACCAGCGGCGCGAACACGCCCATGGTGCTGCAGGCGGCGTCCTCGAACTTGCCGTCTTCCGGGAACAGGCAGGCGTAGCAGGGACTGGCGGCGGCGCGCGGGTCGTACACCGCGACCTGGCCGTCGAAGCGGATCACGGCGCCCGACACCAGCGGCACGCCGGCCGCGAAGCAGGCGCGGTTGACGGCGTGGCGGGTGGCGAAGTTGTCGCTGCAGTCGAGCACGACGGTGGCATCGCGCACCAGCGCGGCGAGGCGCGCGCCGGCGACCCGTTCGCGCAGGGCGGCCACCTCCACGTCCGGGTTGATGGCCAGCATGGCCTCGCGGCCGGACTCGACCTTGGGACGGCCGATGCGCGCCGTCGTGTGCATGATCTGGCGCTGCAGGTTGGTCAGGTCGACCTCGTCGTCGTCGACCAGGGTGATGCGGCCGACGCCGCCGGAGGCCAGGTACAGCGCGGCCGGCGAACCGAGGCCGCCGGCGCCGATCACCAGCGCGTGCGCCTGCAGCAGCTTGTGCTGGCCTTCGATGCCGATCTCGTCCAGCAGGATGTGGCGCGAGTAGCGCAGCAGTTGGGTGTCGTTCATGGTTTAAGGACAAATGGGGTTCCCGCCTGCGCGGGAACGACGATGTATTTTTTGCCGAGGTTCGCGATTATGCAAAATATTGCATAATCCGCACGTCGTTCCCGCGAAGGCGGGAACCCCATTTTGCAAGCTCAGCCGATCACTTCTTCTTGCCCGGCGCCGCCGGCGCACCCTTCAGCTCCACCGGCTTCTGCTCCGTCCCCGGCAGCTCCTTCGGCGCCGGCGTCTCGGCCGCGTCGTCGGCCTTGGCCAGCTGCACCGGCAAGCCCTTGAAGTGGTTCAGCGCCTGCGCCAGCTGGAAGTCGTCCTTGCTGCCGTACTCGGTCGGCTTGTGGTTCTTCAGCATGGCCAGCGCCTGCTGCTCTTCCTCCAGCTCGTCGCGCTGCCTGGTCTTGAGCATCTTGACGCTGGCGCCGGTGCTGTCGTTCTGCAGGTGATGGTCGAGGTCGGCCTCGCGCACGCGCAGGGCGTTCAGGCCGGCGCCTTCGGCCGATTCGTCCACCGCCATGTCCGGCACGATGCCGGTGGCCTGGATCGAGCGGCCCTTGGGCGTGTAGTAGCGCGCCGTGGTGATCTTGACCGCGGTGTCCGGCGACAGCTGGCGCAGCGTCTGCACCGAGCCCTTGCCGAAGGTCTGGCTGCCCATCACGATGGCGCGCTTGTAGTCCTGCAGCGCGCCGGCCACGATTTCCGACGCCGAGGCCGAGCCGGTATTGACCAGCACCACCATCGGCACCTGCTTGATCGCCGCCGGCAGTTTGGCCAGCGGATCGCCCGCGCCCAGCGCGTAAAAGTCGCGCCGGCCGTAGAAGGTCGTGTTCGAATCGGGCAGCTGGCCCTTGGTCGAGACGATCACCTGGTCCTTGGGCAGGAAGGCGGTGGAGACCCCGATCGCGCTCGGCAGCAGGCCGCCCGGGTCGTCGCGCAGGTCGAGCACCAGGCCCTTGATGTCGGGGTTCTGGGCGTACAGGGCATTGGTCTTCTTGACCAGTTCGTCCACGGTCTCTTCCTGGAACTGGCTGATGCGCACCCAGGCGTAGCCGGGCTCGAGCATCCTGGCCTTGACGCTGGCGACGTGGATTTCCTCGCGCGTGACTGGCACCACCCAGGGCTTGTCGTCGCCGCGGCGGGCGATGGTGACCGTGACCCTGGTGTGCGGCGCGCCGCGCATCTTGTTGATCGCCTCGTCCAGCGACAGGCCCTTGACCGGGGTGCTGTCGATGCGCGTGATGAGGTCGCCCGCCTTGATGCCGGCGCGCCAGGCCGGCGAATCCTCGATCGGCGAGACCACCTTCACGT
>JAEWEK010000368.1 GCA_023389425.1 Pseudomonadota bacterium | reverse complement strand
CGGGGGGGGGGGCCCTGGGGCCCGCGCGGGGGGGGGGACGACGTTTGCGCGCGGCTGAAGCGCGCCCTTTCGGTCAGATCTCTTCGTACAAGGGCAGCGTCAGGAATTCCGCGAAATTCTCCGACGTCGACATCTCCTCGAAAATCTGGGCAGCGCGGTCATAGGTCGGGCTATCGCCATTCGGCGCCACCGCCTTCACCTTGGCCAGCTCCTCCGGAATCATCGCGCGCACCATGTCGGCGGTGACCTTGCGGCCATCTTCCAGCACGCCCTTCGGCGTACGGATCCACTGCCACACCTGCGAACGGCTGATCTCGGCGGTCGCCGCATCTTCCATCAGGTTGTGGATCGGCACGCAGCCATTGCCGGCCAGCCAGGCGCCCAGATAGTGGATGCCGACGTTGATGTTGTAGCGCAGCCCGTCTTCCGTGATCGGCGCTTCGGGGCGGAAGTCCAGCAGGTCGGACGCCTTGACCTGCACGTCGTCGCGCTGCTTGTCGATCTGGTTCGGGCGCTCGCCCAGCACCTTCTTGAATTCAGTCATCGCCAGCTCGACCAGGCCCGGATGGGCAACCCAGCCGCCGTCGTAGCCATCGGTCGCGTCACGCGATTTGTCGGCGCGCACGCCGCCCATCGCGATGTCGTTCTTGGCCGGATCGTTCTTGATCGGGATGAGGGCCGACATGCCGCCGATGGCCGGCGCACCGCGCTTGTGGCAGGTCTTGAGCAGCAGCAGCGCGTAGGCGCGCATGAACGGCGAGGTCATCGTGACCTTCGGACGGTCCGCCAGGCAGAATTCCTTGTCCAGCTTGAACTTCTTGATGCACGAGAAAATATAGTCCCAGCGGCCGGCGTTCAGGCCCGCGCTGTGTTCGCGCAGTTCGTACAGGATCTCGTCCATCTCGAAAGCGGCCAGGATGGTCTCGATCAGCACGGTTGCCTTGATGGTGCCTTGCGGCAGGCCGAGTTCGCGCTGGGTCATCACGAAGATGTCGTTCCACAGGCGCGCCTCGAGATGCGACTCCATCTTCGGCAGGTAGAAGTAGGGGCCGGCGCCGCGCGCCAGCTGTTCCTTGGCGTTATGCACCATGAACAGCGCGAAGTCGAAGATGCCGCCGGAGATGCGCTTGCCGTCGACCAGCACGTGCTTCTCGTCCAGGTGCCAGCCGCGCGGACGCACGACCAGGGTCGCGACCTTGTCGTTCAGCTTGTACGACTTGCCGCCCTGCTCCAGGGAAATCGTGCCGCGCACGGCGTCGCGCATGTTGAGCTGGCCGGTGAGCTGGTTGTCCCAGTTCGGCGTGTTCGAATCCTCGAAGTCGGTCATGTAGCTGTCCGCGCCCGAGTTCAGCGCGTTGATGACCATCTTGCGCTCGACCGGACCGGTGATTTCCACGCGGCGGCATTCCAGCGCCTTCGGAATCGGCGCGATCTTCCAGTCGCCGGCGCGGATGTGCGCGGTTTCAGGCAGGAAGTCCGGACGCTCGCCGGCATCCAGGCGCTTGGCGCGCTCGACGCGGGCGGCCAGCAGCTCCTGGCGGCGCGGCTCGAATGCGCGCGACAGCTTGGCGACAAGGTCCAGCGCTTCCGGCGTCAGGATCTGCTCGTAGCCCGGCTTGATGTCCGCCTTGATTTCCATTCCGGCTGGGGTGGCGATGGTCATTGTCTTGCTCCTGTCTGGTGAAAGGTGGTTGTTCCGTTGGTGCGGCGCACAGCGGCGCCTGGCGTGGCATCAAGTATATTCACTGTACGGTATTAAAACGATACAATTATTCAACTCATTCTTCACTTTTTGTATCAGATCGAAAGGCCGCGCGCATGGACAAGTTCCGACAGATTTCCACCTTCGTCGAAGTCGTGGCGCGCGGCAGTTTGTCGGCCGCCGCGCGCGCCGAGGGAATCGCCCCGGCGATGATCGGACGCCGCCTGGACGCGCTGGAAAGCCGGCTCGGCGTCAAGCTGGTGCAGCGCACCACGCGCCGCCTCGCGCTGACCGACGAGGGCGCGGCCTTCCTCGAGGATTGCCAGCGCATCCTGGCCGAGGTGGACGACGCCGAGAGCGCCGTGTCCGAACGCAGCCGGCGTGCCACCGGGCACCTGCTCGTTTCGGCCCCGGCCGGTTTCGGGCGCCAGCATGTGGCGCCACTGATTCCGTCGTTCCTGGCCGAGCACCGCGAACTGACGGTGAACCTGAACCTTTCCGACCGCATCGTCGACCTGATCGGCGAAAGCGTGGACGTGGCGATCCGCATCGCCAGCCCGGCCGATTCCAACCTGGTCAGCGTCAAGCTGGCCGACAACCACCGCGTGGTGGTCGCCTCGCCTGCTTATTTGAAGCGCCACGGCACCCCGCAAACGCTGGCGGATCTTGCGCGACACCAATGTCTCGCCATCAGCAGCGAAGGCAGCCAGCGCGGCTGGACCTTCCAGGAGAAGGGCAAGATCGTGACCTTGAAAGTGGCCGGCAATATGGTCTGCAACGACGGCGCGGTGCTGCACGACTGGGCCGTGAGCGGCAAGGGACTGGCCTGGCGGTCGATGTGGGAAGTGGCCGCGCAAATCAATGCCGGCAGGCTGGTGACGGTGCTGGACCAGCACGCTGCGCCCGGGAACGATATCTATGCGGTGTTTGCCCAGCGCCGGCACTTGCCGCTACGCATACGCGCCTTCGTGGACTTCCTGCGCCGCGCCTACGAGAGCCCGGACTACCGCCGCCGGCTGGCGTAACGGAAAGCAAAAGGCAAAAAAAAATCCTCGGAAGTTCCGAGGATTTCTTAGCTATTAAGCTAGTCCGACCATTACAGCGGTTGGATGTTCGAAGCTTGTTTGCCCTTCGGACCGGAGGTCACGTCGAACGAAACGCGCTGGTTCTCTTGCAGCGATTTGAAGCCTTGGGATTGGATCGCCGAGAAGTGAGCGAACAGATCTTCGCCGCCTTCGTCCGGGGTGATGAAGCCGAAACCCTTGGAGTCATTGAACCATTTAACGATGCCAGTTGCCATTACAATTTCCTATTTCAGTTAAGTTGGGCTTGCGCCCGTTTTCGATCGTTTGAAGAAGCAAGAAAGAAATGACAGACAGACTGCACTACTACCTCGAATCCAACGATCCCTCATTATACCGAGAAAAACCGAATAAACACGGTTTTCGCAAATAAAACAACCAGTCCAGCACAAAATTCCATCCACCAACATTTACCGGGCTGAATTTGCGTCGGCAGTACGAAGAATATATGGCATCGTCACTGCTCAAATTTGCGATGGATCAAACGACGCGATGCATGTTTTTTTGCCCTACGGCATGCAACACTGTAGCCGAAACGGCAAGAACCCAGCGCACGAATGAAAACGGCGCGCTGAGCTGTTCAATATCGGGAGGTCCGGTGCCGCGGAAGGCGGCGCGGGCCGCCTTCGCATGGGGTCCGGCGTGGCGCCGGAGCGACAGGATTACTTGGTGCCGAAGATGCGGTCGCCGGCGTCGCCCAGGCCCGGGACGATGTAGGCGTGGTCGTTCAGGTGCGAATCGAGCGAGGCGACGTACAGCTTCACGCCCGGGTGTCCCTTCTGGAATACCTCGATGCCTTCCGGTGCCGCCACCAGCGCCAGGAAGATGATCTGGTCGTCGGCCACGCCGCGCTTTTTCAGCACGTCGACGGCGTGCACGGCCGAATTGCCGGTCGCAACCATCGGGTCGCACAGGATGAAGGTACGGTCGGTGGTGTCCGGCAGGCGCACCAGGTATTCGACCGGCTCGTGGGTCTCCGGGTCGCGGAACACGCCGATGTGGCCGACGCGGGCCGACGGCACCAGTTCCAGCAGGCCGTCGCTCATGCCGATGCTGGCGCGCAGGATGGGCACCACGGCCAGCTTCTTGCCGGCGATGACGGGCGCATCGATGGTTTCCAGCGGGGTCTTGACCTTGCGGGTGGTCAGCGGCAGGTCGCGGGTGATCTCGTAGCCCATCAGCAGCGTGATCTCGCGCAGCAGCTCGCGGAAGGTACGGGTGGAGGTGTCGTGCTCCCGCATATGCGACAGCTTGTGCTGGATCAGCGGGTGGTTCAGGATGAAGAGGTTGGGAAAGCGCGGATCTTGTTTCATGGTGGGCATCGAATAGGTTTTGTTATGGCTTATTGTCGGCATTATCCCAGCCGCAGCGCCATTTGTCCCGATTTTGCCGAAGTTTTTCCCGCGTCAGGCCGCCAGCGCCCGCGCCAGGATGGCCGCGCAATCGGTTCCGGCAGGCAGTTGCCCGTAGGCGCCGCCGGGGCCGCGGGCCAGTCGGGTCGCCACGAACGGGGCCGCGACATAGCGCGGCGCAAAGCGCAGCAACAGGCCTGCCTGCACCGCCAGCACGATGCGCTGGGCCAGCATGCGCCCGTCGAACTCCTCGACCTGGTTGGCGGCCAGCTCGTCCAGCAGGCGGTCTGCGTAGCCGTCGAAGGCCGCGTCGTGCCCGGCGGCCGGCGCCAGCTCCGCCGCCAGGGCCGTGTGCACCTCCTCCGGCGACTTGCCGATCGCCCGCAGCACGTCCAGGCACATGACATTGCCCGAGCCTTCCCAGATCGAATTGACCGGGAACTCGCGGTACAGGCGTGCCAGCGGGCTTTCCTCGACATAGCCGTTGCCGCCGACCACTTCCATCGCCTCGGCGCCGACGCCAGGACCGCGGCGGCAGATCCAGTATTTGCCGGCCGGCGTCAGCAGCCGGCCCAGCAAGGCCTGCTGCGGGTCGCGGGCCTCGTCGAAGCAGCGCGCCAGCCGCAGCGCGAACGCGGTCGCCGCTTCCGATTCGAGGGCCAGGTCGGCCAGCACGTTCTGCATCAGCGGCTGTTCGGCCAGCTTGCGGCCGAACACCGAGCGCCCGCGGGCGTGGTGCAGCGCATGGCACAGGGCGGCGCGCATGATGCCGGCGCTGCCGACCACGCAGTCGAGCCGCGTGTGGCTGCCCATTTCCAGGATGGTCGGGATGCCGCGCCCGGCCTTGCCGATCAGCCAGCCGATGGCGCCGGTGAATTCGACCTCGGATGAGGCGTTGGACCGGTTGCCCACCTTGTCCTTCAGCCGCTGCACGCGGATCGCGTTGCGCGTCCCGTCCGGCAGCCAGCGCGGCATGAAGAAGCAGGACAGGCCGGCGCTGCCGCCATCGTCGGTCTGCGCCAGCACCAGGTGCGCATCCGCCTGCGGCGCCGAGAAGAACCATTTGTGGCCGACGATGCGCCAGGCGCCCTCGCCTTCGTCGCCGAAACGGGCGCGGGCGTCGGCCGGGTCCAGCGGCGCGGCCCGCGTGGTGTTGGCGCGCACGTCGGTGCCGCCCTGCTTTTCGGTCATGCCCATGCCGACCAGGGCGCCGCGCTTTTGGCTCACCGGCAGCGAGCGCGGATCGTAGTCGCGCGACAGGATTTTTGGCAGCCAGTCGCGCGCGAACCTGGCTTCCCTTTGCAGCGCCGGCACCGAGGCGTAGGTCATTGTCACCGGGCACTGCGCGCCGTTCTCGACCTGGCCGAACAGCAGGTACTGGGCCGCGCGGGCCACTTGCGCGCCCGGTTTCGGGTCCGCCCACGGCGCCGAGTGCGCGCCTGCTCCGATCATCAGTTCCATCAGCCGATGCCAGGCCGGATGGAACTCGAGCTCGTCGATGCGGCGCCCGCCGCGGTCGAAATTCACCAGCTTCGGCGTGTTGGTGTTGGCGAGCCGGGCCAGGTCGAGGATGTCGCTCGAACCGAGCTGCGCGCCGAGCGCCGTCAATTGCTCGCGCGCCCAGCCGCCGCCCTCGCGCGCCAGCGCCTCCTGCAGCGCCGGGTCGCAGGCGAACAGGTTGATGTCCGCAAACGGCGGAGCCTGGTTGAATACCTCGTGGGTGTCGAACGCGTCCATCGGCGTCTCCAAAGCGGCCATGTCCAGTGCACGGT
>JAEWEK010000311.1 GCA_023389425.1 Pseudomonadota bacterium | reverse complement strand
CCGTGATGCCTTGCGCGACCAGGTAGGCGCGCATGGCCTCGATGTCGTCGGTCGCGAAGCAAACGTGGGCCAGCATGTTCGGCGCGCGCGGCGACGGCTCGTTGAACAGTTCGACGTGCTGGCGGTCGTTCACCTTGAAAAAGGCGATGCGCTCGCCGCTGCCGTCCTTCTTGGGCAGGCCGAAGTACTGGTCGTAGCCCAGCTGGTCGTGCCAGAAGTGCTTGGCCTTGTCCAGGTCCGAGACGTGGAAGGCGACGTGCGAGATGCCGGTGATCTTCGGGCGCTTGGGCGCGTCTTGTGCCGATGCCAGCAGCGGCACGGCGAACGCCATGGCGGCCAGGGCGAGCTTGCGGGAGAACTGCTTCATCTTCATATGACCTCGTAAAAGTTGGCGCCGCATCGCGCGGCGCCGTGGACGACATGAATCAGCGGACCGACACCGGGGGCACGCCGGCCGCGCCGATGCCGGCGTGGGTCAGGGTCTCCCAGTTCATCATGTGGTTGGTGCCGGTCGGGCGGTTCGACTGCAGGACCTTTTCCATCTTCGGCAGCGGCATGCCGAGCCGGTTGTGGAAGTGGTTGAAGGCCATCTCCCAGGTCGGCTGCATGCTGAACTCCAGGTTCTCCGGCGCCGGCTCGCTGTTCGGCGGCAGGTAGGCCGCCGTGAATTCGAGCGCGGCGACGAAGCGCCTGGCCTGCTCGCCATACAGGTCGATGCCCTGCTGGCGCGCGGTTTCGGCGGCGCCCGACATGCCGGCGAAGGCAAGGCCGGCGTGGCCGGCGTCACGTGCGCTTTCCTGCTGCAGGCCGTCCACCAGTTTCGGGATGAAGCCCTTGTTGCCCCAGATCGCCGGGCCCCATTTGGCCGGCTGCAGCGGCGCCGGGCCGTCGCTCGACAGGTAGACCAGCGCCGGTGCACGGCCGCGCCACATGTCCAGGCCCGCGTTGAACAGCGCGCGGTCGTCGTTGAACACGCCGATGTTGATCAGGGCCTCGCTCTGCGCGATCTCCTTGTTGCCGTTCTCGCCGCTGCCTTCCAGCAGGGTCGGCGCGAACTGGGTCTTGAGCATGGTCTTGAAGCGCTCGACATCGGCCGGCGCCCAGCCCTTGTAGGTATAACGGATGATCTCCGCCGCACGCGGCCAGACTTCGCCGGTCCATGCAGCCTGCACCGGGCCGTTGGCGTTGATATGGCCGCCGGTCAGCGTCGACGACCAGGCGTTCATGATCTTGATCGCGTTCTCGGCATAGGCCTTGTCGCCGGTGATGATCCACATCAGCGCCTGGGCATAGGCTGCGCTGCTGTCGGACACCTCGTCCTTGCAGCCCAGGTTGGGCTTGGAGAACGGGCCGCATTCCACGGTCGCCCATGGATGCGGCGCATAGTCCAGGGCCGTGCGCGGATCTTCCTTGAACTTGGCGAACGCGGTCTTCTGCGGCTCGATGCCGGCGGCGACGCGGCGCTTGATCTCGTCGAGCTGGGCGCGATTGACGGTCACGCCCGGATGGACGAAGGGACCGGCGGTGGTGGCGGGCACCACCTCGACCACCTTCCCGCCCGGGATGATGCCCTTCGGTTCCTTGTCCTTGGCGCCCTTGTCGCCGGCCTTGTCGCCCTTCTTGCCCTTGCCGCCCTTACCGCCCTTTTTCTTCGGTTCGGCAGCGCCTTCGTCGGCGGCAGCGGCGGTGGCTCCGGCCGGTTCGGCCCCCACCAGCGGCTTGCCCGGCATCGGCTTTTCCTCGACCCAGATATTGCGGAACTGGGCCGGCATGCCATGCTCCTGCAGATACAGCGGGCCGGTCGCCGCTTCGCCCAGGCGGCCGGCGGCGCCCTTCATCGGCTTGACCTCCTGGCGGTCGTACAGCTTGACGCCGTTCAGGTACAAGGTCACCCATGCGCTCTCGGTCTTCTTGCCGTCCGCATCGAAACGCGGCGCATGGAAGTCGATATCGTAGGTGTTCCATTCCAGGACCGGGCGCGTCGGGCGCACGTGCGGGAGCGTCTCGGGCGCCGTGCAGTTGCCCAGGTTGCCCTGCAGGCTGCCTTCCAGCTTGCCGTAGTTCTCGTTGATGTCCGCTTCGTAGCGGGTCTGCAGGAACACGCCGCTGTTGCTGGGCGCGCCCAGCGTGCGGAACTCGAGGTGGATGTGGGCATCGCCGAACTGCTTGTGCGAGATGATGCCGCCGCCGGTGCCGGGAATGACCTCCAGCGCGCCGTCGACGATCTTCACGCTGGCCGGGCCGGGCGCCTCGGTGGTCCAGTTCTTGCCATCCTTGGTGGCCCAGGCATCCGCATTGCGGCCGTCGAACAGCACGACGGCGCCGGCGGGCGCCTTGGCGCCCATGGTCGGCGACATCCGCGTCACGTGCTGCAGCTCGGCGCTCTTGCCGTCCGGGCCGCGCAGCGTGAGCTTGCCGCCGGCGATTTCGCCGCTCCACTCGCCGCCGCTGAACGACATGCGCTCACCCGAGCGGGTGCCGACCAGGATCGCGACCGGCTTGACGTCGGGCTGGTCGAAGGCCGGCAGGAGATTGGCGCGGTACTTGCCGCCATCGGTTGGGAACACTTGCGCGACCAGGCCCGCCGGGCCCTGCCAATCGCCGCGGAAGGGATCGGGCTGGGCGCGGACAAAGCGTGAATCGATCGGCTCCTCGACCGCCGCTTGGACGCCGGCCACCGCCATCGCCATCAGCGAGCAGCAAGCCAGGGCGCGTGCCATCCTTGGATACACCAATTGCATGGGTACTCCTTCACATTTCGAAAACTGTTTAGATCGTTGTTCGCTCAGGCCGACTGGCGCGCCAGTTCGGCACGCAGCTGCTGCAGGAAGGCCGGCACTACTTTCATCGGTTCGTAGGCCGTGCCGCCGCCGCGCTGCGACAGGGTCTCGATCGGCAGGTAGCCGCGATAGCCCGATGCCAGCACGATCTTCATCAGGCGAGCGATGTCGATCGGGTCGGTCTTCTCGTTCTCGACGCCGTTCGGGCTTTGCTTGACCTGCCAGTTGACGGCATACGGCGCCGCCTTGGCCATTTCGGCGTAGGCGTCCGGGGCACGGTAATAGCCGGTGTCGACGATCGCGCCGCACCACGGCGAATCGACGCGCTTGATCAGGCCGATCTGTTCATCGGCGGTCTTGAGGAAGTCGCCGTGATTCTGCACGCCGATCAGCACGCCGAACTTGCCGGCGTGGTTGGCGCACTCGCGGATGTCGTTCGCAATCCACTCCTCGACCTGCTCGCGGGTGGCGCCATTCGACACGGTCTGCCACGTCTGGGCGCGCATCTGGGTGTCGGCGAACACGCGCAGCACCGGGGCACCCAGCTTGGCGGCGACTTCGACCCAGTTCTTGATGCGCTGGACGTCGCGTGCGCGGCCGGCCTTGTCCGCGGTGGTGAAGTTGTTGCCGACGCCGGTGCCGCTGATCCCGAGCCCGAGGTCGAAAGCGTGGCGCTTCAGCTGGTAGATGTACTTATCGGTCGGAACGCCCAGGCCGTCCTTCTCGTAGCCCGGCATGTAGTAGCCGGTGGCATCGAAGGCGTCGAAGTTGACCTTGGCGCAGAAATCGGCCAGGTCGAACAGCGTGAACGCGCCCTTGTTCTTCGCGCCCAGCATGTGGGCGAACGAATAGGCATTGCAAGAGAACTTGATCGACGGGCCGCCAACGCGCTTGATCGGTTCGACGGCGGCATGGGCCTGCGGGGCCAGCAGGCTGGCGCCAAGGCCTGCGCTGGCCGCGAGCGTGCCCAGCGGCAGCGCGGCGGCGGTCTTGAAGAATTGACGACGGGACTGATCGCTCATTGATGTCTCCTTGTTGTGTTGTACGATGAGTTGTCGGTCATCGTATAAGAGAAGATATCAGCATGCAACAAAATTCTATTTCCTTTACGTGTCTTTACCCATTTTGGCCGGAAAGTCGCGATAAATCGTTCCCTGCTTGCATGCAAACCAGTCTTCTTATACGATGACCGACAACATAACAAGGAGACTTACCATGCCTTCGGCAGAACAAGCCCCGCCGCTGCGCTTCGGCGTCATCGGCCTCGACCATCGACATATCTATGACCAGGTGCGCGGCCTGCTCGACGCCGGCGCCGAATGCGCCGGCTACTGGACCGCGCCGGGCGCCCTGCCCGAGCCTGGTTTCATCGAACGCTTCCCGGACATCCCCAGGGTGGCCGACCGCCACCAGTTGCTGGAGGACCCGGGCATCCAGCTGATCACCTGCGCCGCCATCCCGCGCGACCGCGCCGCCCACGCGGTGGAGGCCATGCGGCACGGGAAAGACTTCATGGCCGACAAGCCGGGCGTCACCACCCTCGCCCAACTCGAGGAAGTGCGCCGCGTGCAGCAGGAGACCGGGCGCATCTTCACCGTCAACTTCACCGAACGCTTCGAAGTGCGCGCTGTTACCAAGGCCACTGAACTGGTGCGCGCGGGCGCGATCGGCCGCGTGCTGCAAACCATCGGCCTCGGCCCGCACCGCCTGAACCGGCACCTGCGCCCGGCCTGGTTCTTCGAGGAAGCCGCGTACGGCGGCATCCTGACCGATATCGCTTCGCACCAGATCGACCAGTTCCTGCATTTCACCGGCGCGCCGGATGCCGAGATCGTGATGGCCCGCTGCGGCAACCTGGCCCACCCGGACGACCCCGGGCTGCAGGACTTCGGCGAGATCATGCTGGCCCACGGCGCGGCCAGCGGCTACATCCGCGTCGACTGGTTCACGCCGGACAGCCTGCCTACCTGGGGCGACGGCCGCCTGACCATCCTCGGCACCGACGGCTATATCGAGCTGCGCAAGTACGTCGACGTCGCCGGCCGCCCCGGCAAGGACCACCTGTTCCTGTCCAATCACGAAGAGACCCGCTACATCGACTGTTCGCAGGAAGCCCTTCCCTATTACGGCGCGCTGCTGCACGACATCGCTGCGCGTACCGAGACCGCCATGTGCCAGCAGCACTGCTTCAAGGTGTGCGAGCTGGCCCTGCGCGCGCAAGCCGCCGCCCAACGCATCGACAGCAAGGAACAGCAATGACACAGAACCGCCCCATCGGCTTCGGCATCATCGGCGTCGGCATGATCGCCGCCTACCATGCACGCGCCATCAAGGCCGCCGCCGCCGGCCATAACGTCCAGCTGGTCGGCGTGGCCGGGCGCGACGCAGGCAAGGTGCAAGCCTTCGCCGCCGAGCACGGGATTCCTTCCCACAGCACCGACCTGGACGCCTTCCTGGCCACGCCCGGCCTGGAGGTCGTCTGCATCACGACACCGAGCGGCGCGCACCTGGAACCGGCGCTGGCGGCCATCCGCGCCGGCAAGCACATCGTCATCGAGAAGCCGATCGAGATCACGCCGGAGCGCGCCGACGTCCTGCTTGCCGCCGCCCGCGAGGCCGGCGTGCAGGTTTCGGCCATCTTCCAGGCCCGCTACGGCGCCGGTGCGCGCCTGGTCAAGGAAACGCTCGACAGCGGCCGCCTCGGCCGCCTGTCGCTGTGCAGCGCCTACGTCAAGTGGCACCGCAGCGCCGCCTACTACACCGGCTGGAAAGGCACGCTGAAGCTCGACGGCGGCGGCGCCGTCATCAACCAGGCGATCCACGCGCTCAACCTGCTGCACTGGTTCGCTGGCATGCCGACCGAGGTGTTCGGGCGCACCACGCGCGCCGTGCACCAGGGGATCGAGGCCGAAGACACGGCCTGCGCCAACTTCCGCTTTCCGAGCGGCGCACTGGGCGTACTGGAAGCGACCACCGCGGCCTGGCCGGGCTGGGAGCGCCGCATCGAACTGTGCGGCGAGTTCGGCTCCATCGCGCTCGAGGACGACCGCATCGTGCGCTGGGACTTCCGCGACGAGCAGCCGCAGGACGCCGAGATCCGCGCCCGCTCGGCCGGCCAGCAGGCCGCATCGGGCGCCGGCGCGCCGGACCAGATCAATTTCGAAGGCCATCGCAAGCAGATCGTCGAGATGGCCGAAGCGATCCGCACCGGCCAGCCCCTGCCGACACCGGTCTCGGAAGCGCGCAACACCGTGGCATTGGTGAGCGCGCTGTACGAATCGGCGCGCAGCGGCTTGCCGGTAACGATCGCCGCCTGATCCACCACCAAAAAACATAAGGGAGACAATCAATGGCATCGGAAAAGGTACTGGACGCCGCGCCGCAAGGCACGGTGGACCGCAAGTGGTGGCAGGTATTCGATCGTTCGCACTGGCTGATCTTTACTGTGGCCTCGCTGTCGTGGCTGATCGACTGCTTCGACCAGCAGATCTTCAACCTCGCACGCGACGGCGCGATCGAGCACCTGATGGGCAAGGCGCAGGCGACCGAATACGCGCCCTACACCACTTCCGTGTTCCTGATCGGCTGGGCCATCGGCGGCCTGGTGCTGGGCGCGCTGGGCGACCGCTTCGGGCGCGTGCGCATGCTGATGACGGCGATCCTGATGTACGCCGTGTGCACCGGCCTGTCGGCGTTTTCGACCGGCTTCTGGGACTTCTGCCTATACCGGCTGGTCACCGGCATCGGCGTCGGCGGCGTGTTCGGACTGGCGGTGGCGCTGGTGTCGGACGCGGTGCCGGACCAGACACGCGCGCCGGCGCTCGGCATGCTGCAGTCGCTGTCCTCGGTCGGCAATATCGCCGCCGGCGCGATCGGCATCGGCATCGGCGCGCTCGCGCTGAACGGCATGCTGCCGTTTGCGCTGCAAACCTGGCAGGTGCTGTTCATGATCGGGGCGCTGCCCGCGCTGCTGCTGATACCCTTCTTCATGCGCATGCCGGAACCGCGCAAATGGGTCGAGGCGCGCGAGGAAGGTGCGCGGCGCGGCATCCAGTTCGGCTCCTACGGCAACCTGCTGCGCCACCCGACCTGGCGCAAGCACGCCTGGCTCGGCCTGATCCTGTGCAGCGCCGGCATCATCGGCCTGTGGGGCATCGGTAACTTCCATCCCAAGATCATCCGCTCGATCATCGACGCCCACCTCGCCGGTTCCGGCCTCACTCCCGACCAGGTGGCGAGCGCGAAATCGTACTGGAGCGGGATCGGCCTGCTGCTGCAGAACGTCGGCGGCTTCTTCGGCATGCTGACCCTGGCCAAGTTCGCCCAGGTCGTTGGCCGCCGCCCCGCCTTCGCGCTGGCACTGGTGCTGTCCTTCCTGAGCACCGTGATGGTGTTCCGCCACCTGCGCGAGATCGACCAGATCTACTGGATGCTGCCGCTGATGGGCTTCGGCCAGTACTCGGTGTTCGCCGTGTATGCGATCTACCTGCCGGAGCTGTTCCCGACCAGCCTGCGCAGCACCGGCAGCAGCTTCTGCTACAACTTCGGCCGCCTGCTGGCTGCCACCGCGCCCTTCACCATCGGCCAGGTCACGCGCAACCTGGGCGGCAATATCGAAGCCTTCCGCACCGGCGGCGTGGCTGTCAGCTTCGTGCTCCTGGTCGGCATCCTGGTGCTGCCCTTCCTGCCCGAGACCAAGGGCAAGCCGCTGCCGAACGACTGATTCTCCGTTCAGGCCGGCCCGCTGCATGTGGGCCGGCCTTTTTTTCGCCGCGCTACCAGCAGGCGCCCATCCACGCGGCTTGCGCCGCGAGCGACCTGGCCAGCGGCAGATAGCGCGCATCCAGCGTGGCGGCCATCCCGTACAAGTCGGCGCTCTTCGCCGGCTTCCACAGCCCCTTGAAGCCACCGACGCCGGCATCACGCCGCTCGCGGTCGAACTGCACGGTGGTGCGAACGTATTCCTCGTGCGTTTTCTCTCCGCTTGCATAAGGCAGCAGCCAGTTCAAACCCGACGCCAAGGTCGCATGGTTGCTCCCCTCCAGGTACAGCCACTCCTCGCCGCGCGTGCGGGCCGCGATCGCCGCGCGCGTCAAGGGCTCCAGGTCGTACACCACATAATGCAGCGCGTCGCGAAGCTCGAAGTCGATGCTCATGCCGTCCGGGCTCAAATTCCGCCCGATCTGCTCGCGGAATAGTTCGCGTGCGGCGTTGAACATCTCCGCGTCGTCCAAGGCGACCGCGGCCAGGGTCGCCAGTTTGATGCGATGGCTTTGCGAATTGTTGGCCGGCAGCCGCTTGGGCGGGTGCTG
Organism: Pseudomonadota bacterium; assembly: GCA_023389425.1. Lineage (GTDB taxonomy): Bacteria > Pseudomonadota > Gammaproteobacteria > Burkholderiales > Burkholderiaceae_D > Telluria. The sequence continues at coordinate 6,918 of JAEWEK010000311.1, read as the reverse complement.
CATTCGCGCGATATAGCCGGCGCCGATCGCGCGGATCAGCTGCGCGGCCTTGTTCCGCGTCGCTTCCGGCAGCGCGTCCTGCGTGATCGCATAGGCGTCGATCAACTTGTCGAAGACGGTTTCGTCGATCTGGTTGAAGCTCGGCTGGTAGACACCAGCCCAGGCGTCCAGCAGCACGGCCAGCCGCTCCAGCGCGCTCCCGTCGTGGCCGGCCCGCCATATCATGGCCAGGTCGCGCATCACCGTCAGGTCCTTTTCGGCCTCGATGCTCTGATCGCGAATCCCCTGGTGGGGCAAGGTTCCCTGGGTATGGATGCGGGCCATGGCGCGTGGCTGGGCGGCTGCCAGCCGGTCGACTTCCCGCTGCAGGCGATCGACCGTATTCGCGGGTATGTGGCCGTTCGAACACCATGATGCCGCTTGCGCCGGACCGGCCAGCAAGGCTCCGACGAACAGAATGGAAGTGCGCACGATGATCTCCTCCAGGCGTCAAGACGAAAAAAATCCCAGCCCGAAGGCTGGGATACACGGCGTGCCGGCGGCGAACCGCCGGCGCGGCCCACGTCAGAAATTGTAGGTTGCCGTCAGCGAGTACGAACGGCCGATCGGGCTCGCGTAGGTGCGCAGGTAGCCGACCGACAGCGTATTGGTCAGCGGCGGCGGCACATTGGTCAGATTGCTGACACCCGCATTGATGACCACATGCTTGAAGCCAGTGTAGCCGGCGGTCAGGTTGTACACCGTGGTCGACTTGATGTCGCGGTAGTACTGCGGCGCGACCGCGGTGCCATCGTGATAGCTCGAGTTGTACATCTGGGTCAGCGTCGTGCGCCACGGGCCGCGCATCCACGAGAAGCGCACGTTGTGGCGCCAGCGGTAGGTCATGATCTTGTCGCCGGTGATGGCACCGTTCGACAAGCCGCCGAAACCGCCCACGTTGTGGTACCACTCGCCGCCCGGCTCCGTCTGGTAGTCGTAGCGGTTGTTGTAGGTGCCGTCCATCGTGATCGTGAACTTGCCAAGGTCGCCGGCCGGGATCATGTAATTGACCGTGATGTCCTCGCCGCTCGCGATGGTGTCGCCCAGGTTGTGCGACTGCGCATTCACGTACAGCAGGTTCTTGTTGGCGTCGCGGACGAAGTACGCGGCATAGCGCTGCGGGTTGGCGAAGATCAGCGCGTCCGACAGGGTGCCGATGGTGTCGGTCAGGTGGATGCGCCAGTAGTCGACGGCGATGCTGAGGTTCTTGACCGGGTCGATCACGAAGCCCAGGGTCATCGCCTTCGAGCGCTCCGGCGACATGTTCGGGTTGGCGCCGGTGATGTGCGGCTGCTTGGCGTTGCAGACCACGACCTTGCTGTAGCCCGGCAGCGCCGTTCCGGTGCCCGGCACGCCCGGGGTGCCGCCTGGGCACAGGAGCGGATCGTCGTAGTTGTCCTTGGTGTTGCCGGCGCCGCCCTTGGTGTTGCCGTAGGTCTCGATCAGGCTCGGCGCGTGGAAGCCGGTGTTATAGGAACCCCGGAACATCAGCATCTTGACCGGCTGGTAGCGGAAGCTGATCTTCGGATTGACGGTGCCGCCCACGTCGAAGTATTTGTCGCCGCGGACCGACAGGTCGACATCGAGCTCCTTCGTGATCGGCACGTCCACTTCAAGGAACGCCGATTTCACGCGGCGCGACGCCTTGTTGTCTGACGGCGTGCGGCCGTCGAAAGGCACGTTCACGTTCGTATCCGGCACCATGTCGCGGAACGACTCGTAGTGATAGTCGCCGCCGAAGGCCAGCGCCAGGGCGCCGCCGGGGAGCTGCATCAGGTCGCGGTTGATGGTGAAGTTGACCGAGTCGTAGCGCGAGGTGGAGTAGCGCGACTGGTTGCCGACGACGGAGATGCTGTTCAGGTAGTCGGTGCCGGCCTGGGTCTGGTCGCCGAACGGGTTCAGGATGCCCTGCAGGACGCCGTCGTACAGCTTCGGGCCATCCACGTAGCCGGTGCGATAGGTGGTCGATTCCCTGATCGCGCCGGCATTCACGTTGAAGCGGTAGTCCCAGTCGCGCCAGCTGCCTTCATCGGTGATCAGCACGCGGCCCGCATCCTGGCGGTTGCGCAGCGTCGCCGGGCCGAGGGCATCGACTTCCCACTGCAGCTGGAGGGTCTGGTTGGTCACGCCCGCGACCTTCGGTACGCCGGCGCTGCCGCCCGGGTAGTACGGGCTGGCCGGCGTGATGGTCAACACCGGGGTCGAGCCGCCGCCGCTGGCCTTGCCCTTGCTGGTCAGCGCGGTCGACTTGGTCAGGTTGATGTACTCGCTGGTGAAACTGGCTTCCACCGACAGCGTGTTGTCGCGGCCAAGCTTGATGGCGCCGCGCGTGAAACTGGAGGCCTGGCCGTTACCCGGCAACAGCAGGCCGTAGTTCTGGTAGTTGTTCGCGGCGCAGGTGTTCGACAGCGCCGGCGTCGAATACGGCGGCTTGCAGCCGGTCGCATAGTAGGGGTTGCCGACCACCGGCTTGATGATGTTGGCCGGGGTCGAATAGTCGCCCGCTGCCTGCTTGGGGCCGATGCCCAGCGAGTTGAGCTGGTCGATGGTGCCCAGGTTCGGGCGCGCGCTGGCCGCCAGCGAGGTGCGGCGATGGAAGTCGGCCGCGGTGTAGATGGTCCAGCCCTGTTCATTCAAGTCGCCCTTGCCGGCGATGAACGACAGTCCCATCTCGTTGGCGCCGCCGTCTTTTTCGGGCCGCACTACCTGGGTCTTGATCTGGGCGCCCTGGTACTGCTTCTTGGTGATGAAGTTGACCACGCCGCCGATCGCATCGGAACCGTACACGGAGGATGCGCCGTCGCGCAGGATCTCCACGCGGTCGATCGCATTCCTCGGGATCAGGTCCATGTTCACGAACGCGGCCTGGGTCGGCTCGAACGGGATGCGCTGGCCGTTCATGATGGTCAGCGTGCGCGTCACGCCGACGCCACGCATGTTCATCACCGACCCCGAGCTGTTACCGCCCGGGATCACGTTTTGCGCCACGGTGAGCGAATCGAGCGCGTCGGCGATCGTCGTGTAGCCGCGGTCTTCCATGTCGCTGGCCTTCATGATCGTCACCGGCAACGCCGCTTCGGCGTCGATGCGCCGGATCGACGAACCGGTCACCTCGACCCGCTGCAGTTTGCTGCTATCGTCCGCCGCCTGCTGTGCGGCTGCCTGGTCCATCAACGCATATACGGCCAGGGTGATCGACGAAAGCAAAAATTTCTTGCGATTTCTCATGCCTACTGTCTCCTCGATTTTTTAGTATTGCGGGCTACGTGGGCCAGGCGGATGCGCATCCCCGCTCTTATCTGTTGTCGGTCATCGTACAAGAACATTTACAGCAAAGCAAGCAATCATTCCCCTTTGGTGACGCGCAGCAGGCGCTCGCGGCTGTTCGACAGGTGCGAACGCATTGCCGCACGGGCCGAATCGGGGTCCTGGTTGCGAATGGCGCTGTAGATATCGTGGTGTTCCTGGGCCACGCGGGCGAGGTCGTCTGACGTCAATCGAGCCAGGTCGAGGCGCGCGCGGGGAATGATGTTGTTGCGCAAATGCCGCAGAATGTTCAGGAAATTGACGTTGTTTGCGCCGGCCGCGATCGCCAGGTGGAATTCGGCGTCGGCATCCGCGCTCGGCTTGGAGTCCTCGCCCCGGCCGTGCAGGCGGTCCAGCGCGCTGCGGATCGCCTCGAGCTGGGTGTCGGTGCGGCGTTGTGCCGCCAGCGACGCCGACTCGGTCTCCACACTCACGCGCAGCTCCAGCACCGCCAGCACGTCATTGAGCGTGACGACAGTGCCGGGGTCGAGCGCGCGTACGCCCGGCTCCAATGGCGGCAGCACGAAGGTGCCGATGCCGTGGCGGGTCTCGACCAGGCGCGCGGCCTGCAGGCGCATGATGGCCTCGCGCACCACGGCGCGGCTGACCCCGAAGGCAGTCATGATTTCGGTCTCGGTCGGGAGCTTGTCGCCCACCGCCAGCTCCTTGCGATGGATCTGCGCGCTCAGCTCATCCACCAGCATCTGGGCCAGGTTGCGTGGCCTGCGCGGCGCGGCCGCCGCAGTATCGCTCGGATCAAATGGGGTCATGGAAAGCTCCAAGGTTGGTTGCCAAACACAATCGGACCTGATTATACTTCATCATGTCGTATGATGACCGATGACGTACAAAGTTCTTTTCAGCAATCCAAGAATGAGACCACGATGACCGACACTTCCGCTTTGAACGCCCCTGGCGCCAGCCCAACCATTACCGAACTGCGTGTGATTCCGGTCGCTGGCCAGGACAGCATGCTGCTGAACCTGTCCGGTGCGCATGGACCGTTGTTCACGCGCAACGTCGTGCTGCTGAAAGACAGTGCCGGCAATACCGGCCTGGGCGAAGTGCCGGGCGGCGAGAAGATCCGCCAGGTGCTGGAAGAATCGCGCGCACTGCTGGTGGGCCAGCCGATCGGCAACTGGAACGGCCTGCTGAACCGCGTGCGCGCCACCTTTGCCGACCGCGATGCCGGCGGCCGCGGGCTGCAGACATTCGACCTGCGCGTCACCATCCATGCCGTCACCGCGCTGGAGTCGGCCCTGCTCGACCTGGTCGGCCAGCACCTGGGCGTGCCGGTCGCGGCCCTGCTCGGCGAAGGCGTGCAGCGCACCCAGGTCGACGTCCTGGGCTACCTGTTCTTCATCGGCGACCGCATGCGCACCGACCTGCCCTATCGCGCCGAGCCGGATGGCGCCGACCAGTGGAGCCGCATCCGCAACGAGGTCGCGCTGACGCCCGATGCGGTGGCGCGCCTGGCAGAAGCGGCGCACGAACGCTACGGCTTCAACGATTTCAAACTCAAGGGCGGGGTGCTGGAAGCGGACGCCGAAATGGAAGCGGCCGCCGCGATCGCCGCGCGCTTCCCGTCGGCGCGCGTGACGCTGGATCCGAACGGCTGCTGGTCGCTGGCCGAGGCGGTGCGCGTGTGCCGCGACAAGGGCGGCTTCCTGGCGTATGCGGAAGACCCGTGCGGCGCCGAACAGGGCTTCTCGGGCCGCGAGGTGATGGCCGAGTTCCGCCGCGCCACCGGCATGCAGACCGCCACCAACATGATCGCGACCGACTGGCGCCAGCTGGCCCATTCGCTGCAGCTGCAGTCGGTGGACATCCCGCTGGCCGACCCGCACTTCTGGACCATGCAAGGCTCGGTGCGCGTGGCGCAGCTGTGCCAGATGTTCGGCCTGACCTGGGGCTCGCACTCGAACAACCACTTCGACATTTCGCTGGCGATGTTCACGCACGTGGCGGCCGCGGCGCCGGGCAAGGTCACCGCGATCGACACCCACTGGATCTGGCAGGACGGACAGCGCCTGACCCGGGAGCCGCTGCAGATCCGCGGCGGCCAGATCGCGCTGCCGGAAGCGCCGGGCCTGGGCATCGAGATCGACGAAGATGAACTGGAGCGCGCGCACCAGCTGTACCTGTCGATGGGCCTGGGCGCGCGCGACGATGCGATGGCGATGCAGCAGATTATTCCTGGCTGGCGCTTCGACCCGAAGCGTCCGTGCATGGTGCGCTAAGCGCCGGCGTTGAGGGAGCGAGTATGCTGGAACTGTCGAACGGCCCGGTAACCTTGCTTCTGGCGCCTGAAACCGGAGGCGCGATCGCGCGCCTGCGCTGGCACGAACACGAACTGCTGCGCCACGTCGACGACGATGCCCTCGCCTCGGGCAACGCGCGCCGGCTCGGCATGTTCCCGCTCGCGCCCTACTCCAACCGGATCGGCGGCGGCACCCTGGCGCTCGGCCAGAAGGCCTGGTCGCTGCGCCACAACGTGGAAGGCGAAGCCCACAGCATGCACGGTTTCGGCTGGCAGCGCGCGTGGTCGGTCTCGCATCATGACCGCCGCAGCGCCACGATCAAGCTTCACCACGAACCGGACGCCGACTGGCCCTTCCGCTGCCACGTCAAGCAGCGCCTGACCTTGCACGAGGATGGACTGCACGTGCAGCTGATGCTGGCGAACGACGGCGGCGAGCCGATGCCGGCGGGCCTGGGATTTCATCCGTATTTCGCGCGCACCGCCGGCACGCGCCTGCAGGTCGAATGGGCCGGGCGCTGGGAGATGGATGAGCGCAAGCTGCCGACCCGCTGGGAGCGCGTGAGCGAACGCGACGACTTTCGCGGCGCGCGCGCCATCGGCGACTGGCGCACCGATCACTGCTATACCGGCTGGACCGGCACCGCGATCCTCGATTACGGCTCCTACACCGTCACGGTCAGCGCCGACGCCGACTGTTCGCGCCTGGTCTGCTTCGTGCCGGACGACGGCCGCATGCTGGTCGCGCTGGAGCCGGTCAGCCACGTCAACAATGCATTCGCGCTGGCGCAGCAGGGAGAGCACCATACCGGCCTGCGCGTGCTGCTGCCGGGGGAATGCATGTCGCTGGCGATGCTCATCAAGGTCGACGGCGCGCGCTGATTCCGGCGCGCGCCGCCTATGGCCTTAGCGGCCGTTCTGCTTCACGATCAGTTTGTGCAGCATGTCGCACTCTTCCGCGGTCAGGTCGGTCAGCGGCGCGCGCACCGGACCGGCATCATGTCCCACCAGGCGGGCGCCGGCCTTGACGATGCTGACGGCGTAGCCGGCCTTGCGGTTGCGGATCTCCAGGTAGGGCAGGAAGAACTCGTCGATCAGGCGGTTGGTGGTCGCGTGGTCTTCGGCGGCCACGGCGTGGTAGAAGTCCATCGCCATCTTCGGCATGAAGTTGAACACCGCCGAGGAGTAGACCGGCACGCCCAGCGCCTTGTAGGCCGCCGCGTACACTTCCGCGGTCGGCAGGCCGCCCAGGTAGCTGAAGCGGTCGCCCAGCTTGCGCCAGATCGAGACCATCAGTTCGATGTCGCCGATGC
>JAEWEK010000301.1 GCA_023389425.1 Pseudomonadota bacterium | reverse complement strand
ACCGTGTGGCAGCTCGCGCAATTGTTATTGAAGTAGGTCTGTCCGGCGCTGGTCGCGGCCTGGCCGGTACCGGCCACGCATGCGAGCAAGGCGGCCTGGATCATCAAAGTCTTGCGTTGCAAGATGTGTCTCCCCGTGTAAGCTTAATAGTTCGCTATCATAGGACAAGATCGGGCGCGATGGAGTCCGACACCACCCAAAACGGAGGAAGCATGAACGAAGACACCCTGAACCTCAGCATCCGCAAGTTTCTGAAAATGGTTGGCGTGCAGTCGCAGCGCGAGATCGAGCAGGCGGTGGCGCGCGCGCTCGCCGACAACAAGGTCGATGGCCAAGCCACGCTGCCGGCGACAATGACGCTCGACGTCGCCGGCCTGCAGCTGCATGTGAAGTTCGATGGGGAGATCGTGCTGGAGTGACGCTTGCCAAGTCGCAAAAATAAAAACGCTGCAGGCTTTCGCATGCAGCGTTTTTGAATTTGGTGGGAAGTGCAAGTTTCGAACTTGCGACCCCTGCAGTGTGAATGCAGTGCTCTACCCCTGAGCTAACCTCCCGAAGCGAGGCGTATTATGACAGGCCTCTTGCGTTTTGTCACCCCTTCGCCGAATCTTTTTTCTCCGCAAAGACGTTTGCAGAAAAAAATCTACGCGTCGGGTGCGGGCAGCGGCGCGTAGGCGCGCCATACGCAAGCGCCCTTCGCTGCCTTGTCCAAACCGGCGAGCACGCTCGCATGCCTGGCTTCTTCTTCGTCATCGGCCTTGAGCACGATGATGTCGCCGAGCGGCGCGATATCGAGCATTTCGCCCACCACCGCCGCTTCCACTTCGACATCCATCGACAGCATGTTCTGCCCGCGCGTCATGGCCAGGTAGACGTCGGCCAGCAGCTCCGAGTCGAGCAACGCGCCGTGCAGCTTGCGGTGCGCGTTGGAGATGCCGTAGCGGTCGCACAGCGCATCCAGCGAGTTGCGCTTGCCCGGATGCAGTTCCTTCGCGTGCACCAGGGTGTCGATCACACCGCTGCAATACGACACGAAGTCCGGCATCTTCAGGCGCTGGAATTCGTGGTTCAAGAAACCCAGGTCGAACGGCGCGTTGTGGATAATGACCTCGGCGCCCTTGATGAATTCGCGCAGCTCCTCGGCGATCTCGTGGAACTTGGGCTTGTCGCTCAAGAACTCCGTCGTGAGACCGTGCACCGCCAGCGCGGCTTCGTCCGAATCGCGCTCGGGATTGATATAGCGATGGTAGTTGTTACCGGTGAGCTTGCGGTTGAAGATTTCAACGCAGCCGATCTCGATGACGCGGTCGCCCGTGCGAGGATTCAGGCCGGTGGTTTCGGTATCGAGGACGATCTGGCGCATGCGCTTTATTGATGAGTTGGACGACCGGGCGAGTATAACAAAACCGCCCGCGTCCAAGGGGACGCCGCCACGCCGTGTTGCGGCTTATCGACGCACCGACGCAGCGCCCTTGTTCGCCAGCACGTCCGCCCGCTCATTGCCCGGATGGCCGTTGTGCCCGCGCACCCAGCGCCATTCCACCTCGTGCTGCTGCTGCGCCGCATCCAGCAGCTTCCACAGGTCTTCGTTCTTGACCGGTTCCTTGGTCGAGGTCTTCCAGCCGCGCGCCTTCCAGCCGTGGATCCACTCCGAGATCCCCTTCTGCACGTACTGCGAGTCGGTGTGCAGGACGACATGGCAAGGACGCGTGAGCGTGGTCAGCGCCTCGATCACGGCCTTCAGCTCCATGCGGTTGTTGGTGGTGTTCGGTTCGCCGCCGAAAATTTCTTTTTCGTGGCCGTTGGAGACCAGCAAAGCCCCCAGCCGCCGGTCCCGGGATTGCCCTTGCAGGCGCCATCGGTATAGATTTCTACTTGCGTCATGCCGCCCTTATTTGATTCGTTCATTGCGATTGGTGGCCGGCACGGTTTGCGTGGACTTGGCCTTCTTCTTGTTCCACGCCGGGCCGATCAGGCGCATGCCCTTGACCCGCTTGATCGCGTGCACCACGTACACCGCGCCCAGGTACGGCCACCACTTCTGGCCGGCCGACTCCATCAGCGAGAAGCGATCGAGCCAGTGCGTGGTCCGGAACGGCGGCGCGTAGCAGCCGAAATGGCTGCGGCTCACGCCGAGGTTCAGCAATTTTAACCAGTCTTTCAGCCTCGGCAAAGAGATGAACTCGCCAGCGGTCGGCAGGTAGTCGCTGCTGGTGATCTTGCCGACGCCCTGGCGCACGCCCCACAAACTGGCCGGGTTGAAGCCGCAGATGATGACCTGTCCTTCCGGAATCAGCACGCGCTCCACTTCGCGCAGCACCTGGTGCGGTTCGGCGGCGAATTCCAGCACGTGCGGCAGCACCACGAGGTCCAGGCTCTGCGACGCGAACGGCAGTTCGGCGAAGTCCAGCGCGACCTTCACCTGCTTGCCGCTGCAGATTTCCAGCTCGTCCGCGGTGGACGTGCGGGTTGCCGCCTGCCACTTGTTCGGCATGCGGCTGGCGGCCAGCGCATCGATTTGCGGCACGCCGATCTGCACCGCGTTGTAGCCGAAGATATCCGCCGTCAGCTCGTCGAGGCAATGTTGCTCCCACGCGCGCACGTAGGCGCCGGCGGGCGATTGCAGCCACTGGTCGAGCGCTATAATGGATTTTTCGGAAGCAGCAATCTCCATCCCTACCCTTTTTCGATCCGCACATGACCATTCTGCCACGCAGCGACCTCACCGTTCTTGCCGTACCTGCGTTCCAGGACAATTACCTGTGGCTCATCCACGATGGCGTCCATGCCGCCGCGGTCGACCCCGGCGATGCCGCGCCGATCCTCGACGCCTTGCACAGCCACGGGCTTGCGCTGACGTCCATTCTACTCACCCATCACCATGCTGACCACATCGGCGGCGTTGGCGCACTGCTGGAGCGATTCCCGGTGCCGGTGATCGGCCCGCGCCACGATGGCATCGCGGCCGTGACGCAAGCGGTGGGCGAAGGCGAGCGTGTGCCGGTACCGGGACTGGACCTGGAGCTGGACGTGCTGGAGGTGCCGGGCCATACCAAGGGCCACATCGCCTACGTGCGCCGCAGCGGGATGCACTGGCTGTTCTGTGGCGACACCCTGTTCGCCGGCGGTTGCGGGCGCCTGTTCGAAGGCTCGCCCGAGCAGATGACGTCGTCGCTGGCCAAGCTCGCGGCCCTGCCGGAAGATACCCAGGTCTTTTGCGCGCACGAGTACACGCTGGCCAATCTGCGCTTTGCCGAGGCCGTCGAGCCGGGCAATGCGGAGCTGCAAGTGCGCGTGGCGGACGAGAACGCGAAACGCAAGGCCGGCCTGCCTACCGTGCCGTCGAGCATCGGGCTCGAGCGGGCGACCAATCCTTTCCTGCGCTACCAGGAGCCGGAGATTGTCGCGAGCCTGCGTCGTGCGGGACGGTTGGCGCCGGGCGCGCATCCGGTGCAGGCGTTCGCCGCGCTGCGCGAGTGGAAGAACGTGTTCTGATTTCTGTTGTTCAAACGTCGTCCCCGCGCAGGCGGGGACCCATGCTGAGCACGCAGGCACGCGGCAGATTTGCGGCCTGGCGAGCGGTCCATGGG
>JAEWEK010000279.1 GCA_023389425.1 Pseudomonadota bacterium | reverse complement strand
CCGTCGTTCCCGCGGAGGCGGGAACCCCATTGTGCGGGCACTGCCGCCACGTTTTGCTTTAGCGACGCATTGAGAAAATGGGGTTCCCGCCTGCGCGGGAACGACGTGCTTTCTTATACCTCGGCAGCTCAACGATAGCGGTTGATCTCATCCCGCGTCTCCATCGCCACGCGCCGCGCAGCCGCCGCGAAATCCTCGCCATCCTGGGCCGTCGCGTACAAAATCGCACGCGACGAATTAATCATCATGCCGGTTCCGTTTGCCGTACGCCCCGCCTTCACGGTCGCCGCGATATCGCCACCCTGCGCCCCGATGCCGGGCACCAGCAGCGGCATGTCGCCCACCAGCGCGCGCACCTGCGCCAGTTCCTCGGGGAAGGTCGCGCCCACCACCAGCGCGCACTGCCCGTTGCGGTTCCACTTGCCCGCCACCAGCCGCGCCACACGCTGATACAGCGGCTCGCCATCCACCTGGAGAAACTGCAGGTCCGACCCGCCCGCATTCGAAGTGCGGCACAGCACGATCACGCCGCGGTCGGCCCAGTCCATATAGGGATCGACCGAATCGGAGCCCATGTAGGGATTGACGGTGACGGCGTCGGCGCCATAACGGTCATATGCCTCGCGCGCATACTGGTGCGCCGTGGCGCCGATGTCGCCGCGCTTGGCATCCAGCACCAGCGGGATGTGCGGATACGTTTCGCGCAGGTAGCGGCACACCGCCTCCAGCTGCGCCTCCGCGCCCAGCGCCGCGAAATACGCAATCTGCGGCTTGAATGCGCAGGCCAGGTCGGCGGTCGCGTCGATGATCGCCTTGCAGAACTGGAAGATGCCATCGGGCTGGCCACGCAACTGCGACGGCAGGCGCGCCAGGTCGGGGTCGAGGCCGACGCACAGCAGCGAGTTATTGCTGGTCCACGCGGCCGACAGCTTGTCGATGAAATTCATGGCATTCCTTTCTGGTTCTGCTAACCCCGCCATTGTAACCGCCGGCTGTGCGCCACCTTTCTGTTTTGCGGTATATTTTGGTCATTCAACAACCTTGCCTTCACAACATCATGACCTCTTCCCTGTTCTCGCGCTGGTTCCGCCTGCTTGCCGCTGTCGTGCTCGCTTCTACCTTGCTTTCCGGATGTGGCTATAACGAATTCCAGTCCAAGGATGAGGCCACCAAGGCTGCCTGGAGCGAGGTGGTGAACCAGTACCAGCGGCGCTCCGACCTGATCCCGAACCTGGTCAATACGGTCAAGGGCTACGCGACCCACGAGCAGAGCACGCTGGAAGCGGTCACCAAGGCGCGCGCCGCCGCCACCAGTTTCCAGATCACGCCGGCCGTGCTGAACGACCCGGCCGCTTTCGCCAAGTTCCAGCAGGTGCAGGGCGAACTCTCGAGCGCCCTCTCGCGCCTGATGGCGGTGTCGGAAAATTATCCGAACCTGAAGGCCGACACCAGTTTCCGCGACCTGCAATCGCAGCTCGAGGGCACCGAGAACCGCATCACCGTGGCCCGCCAGCGTTATATCGCGGCGGTGCAGGACTACAATGTCACCGTGCGCAGCTTCCCGACCAATGTCACGGCCAAGATCTTCGGCTACCAGCCCAAGCCCTCCTTCACGGTCGAGAACGAACACGCCATTTCCACCGCGCCCAAAGTCGATTTCGGCAAGTAATCGGATGAATTCTCTGCGTTACCTGTGCTGCCTGCTGCTGGCGCTCGCGCTGGCCGCGCCGGCCCATGCCCAGCTCAAGCCGGTGCCGCCGCTGAGCGGGCGCGTGGTGGACGAAGCCGGCATGCTCGACGCCAGCCAGCGCCAGCGCCTGGAGGGTGTGCTGGCCGATTACGAGGCCAGGACCGGCAGCCAGATCGCGGTGCTGCTGGTCAAGTCGACGGAGCCGGAAGCGATCGAGCAATACAGCATCCGCGTCACCGATGCCTGGAAACTCGGCCGCAAGGGCGTGGATGATGGCGTGCTGTTGATGGTGGCGCGCGACAATCCGAAAGCGCTGCGGCGCCTGCGCATCGAAGCCGGACGCGGCGTGCAGGGAGTGCTGACCGACGCGCAATCCAAGCGCATTTTGCAGGACGTGATCGCGCCCTACTTCCGGCAAGAGCATTATTACGAAGGCCTGGTCGCCGGCGTGGGCGCGATCGCGACGCTGCTGAACCAGGAGAAATTTCCCGCACCGCAGGCACAGCGCCAGCAAGCGCAGCAAAGCGATGTGGGTTCGCTACTTGGCCTGCTGCCGATCATTTTCTTTGGCGTCGTGATCCTGTTCGCCATCTTCCGGCGCCGCGGCGGCCCGCCCCTGTATCCGGGCGGCCCCAACCAGCACAGCAGCTGGGACAGCGGCGCCGCCGGCTTCATCCTCGGCAATATCTTGAGTGAAGCGAGCCGCCGCGGTGGTGGCGGCTTCGGTGGTGGCGGCTTCGGCGGTGGCGGCTTCGGCGGCGGTTCGTCCGGCGGCGGCTTCTCCGGCGGCGGCGGATCCTTCGACGGCGGTGGCGCCTCGGGAGACTGGTGATGGCACTCGGACACCGGCTGCAACGCACCCTGCGCCACGCGAAAAGCGGCACGGCGGCCGCGCGCCGCGCATTTCCGCCTGAAACGCTGCGCGCCATCGCGGCGGCGATCACGGCGGGCGAACAGACCCATCGCGGCGAAGTCCGCCTGATCGTCGAGCGCGCGATGCCGCTGGACGCGGCCTGGGGCGGCATCAGCGCCCGCCAGCGCGCGCTGGCCTTGTTCGCGGACTATGGCATGTGGGACACGGAAGAAAACTGCGGCGTGCTGCTCTACGTGAACCTGGCCGACCGCAAGGTGGAAATCGTGGCCGACCGCGGCATCGACCGCAAGATCGGCGCCGCCACCTGGCGCAGCGTGTGCGACACCCTCACCGCCGGCTACGCGCGCGGCCAGTTCCACGACAGCACGCTGGCCGCCATCGGCCAGGTCAACGCCCTGCTGCATGAACATTTCCCGTCGACGGGCCCGCGGCCGAACGAGCTGCCGGACGAACCCGTCATCCTGTAACCTTCAAGAGAGCCCCATGAGATTAGCCAACCAAGTCGCCATCGTCACCGGCGCCAGCCAGGGCATTGGCCTTGCCTGCGCACAGCGCCTGGTGCGCGAGGGCGCCCGCGTCATGCTCGCCGACGTGCGCGAGGACGAAGGCCGCGCTGCCGCCCAGGCACTGGGCGAAGCGGCGCGCTTCTTTTGCGCCGACGTCAGCCAGAAAGCGGACGTCGACGCCCTGGTCGCCGAGACGCTGGCCGCCTTCGGCCAGATCGACATCCTCGTCAACAACGCGGGCGTGACCCATGCCGCCGGTTTCCTCGACCTGAGCGAGGACGATTTCGACCGCGTCCTGCGCATCAACCTGAAATCGATGTTCCTGTGCAGCCAGGCGGCTGCCCGCGAGATGGTCAAGCGCCAGCGCGGCTGCATCATCAATATGTCCAGCGTCAACGCCGAACTGACGATCCCGAACCAGATTCCGTATGTGGTGTCGAAGGGCGGCGTCAACCAGCTCACGCGGGTGGCCTCGATCGCGCTCGCGCCCTACGGCATCCGCGTCAACGCCATCGGCCCGGGCACCATCCTGACCGAGCTGGCCAAGAAAGCCGTGCTGGGCAGCCCGGAAGCGCGCCACACCATCCTGTCGCGCACGCCGCTGGGCCGCTGCGGCGAGCCGGAAGAAGTGGCCTCCATCGCCGCCTTCCTCGCCAGCGAAGACGCGTCCTACATCACCGGCCAGACGCTGTACGCCGACGGCGGCCGCATGGCGCTGAACTATACGGTGCCGGTCAAGGAGTAAGCGCCAGGGAGAAAAAGCGGGCTCGACAGTGATATGCGATTTTCGAATGTCTGATATCGGAAATTGAAATTAGACATATATTTTGCGACGCAGCATAATTGCACCTGTCTCCACTATTCTCCTCCAAGAAAATAGTTTAAGCCCGCTAAACCAGCGGGCTTTTTTTTTGTTTCCAGGGCGCTTAGCGCGGCACGTTCTTCACCGGCACGTTTTCGGCGTGGGTGGCGCCGCATTCGAAGCCGCCCCTGCCGTTCCAGGCATCGTCGATGGCGAAATGCGCGGTGAACGGCACTTCCATGATGCCGATGGCCGGCGGCTGCAGGGCCTGGAAGCAGGTGCCTTCCAGCGCGACCAGCTTGGTGACCTGCCCGAAGCCGGCGGCATGGATCTGGCCAGTGACGTTGTTGATGTGTTTCTCGCCGTTCGGCGGCGCGATCGCCTGCGTGATCATCGCGTGGCCGGACACCTTGCCCGTCGCCGCCACCACCAGCAGCGAAAACTGCAATTGCGGGGCGCCGGCCATTTGTTCGTTGCCAGCCTGCCCATTCACCAGATACGTTCCGAGCGTTTGCATGTCGATCTCCCCTAGTTCGGGCTTGTTCAGGGAGGCAAGCCCATCCTCCGAGAGAAGGATCTTCCGCTCAATTAATTAATTGCAATACTGACAATGTTGATAGCTTGCGCTGCACTGCACAGGCGAGACACAGTAGAGCGGTAAATCGTTCCCGGCAATGATCGAGAAACGCTTGAGCTAAGTCATTCTGCGGTCATATTCGCCGCCTATACTGGCTTCATCTGCGGTACGAGCAACCGATATGCCCGATCGCAGCCAGGTGTGCCCGGCCCATGCCCGGCACACCAACCGAATTCTCGCGTCTCTTGGCCCGATCTTGGGTTGTGCCCGCCCCGTTCCAGGCGGGCATTTTTTTATCCAGTGGCAGTTTTTCCTATTGGCAAGCCAACAAAATAAAGGCCCCGGTGCTGCTTGAAGGCAGCCCCGTATTCGCTATCATGAATGCCGCGCCCCGCGCTATTTGCACGGCGCCGGCGCCTGGCAACAAGAAAAGGGAACTGGACCGATGACTGTACACATGCCTGAAGCAATGCCGCATCCGCGCGACAATCCACCGGCCCGCCGCCATCACGGCGTGGGCGAAAGGCTGGTCCTCAGCGAACTGCATCCCGACGCAGTGGTCGACGCAGCCCAGGACGAAGCTGTCCCCCTTAACCTCATCACATTCGGCAACGTGCGCGAAGTCTGCCCGAAGTGCAAGCAACACCTCAAGCTGGTGTTGCGCCAGGCACGGGTGCGCATTGCCCACCTGCTGTGCTCGGGCTGCGACAGCTGCTTCGACGCACATTACGCCAATGGCAGGCCGGCGCTGACGCTCTGACCGCGGCCGCGGCCTGGCGCTGGCGGCACCGGCGCTGTTCATGCGTGTGCACGTGCCGGCAGCGTGCGTGGTATGGTGGGCGTTTTCCGTTGCAAACGCCTGTCCCATGCCTGCATTGCTGTCGACCCTGATCCTTGATCCCAAACACCGAACCCTGCGCCGCGCCTGCGCGATCCTGATGTACCTGACGATCCTGGTCGCGGGATCGATTCCCGGCGCGCGCGCCGAAATCGGCCTGGTCGCTTCCGGGGCCGTGCTGCATTCCACCGCCTACGCGGTGCTGGCCTTCCTGTGGTTCACGGGCAGCGATGGCAGCCCCGGGATGCGCGCCGCCAAAGCCATCCTCGCGGTCGCGGTGATGGGCGCCGGCGACGAATACGTACAAAGCTTCTTCCCCTATCGCGGCGCGGACGTGCGCGACTGGATGGTCGATTGCGCCGCCGCCATCGTCACCAGCGCCATCCTGTACGCCGTGATGCCCAGGACCGGCAAGGCCGCGCAACGCTGACAGCATTCGCCGGGCGGGATTCCCGCGCCGGCCCGGAATTTGATCTGGCTCAGGGCCACGCCCACGCAAAGGAACGCAGAGACCGCTGGCGCCTCTTATGAAACGGGGCACGCCGCATCGTCACCAAACACTGCAATCAATCCAGCAACCAAGGAGTCGATCATGAAGCAGATATCCCACAGCTTGGCCCTGGCGGGCACGCTGGCTCTGGCATTGTCCGCGTGCAGCACCATGCACGGCTGGGGCTCGAGCCGTTCCGGCGAGTCCGGCAGCAGCGGCACCTCGGGCACGTCCGGCTCGTCGCCATCCGGCGGCTCGGGCTACGAGCAAAATTCCAGCGGCAGCTCCGGCACTGGCGGCAGCACCGGCGGCGGCACCGCCAGCATGGGCGAATCCGGGGCCGCGGCCATGGGCAGCCAGGACCGTGCGCAAGGCGCAGCGGTGGCGTCCATCAGCCCCAACGCCACCGTGGTGTCGATCGACGTCGTGCCGCGCCAGGGCAGCGAGGGCGACAGCGGCACGGCTGGCGCGGTCGGCAGCAGCGCCGCCGGCGCCACCGGCATGTCGGCCGGCGGCGACCGCGTCTACCGCATCACCGCGCGCATGGATGACGGCAGCACGCGCACCGTCACGCAAGAAAGCACGCCGGACTTCCGCGCCGGCGACCGCGTCAATCTTTCAAACGGCGTCATCGCGCACTAAACGCTGCAGTATCCCCGGCCTGCGCCGGGGCGACCATGTCGTGCTTGCGCTGTCGTCCGCTGGCCGAGGCGGCGCTATTCCGCCACCTGCTGCGCGCGTTCGGCCTGCACCGTTTCGGCCGCCTTCTTGCCGGCGATAAAGGCGTGATCGGAGTTGTAGTACTCCCACTCGCTGTAGCGCCCGGCCAGCACGATGTCGAAGCGTCCGAGCCAGGTGCGAATCGCCTGCACATTGGCCGCGCGCTCATGGTCGTACACCACGTAGGCATACGGCATGTCGACAATGTTCGCCGCGATGATCTCGTCATCCTCGCGCAGCATCGTCACCTTGCGGCAATCGGCGATGCAGCGGTCGATCAGCGCCTGCCCATCGACCGGCAGCGGCTTCCACGGCGAGTACGAAATCTCGCAGGTCAGGCCGAAGCCGCCCGGCGGATTGCAGTAAGGGCTGGCATTTCCCTGCACAAAGATGCGATGGAAAATCGTGTCCTCCGGGTAGTACACCCAATGCTTGTCCGTGACCTGCTCGCGTGCCACGCCCAGGTTCACGCAGCGAATCGAGATGTGCTTGAGGCCCTTTGCCGCCCTTCTCACCTCGGCCGGCGCCTCGTCGCCGATCAGCTTGATCAGCTCGGGCAGCGGCATGGTCGAAATAAGATGGTCATAGCGATAGCGGCTGCCGTCGGCCAGCACCACCAAATGTTCGCGCGGCAGCACTTGCGCCACCGCCGCGTTCAACTCGACCCGCCCCTTGATGTGCGGAAGGAAGCCGTTCATCAGCGCCTGGAAGCCGCCGCGCAGCGGATAGCCGAAGCGCGCGTTTGGCCCCATCGGCTTGGCCACAGGCTCCAGCGCGCCTTCGATGATCTCCTCCAGGTCAGGCAACGGCACGCGCCCGCCCAGCCACGAGGTCTCCATCTCGGTCAGCGGCACCGTCCACAGCTTGCGGTTGTAGGGGATCGCGAAATGCTTGCCGATGCCCTTGCCCCAGACCTTGTAGATGAACTCCTCGAAGTTGGGCGTTTCGCGTTTCTTCGGCGCGATCTGCGCCGTATTGGCCACGTCGGCGGTGCCGTCGCCGCAGCAATCCTCCACCGGCCTGACCGCGCAAGCCTGGCCCTCTGCCGCTTCCGCCGCGCCGTAGCGCGCCTCGATCGCTCCCATGATGCACTCGGTGATGACCTTCGGCGGCAGGCCGTACAGTGCGCCCTGGAAGGGATAGCGCGTGTACACCTGCTTGCTGTAGATCCAGGCCTCGCGGTCCTGCCAGTGCAGGTTGTCGCCCAACAGCACTTGGTACAGCTTGAGCACGTAGGCATCGTTGGAGAACATGATGTGGCCCGCGTAATCGAAGGTGAAGCCCTGGTCGTTCACCGACCGGCACCAGCCACCGATGGTGCCATTGCGCTCCAGCAGGACCGCGTCGGCCCCGAGGTGGTATGCCGCCGACAGCCCGGTCGGCCCGGCGCCGATGATGACGGTGCCGGTGTCGTGCGCGCCGCCCTGGCGCCGCAGCTGGTTGACCTTCGCGCCTTCGCCGGCGCCATGCGCGGCGGCGGCAGCCGGCTGGCCGAAGCGCGCCAGCGCCTGCGGTCGCTGCGGTGCGCTGTCCAGCAGGGCGCGCATCTCTTCCGCCGTCGCATCCCACGAGGTGCGCGCGACCACGTCGCGCATCGCCTCGGCCAGCGCCTCGCGCTGCGCCGGCTCCATCCCCAGCGCCGCCTCGCAGGCGGCGATGAACTGCCGCGGCCCTTCCGCGATCGCCACCACGTCGCCATAGGGCGTGGCCACGTCGGCGATCGGCGTCGACACGATCGGCAGCTCGGCCGCCATGTACTCGAGCACCTTGGTCGGGCTGATGAAGCGCGTCGCCTCGTTCAGCGCGAACGGCAACAGGCACACGTCCCAGCCCGCGAGGAAGGCCGGCAGCGCCTGGTACGGCTGCTGGCCCATGTAATGAATGTTGGCCCGCCGCGGCAGCTCGTGCTCGGCGATCTTCACCACCGGCCCCGCCAGCACCACCTGCCACTCCGGGTGCGCATCGGCCAGCGCCGCCACCAGACCGGTGTCGAAGCGCTCGTCGATCACGCCGTAGAAGCCGAGGCGCGGATGCGCGATCGCGGCCTGCGCCGGATGGCTGCGCGCGCGGTCCGTGGCCTGGCCGAAGTGGGCGACGTCGACGCTGCTCGGGAAGCAGTGCACGTCCGGATGGCGCGTGCGCTTGGCCTCATACAGGCTGGGGCCGCCCGCGAACACCAGGTCCGCCAGGTTGAGCAGCGCCGTCTCGCGCTGCAGCAGCTGCTTGGGCGGATTCTTGAACGAGGCCAGTTCATCCATGCAGTCGTAGACCACCAGGCTCGGGTCCAGTCCCTGCAGCAGCGGCAGCGCCATCGGCGTGTAGAACCACACGATCGGCCGCTCCCCTGGCGGCACCAGGTCGGCCAGCAGGGGCTGCAGCACGGGGAGCTGGTCGTCGTGGAAGCCGCCGGATGATACCGGCGTGTGGGCCTGGCACACCGTCACGTTCGGCGCCGGGCTGGATTGCTGCATATACGGCGTGCCGTCATCATGTACCGGCTCTTCGACGAACAAAACCGGGTAGTGCTGCGCCAGCCGCGTCAACAGGTGCTGCGGCCGCTGGAACACGAAATCCCAGCGCAAATGGCTGAATACGACGATCGTTGGCATGACGACTCCTTTATCGCCCCGCACGCGGTCGGGGCGTGATTGATCGGTGGTTTCCTGCTTCGGCCGATCGCCCGCGCCAAACGAACATTGGCTCAGGCGCCAGGCCCGGGTCCCTCCTCCACATCCTTGATCTCGAGCGAGACGTTGCGTGTGGCGGCGTCGATCACTTCCAGCGGCAGCTTGGGTGTGCGGTCCGCGTTGAGCAGGCCGTTGGCCTCCTGGAAGGTGTCGGTGAACTGGGTATAGCAAAATCCGCTGAACATGAAGGTGGTGTTGACCACTTCAAGCAGCCGGCGGTACAGCGAGAGGTAGCTTTCCTCGGTATGGGCCCGGGTGTAGCCCCAGGCCTTGCTGTCCGGCGCCACGTTCGGATCGAACGCGATGCCGCCGAATTCGGTGAGCACGATCGGCTGGCCGCGGTGCGGGAAGCCGTCGAGCGTGAGGATGCGCCCGCCGGGACGCCGCTGGTCGAACAGCGTGCGCACCGGATCGCTGACGGCATAACGCTCGCGCAGCTTCTCGGGATTGCAGTCGTAATCATGGATGCCGAGGATGTCGGTGGCCGACGCTTCCCAGCCGTCGTTGCCGATCACCGGCCGCGTCGAGTCGAGCGTGCGCGTCAGGTGGTACAGCGCCTCGACTGCATTGCGGTGCGCCTGCGTCAGCGTCAGGTTCGGCACGCCCCACGACTCGTTGAACGCCACCCACACCACGATGCAGGGATGGCTGTAGTCGCGGTGGATCGCCTCGGTCCATTCGCTGACCATGCGCTTGATCGCCTTGGGCGAGAAGCGGTAGGCGGACGGCATCTCTTCCCATACCAGCAGGCCGAGCTTGTCGGCCCAGTACAGGTAGCGCGGATCCTCGATCTTCTGGTGCTTGCGCACGCCGTTGAAGCCCATCGCCTTGGCCAGTTCGACGTCGCGCCGCAGGTGGCGGTCGGACGGCGCGGTCAGGAAGGACTCCGGCCAGTAGCCCTGGTCCAGCACCAGCCGCAGCTGGTAGGGACGGCCGTTGAGCATCAGGCGGTCGCGGTTGATCGCGAACGAGCGCAGCGCCGTGTAGGAACGGACCCGGTCCAGCACGCTGCCGTTGGCATGCAGCGTCACTTCCGCGTCCAGCAGCGTGGGCCGCTCGGGGCTCCACAGCAGCTCGTTGCGCGAATCGTCGATGCCGGGGTCGGACAGCGCGATCTTGCGGTTCGCCTCGCCCGACACCAGCTTGTAATGGTCGTCCGCCAGCAGCTGCTCGCCGTGCCAGATCTTCACCTCGACGAACAGGTCTTCCGGGATGTCGCCCGCGGCGAACACCTCGCAGCCGATCTCGAAGTTCTCGAAGATCGGCGTCCACTTCAGCGCGCCGATATAGGTATTGGCCACCTGCTCCACCCACACCGTCTGCCAGATGCCGGTGGTGCGCGGATACCAGATCGAGTGCGGCTCGAGCAGCCAGTCCTGCTTGCCGCGCGGTTTCTCCAGGTCGGCCGGGTCGTCCTCCACCAGCAGCGTCACCACCTGCCGCCCGTCGGCGCTCATCGCCATCGTGATGTCGGCCTCGAACGAGGTGTGCCCGCCCAGGTGCTCGGCGACGAGGTGGCCGTTGACCCACACCCGCGCCAGGTAATCGACCGCGCCGAAGTGCAGGATGGTGCGCCCGCTGCTGGGCTTGAGCTCGAATTCGCGCTGGTACCAGCAGGCGCTGTGAAAGCCCGTGTCGCCGATGCCGCTCATCTCGGTCTCGGGCGCGAACGGGACGTTGATCTCGTGGGTCCAGCCATTGACCTGGCCGGGCAGCTTGAACTGGCGAGCGTCGTCGTAGCGGAAGCGCCACTTGCCGTTCAGGTTCATCCACTGGTCGCGGACCAGCTGCGGGCGGGGATACTCAAACTGGCTCATTGTCGTCCTTTCCTTCGTTTTTTCCTTCGTCTTGTACCGGGATCAGGATCCGGCCAAGCCGTCCGTTCTTGTTGTAGGCCGCCAGCGCGGCCTGCGCGGCCTGCTGCTCCTGTCCGGCGCGGCACAGCGCCACGGTGGCGCCGCCGAAGCCGGCACCGGTCAGGCGCGCGCCGACCACGCCGGGCGCGGCGCGCAGCGCATCCACCAGCGCATCCAGCTCCGGGATCGACACTTCATAGTCGTGCGCCAGGCTCTGGTGCGATTCGTTCATCAGCTGGCCGAAGCGTTCGGCCGACACGCCGCGCACCGCTTCCAGCACGCGCAGGTTCTCGCGCACCACGTGGCGCGCGCGCTGGCGCAGCGGCGGCGGCAGCTGCTCTACCGCTTCCGGATCCGCGACGTCGCGCAGCGAGGCCACGCCCAGCTTGCGCGCCGCCTCCTCGCACTCGGCGCGCCGCTCGTTGTACTTGCTGGCGGCGAGCTTGCGCGGCACGCCGCAGTCGATCACGATGATGCCGGCGTCCGGCGGCAGCGGCACCAGCCGGTGCTCGAGCGAGCGTGCGTCGATGAACAGCATGTGGCCGCGGTCCGCCAGGCTGGACGCCATCTGGTCCATGATTCCGCAATTGACCCGCGCGTATTCGATCTCGGCCCGCTGCGCCAGGCGCGCCAGCCTGACGTCGTCGAAGTCGACGTCGAGCAGCTCGCGCAGCGCGCGCAGCGTGGCCACTTCCAGCGCGGCCGAGGACGACAGGCCCGACCCCACCGGCAGTTCGGTCGAGACGAACACCCGCAGCGCCGGCACCTGCACGCCGCCCGCCTGCAGCAGGCGGATGCAGCCTTCGATATAGCTGCCGAAGCCCTGCGGCGCGCTGCCGCCTTGCGGGAAGTCGACGCTGCTGCCCAGGGTCTCCGAATGAAAATAGAAATGGCCGTCGCCGCTCGGGCTCATCGCCACCGTGGTGCGCTGGGGCGTCGCCACCGGCAGCATGAAGCCGTCGTTGTAGTCGGTGTGTTCGCCCAGCAGGTTGACCCGGCCGGGCGCCGAGGCCACCACCGTGGGCGCGCCGCCGAAAAAGGGTTCGCTCTTCTTCATGTCGCCTCCAGCCACAGCGGCCGCATGCGGCCTTGTTCGTCGCGCGCCGGCCAGGCCGGGTCGCAAGTCAGGTTTTCCAGTCCCTTCGGGCCGAGCACGAAGGTGTCCTCGATGGTCAGGCCTTCGAAGCTCGGGTTGAATGCGAATGCCATGCCGGTTTCCAGTTCGGCCGCGGTGACCGGCGTCGCTACGATCTCGCGCGAGGCATAGCCGGTGATGCCCCCCTGGTGGTGGGCCTTGATCGCGTCCGGCCGGTTGGCGTGGCGATAGCCCTGCTCCAGCGCGAAGTACACCGCCGACAGCGAGCCGCCCGGCACGATCGCCGCCAGGCCGGTGGCTTCCACCGCCATCAGCTCGCGCTGTTCGGCCGGCGCCGGCCCGAAGCTGATGCAGCGCGCCAGGCTCGCGTACAGGCCGTGGCGGCGCGCGCAGCAGCGCAGCATGGCGCGGCTGCCGATGCGCTCCTGCGACGGCGTCGGATGGCGGTACAGCGGCAGGCGCCGTTCGCCGGCGGCCAGCACCAGCGCGGGTTCCAGCCCGCGCTGCACCAATGCCTGTGCGCCGGCGGCCGCGAGCCGCGCTTCGGTCCACTCGGGCTGGGCCTGGCGCAGGGCCTCGCTCATCGCCTCGGCGGCGGCGCGCCCCAGCTCGCGGTAGCGCTGGATCTCGCCCGTGCCCAGCACCATGCGGCGCTGGCGCAAGGTGGGGGGCAGCGGCAGTTCGCCGTTGGCGGGACGGTCCGACAGCACCGGCAGTCCGGCCGCGATCTCGAACACATAGCGCTCGCGCACTTCCATTTCGGTCCACGGCGTCGCGTGGAAGGAAAAGCCCGGCGGCACCTCCTCCGCCTTCAGTCGCGCGGCCTCGATGTCCTTGGTCAGGATGCAGGCGTCGTCGCGCGACACCAGCAATTCGGCCGATCCGGTCTCCTGCGACAGCAGGACCGCGTTCGAACCGCCGGCCGTGCTCCACGCGAACCAGTCGACGCCGCGCAGGCGGATCGCGCCGGCCCCGGTCTTGTCCAGCACATCGCGCAGGACCGCCAGCTTGATCGCCGCCTCGGCACTACGATCTACGGACGTTTCGCTCATGCGCTGTCCTCCACATCGACCTGCACCTGCTGCAGCTCGTAGGCCGTGGATTCGGGCAGCACGTCCATCGCGAACATGCCGGCGCCGATCTCGGTGCCCGCCAGGTACTTGAGCCGCTCGCGGTTGCGGTAGGGCGGGAAGAACTCCGCATGCAGCTGGGTTTCCGGATGATCGGCGCCATCGGTCGGCGCCTGGTACCAGGTCATCAGGTAGGGAAAAGGCCGGTCCCACAGCGCGTCGAACTTCATCAGCACGGTCTTGAGCGCGCGCGCCACATCGGCCCGCTGCGCCGGCGTGAGGGCCGCGAAGTCCTTGCACGGCGCCGTCGGCATCAGCCACACCTCATAGGGATAGCGCGCGCACGGCGGCACGAAGGCGATCGCGTGCGGCCCCTGGTACAGCACGCGCTTGCCGTCCTGCGCTTCCAGGCGCGCCATGTCGCACAACAGGCTGGAGCCGTGCTGCATGAAGTACTCGCGCTCCTGCGCCAGCATCCGCGCCGGCACCGAAGGAACGAAAGGATAGGCATAGATCTGGCCATGCGGATGGTGCAGCGTCACCCCCACTTCCGCGCCGCGGTTCTCGAACGGCAGCACGTAGTGAATGTTGTGCTGGCCGCCGATGCGCGTGGTCCGGTCGCCCCACACCTGCAGCAGCAATTCGATGCGCGACAGCGACAGCGCGCTCAGCGAGGACACCGGATCCTGCGTGAACACCACCACTTCGCAATGGCCGTTGGCGGGCGCGGTCGGCACCGTCTCCACCGGCGCATCGTGCGCGTCCAGCGCCAGCGACGGGAAGCGGTTGTCGAACAC
>JAEWEK010000204.1 GCA_023389425.1 Pseudomonadota bacterium | reverse complement strand
GTCTTCGGCCTTGTCGAGCAGCTGGCCGATCATCCGCTCGGTCAGCCGCGCGGTCAGGGCCGGCTGCTCCATCGGATACAGGTGGCCGCCCTCCACCATCAGCAGATTCGGCCCGACCAGCTGGCGCGTGGCGGCCAAGCCGGCCTGGCGCATCTCTTCCGAACGGGTGCCCGCGATGCAGCCGACCGGCACCGCGAAGGGCGCGGCCAGCAGCTTGCCCATGTCGTGCGGGAGCGTGCCGTAGATGTCGGTTTCCACCTCGCGCGAAAAGCGCAGCTGCACGCCATCGGGGTGCGGCATCAGGCCGCTGTCGAGATAGTCGTCGAGCACACCAGGTGCCCAGGACTCGAACACCGGCTTGGACGCAAAGTGCTCGAAGGCGGCCTGGCGGTCGGGCCAGACATGGCGGCGCTTCCACGACAGCCGCGCCGGCGACAGCTTCTCGCCCCAGCCGATGCGCTTGGCCAGCGACCACAGGGCCGCGCGCCAGCCGGCCACCACGGGCGAATCCAGCATCACGACGCAGCGCGCCAAGTCGGGACGCTCGTGCGCCGCCATCACGCTGAGCGCGCCGCCCAGCGAATGGCCGACCAGGATCGCCGGCTCATCGTAGCATTCGAGCCGCGCGATCAGTTGCGCCACCAGGCCGCGCCAGCCGTCGTCCACCGGATAGGCCGGATCGTGCCCCAGCATGTCGATGCAGCGCACCTCATGATCGCGGCCGAGCGGTTCGAGCAGCTGGCGGTAGGTACCGGCCGGGAAGCTGTTCCCGTGGCTGAAATGGAGCAGCGGTTTGGTCATCGCAGGTCGTGGCGGTGGTTCGAGCTGCCGATTCTACCGGCACCTGGGCGTACGTGTTTAGAGTATGGCCACTACCTGCCGTACCAGTAGCGCGCATGCGCCCGGCGATACTCGGCCGCCGCGACGCGTTCGGCGAATTCGAGCGTGATCGCACCTGCTTCGTCGGTGCGCAGGCGGCGCACGCCGAGATCGCCGTAGCGTTCGAACACCTGCGCCTTCGGGTGATGATAGCGGTTGCGGTAGCCGACCTGGAACACCGCGATCCGTGGTCCGACCACCCGCAGGAACCCGAGCGTCGATGAGGTCCCGCTGCCATGGTGCGGCGCCAGCAGCACGTCGGCGCGCAGCTTGTCGGGCATGGTCGCCACCAGCCGCGCCTCCTGCGCCGCTTCGATGTCGCCCGCCAGCAGCATGCTTTGTCCTCCTCCGCTGACGCGCAGCGTGCAGCTGCGCGCATTCGCCTTGAGCGCGGTGTTGGCATAGCTGTCGATGGCCGGCTGCAGCATCTCGAACTCGACGCCGTCCCAGGTCCAGTGCTGTCCGGCCGCGCAGCGAATATGCTGCGGCGCCTTGCGGACGATCGGGCTGTTCTCCCACAACGACGACGCGACCCAGCCTGTCGGAAGCGCTTCCAGCATGGCGAGCGCGCCGCCGGAGTGGTCGGTGTCGCTGTGGCTGATGACCATTCCGTCCAGCCTCGCGATCCCGCGCGCCCTCAGGTAGGGCGCGATCACGCGGTTGCCGCCGTTCGAGTCGGGCGCGTACTGCGGGCCGGTATCGTACAGCAGCCGGTGGCCGTGCGTCTCCACCAGCAATGCCATGCCCTGCCCGACGTCGAACGCCGTCACCCGGAATCGCCCCACGTCAGGATGCGAAGGCAGCTGGACGAACAGCGGCAGCCACGCGGCCGCGCCGGCCCAGCGATGCGGCCAGCCGCGCGGCGCCAGCATCCACAGGGTGCCGGCCAACGCGAGCAGGAACAGCCACCAATCGGGCTCGGGCGCCGACCAGACCGCGAAGCCCTGCTCGCCGATCAGGTAAAGCAATCGCGCCAGCAGCTCCACGAACCAGTGTGCGACGGCCAGCAGCAAGCCGGACAAGGGCGACGGCATGATCGAACCTGCCAGCGCGAGCGGCGTCACGACGAAGCTGACCAGCGGGATCGCCACCGCGTTCGCGATCGGGCTGACCAGCGACACCTGGGCGAACAGCAGCATGGTCGCCGGCACCAGTCCGAGCGTGACGGCGTACTGGGTCCGCCATCCTTCGTCCCACGCCCCGCGCCAGCCGCCGCGCACGACGCCGGTCCGGCCCGCATGCGCGTACATGATGACCGCGACCGCGCCGAAGGACAGCCAGAACCCCGGCCACATCATCGCCCAGGGATCGAGCAGCACGACGATGCCCAGGGCAGCGCACAACACGTGCGTGATGCTGGTGATCCGCCCGGACCAGAGCCCGGCGGCGACCACGCCGATCATGTAGAGCGTCCGCTGCGCGGGGACGCCGAATCCCGCCAGCAGCACGTACAGCAGCGCGATGCCGCTGCCCGCCAGCGCCGCCACTTTCTGCGCCGGCAGCAGCAAGGGCAGCTGTGCGCCGGTGAAGAAGGAGCGCCGCCACAAGGATGACACGCCCAGCGCGAACATGCCGGCCACCATGGTGATGTGCAGGCCGGAGATGGAAATGAGATGGCCGATGCCGGTCCGGTTGAATACCGTCCAGTCGGATTGGTCGATGCCGCGCTGGTCGCCGATCACCAGCGCGACGATGACGCTGGCATACCGCTTGTCCGGAAGCGCCCTCAGGATACGCTCACGCAGGACAGCGCGCACACGTTCGACCAGGTTGCCCGCGCTCGGCGCGAAGGCGTCGAGGCGGCGATTGCCGTCGCCCGCGGCGCGCACGTAACCCGTCGCCCGTATGCCCTGTTCCAGCAGCCAGGCCTCGTAGTCGAAGCCATTCGGGTTGGCATTGCCGTGCGGGCGCTGAAGGCGCACCGTGAGCTGCCACCGTTCGCCCGGCTGCACGTCCGCCGCCCGGGCGCTGCTGCCGCGCCGGTCCGCGTACCATCCCAGCGCGATGCGGCCCGGGACATGGAATCCGCCCGCTGCGACCTGCTCAACCTTGAAGTTGAAGCGGACACCCTGTTCGACACTGTACGGAAGGTTGTCGATGGTGCCGATGATGGTGACGTCGCGGCCCTCGTCGTGGCTGGACAATCCGTCCGACAGCGCCGCACTGGCGACGATGGCCGCCCACGCGAATCCAAGAAGGCCCCCTGCGATCGCCGCCCGCGCCGGGCCGCGCAAACATGCCAGCAGGATCAGCGCCGCCGCCACGCACACCCAGGCCTGCCAGCGCGGCGGCAGCGATGCGCAGGTCTGCAGCACCGAAGCGCCGCCGACAAAACCGAGTATCGCGCAACGCATCGTTCAGCCGGCGGGATCTTCCTCGACTTCGCGCTCGCCGCGCGGGGCCGCGGCATGCCGCAGCAGCTGCCAGTTGCTGCGGCGCTGGATCACCGCCGGGCCTGCGCCGTTCCTGCCGAACCATGCAGGCGGCATGTCGAAGGTCGCGGCGGGAAGCGTGCTGCCGCGCGCAAACCAGCGCGTGCCGTCCAGCGCCTGCGCATCCTCGCAGCGCCACCATCCGCTCGCCGGACAGGTGTCGCCGGTCCTGGCGACACTGCCGAGCGGCGCCACGGCAGCGGCCAGGGCCGTCCCCGCCGGAGCGGCGGCCGCCAAGGTAGGCGTCGTGGCGCGCCCGTGTGCCCGCCTGTCGACCAGCTTCCAGGCCGTCGGCGCGACCGGCTCGTAACTCGGCTGCACGCCGCGCAGCTTTTCCCAGAGCGTCGGCTGCGGCATCAGCAGGGCTTGCGGCATGCGCTGCCCTTTCCTCAGGAACTGGCGCCGGCCGCCCAGCACCGCGACGCCGGCCACGCCCTCGTTGCACTGCCACCAGCCGGTCGCCGGGCACGCGTCGCCGGCCGTCGCAAAGCTTCCCAGCGGCGCTTCCGGCGCTGCCGCCGGCGCAGCGGTCGGCACCATGAACGGCCGGATCCGGACGCTGGGAACGATGCTTTCCCATAGTTCGTCGATGGCGCCCTCGGCGAGGCTCGACTGGATCGGTTTGCCCCCCGGCCGCGCGACGCCTGTCTGGAGCTGAAGGGCCAGCAGGGGTGTCAGCGCATCGCTGTCCCGCGCCGGCATCTCCCAGTCATACGTGAACGTGGTCACGAAATTCGGCTCGGTGATCTTCGCCCCGATCTCTTCACCCGGCAGCCCGTTCACCGTGCGCGCGCCTTCCCGCACAATCCGCACCGCCGGCCTGAGAAGCAGCGGATAGCTCGCCATCGCCTCGGCGGATCGCTGGATGATGCCCGGTGCTGGCGCCGTGCCGGCCATGCTGGAAAGCGTGATGGTGACGTCGGGATGATCCGGCAAGCCTGCCAGCAGCGCGACCGACTCGCCCTGCTCCGCGCGCAGCGGCTCGCGAATGAAGCCTCGTCCGATACAGAATCCCGGCGCGGACGGGATCTCGTTGTCGGCGCGCGCCGACATTTGTTCGAACAGCTTGACGAGCCTGCCCACTTTGTCCGGATCGTACTGCTCATTCAGGAACGAAAAGCTCGCCCCGGCTCCATGCAACAGCCCTTCGATCGCAACGCCCTCGAGCTGCCTCGGCTCGCCGTTCTCCTTCCATGGCGTGTTCCAGCGTCCATAGACGAATATCTTGCCGATATATTCTCCCGACCGGTAAGCGCGGACCGATTCCAGGTTCGGCCTGCCGCGACCGTTGGTCTGTGCGCGCAGCGCCGCTTCCCGCTCCGCCGACCTCGCCTCGAACGCGGCATCGCTTTCGCGCATGCTGCTGATGTCGAAGCCTTCCAGGAACGCGGGGCCGTACGAGACGCGAGCGTTCTCGGGAAGGTCGATCAGGAAGCGGCCGACGCACACCGTTTTCATAGTTCGGGTCATGATTGCCACCTTCGTCCAGTCCCGCAGTCCTAGCGCGGTACGCATGCTCGCCACGGCGAGTAACGCCATGACGATCAACGCCACCAGCCTTTTGCTTTTATCGCGCTTCATGTGAAGCTCTGGGCAATCTTCGCTATCAGGTATTGGGTGAGCAGCAGGACGTCGGCGTGCTGATAGCTCTGCTGATGCGAATAGCCGCTGGTCCTGAAAATTTGCCTGACCTGTCCACCCGGACCCGCGCCCGACAGCGCAGGCACCGTGTCATCACCCGGCGCGTCCTGCATCCAGGGGCGAAATCTGAGCGTGTAGCGCCCTTCGATTTCCACGCTGCGGCTGCCGTCCGCCTCGCGCCGCGCCAGGCGGCCATGATTGACATTACCCGGCGTGAGTACAGGGCCGCCGCCATTGCTTTCCTGCGCCACCCATCGAATCTTCCCGAAGGCCTTGTGGGCATCGTCGGCCTCGTAGTATGCATAGGTCTTCGGATGGTAGTAGCTCGTCGCGCCGTCGGCGAGCACCTGCGTGTGAAAGCGCTCGGCGGCGTTTATCGCGGACATCACCGCAACCTTCACGCCGCCGAATTTCCAGCGATAGCGCCCGCGCGGATCGCTCAAGCCGAGATCGATCATCCGATACCAGCTATCGGTATCGCGATAGAAGTCGTAAGGATTCCCCTTCGGCAGCGCAAGCAGCTCGCGGTATTGATCGTCATTGCCGGGCGCGCGCACGGTCCGGACCAGCAGCCAGCCCTGCGGATAAAGCTGATTCGGCAGCAATTCGAGCACACCGGGTGCGAGCGCCATGACCGGCGTGGTATTCGCGGCACTGCCGCCCGCGATACGCGCAAAGCCGTCATCCGTGAAGTTCCTGGAAAGGTCGCGCTCGAAGCGGCCGCCTTCGGTACCGCAGGCGATACGGCGGTAGGCCACCGGCGCGCCGAATGCGGGCATGACGCCGTGGATGACTCCCGCGATATGCGCGGGAATCTCCTTGGCGCAGGCGCGCGCGACAAATCCGCCCATCGAGTGCGTCACGAGGATCACCTGCCTGCACTCGCGCCTAAGGCCTTGCCAGTGCCGGATAATTTCCAGGACCCGCTTGCGCACCAGCTCCGCGGACTGGGCGCAGGATTGCAGCCAGTTGTATCCGACGGCGTAGACCGGATAGTAGTAGCCTGCGTATTTCTCAAGCTCGCCCTCGGTCAGCGGCTCGACGCCGCGCACGCCCCATCGCGCGGGATCGCACTCCATGACCGCGCGCCAATGTTCCCTGATCCGCCGCCTCGGGCCGGCGATTTCGAAGGTCGTCTCCAGGTATTTCTGCAGGGCCGCCAGGAAAGCTCCGTACGAGCCCACATGAACCTCGCCCCAGCCCTGCTCGCGCATCTGCTCCGCGGTCAGGGTGGACGCCGGAAGCTCGCCGGAGCCGTCGACTTCCACCGCCTTCCCATCGAGCATATCCTGGCGCATGGCAGGCGTCCGGCGCGACCATCCCCATACCTCGCTCACACAGTCCATGCTCCCATTCGGCGGACGCCAGACCGGATCGCCCGGCGCGACCCCGTCTTCCGGCGGCAGGACGGCCCCGCTGCGCAAGCGCAAATTGGTCCCCATCAGGCCCGGGATGAAGATGACGGGCACCACCTTGTCCGGCGGGACCTCGAGCAGCGCCCGCACCCGGAAGGACTTCGGCGTCGCCACCGTGTGCGCCACCAGGCTGCCGTCCTTGTCCACCGTCGGCGGCGCAAGCTTGCGCGTGGGCTCGCTCATTTGCCCGTTTCTCCCGGCAGCAGGCGAAATTCGACCGCGCCGATCGCATAGCTTTGCAGGACGCTGGTCCGGCCCTCGTCGTCGGTCACGCCCTCGATCGTGGTGCCGTCCTCGTGCTGGGCGACGTAACGCCGGCCGCGTGCGGGCTTGCCGGTCTGCTTGTCGATCACCACCACGCGCTCGTCGGTTTCGAGCTGGGTTTGCGGCAGGCCGAGGCCGGCCGGGGTGCCGTCGCCACTGGCGACGTGCTCGATGCCCGCCGCCCGCACCACGTGCTTTCCCGAGCTTTGCTGGGTGATGGCGCCGCCGTCCCAATCGGTCTGCGCGCCTTTGGAGACCACCTTCACCCACGGCGCATCGAGCTCGATGCCTTCGGCCGCGATCAGGCTGATGCGGCCGGACGACTTGATCTCGACGTGGCCCTGGTGCGTCTGCACCACCACATTGCCGCGCCCCGCCACCAGCTTCAGGCCGAGTTCGAAGGCGAACAACGACAGCGAACGCGCCGCCCGCACGAACAGGTTGCGGCCGGCGGCCAGCTCCGCATCGCTCGCGCTGATGATATCGACCTTGGTCTGCGCGCCCAGCGCCAGGTTGTCGTCGCTGCCCAGGACGATTCCGCCCGGCGCGGTGCCGGCCAGCACGGCCTGCGTGTCGGGCCGCGCCCCGCCTTCGGCGACATTGCTGCCCTCATGCCAGCGCGCGAGCTTGTCGGCCAGTGCCGCCAGCCGTGGCTGCGCCGCTTCGTCCTCGGCGTGCTCGATGGCCAGCCGCGACAGTTCGTCCAGCACACCCTGCATCAGCTGTGCCAGACCGGCCAGCTTGGCCCGTTCGAGTTGCGGGCCTTCCGCATCCTTGCTGGCGTACGCCGACAACAGCACGCCGCGGCCGCCGCGGATCGCCACGGCGTCGTCGCTGCGCAGCTCCGCGCCTTCGCCGCGCGGGTCGCCATGGCCGTTCGATTTCGGATGCGTGAGCCAGCCAAGGTTCAGTTCCGAAGCCGCGTGGTCGCTCGCCAGCTGCGCACTGATCTGGCCGCGCGTATCGTCGAAGCGCAGCTGGTTGCCGCGTTGCCCGCCCAGCTCGCGGCTGCGAGCGCCCGACAGGTAGCGGTTACCCGGCAGGTGGCCGGCGCGGCTCAGGGCCGGCGGCAACGCGCGCTGGTTGTACAGCTGCGCGACGATGATCGGCTTGTCCGGATCGCCACCCAGGAAGGCCACCAGCACCTCGGTGCCCACGCGCGGCAATCCCAGCATGCCGCATTGGCGCTGCCCCGGTCCGTCACCGGCCCAGTTGGACGCGACCCGCACCCACGCCGAATCGGCAGGCGAACCGGAGGCGCCGGATCCCTGCGCATGCCTGTGGTCTAAGTCGCGCATGCCGGGAAAGCGGATCTTCACGCGCCCGAGCGCATCGCAGTGCACCTCTTCGCCAGGTGGCCCGACCACCAGCGCGCTTTGCATCTGCGGCTGCGGCAGGTCGGCGCGCGCATCGAAAGCAGGCACGATCGTCACGCCGCGCCGCACCGCCGTGAATGCGACGTGCACGCGCATTCCGCCATCGCCGGCTTCCCGCGGCTCGTTCCAGCGATGCTGGGACAGCAGCCGCTCGGCACGGACCGACAGCTCTCCCGGCAGGTTGTTGCAGGCGTCGACATGCAGTTCGGTGATGACGAATTCGCGCTCCGGCGCGGCGTGGGTATCGATTTCGGGGTGTCCGGCCAGCGCGAAGTATTCGCCGGCGCAGAAGTCGCGCACCGTTCCTTCGCCGTGAAAGCACTTGGTCTCGAACTCGTGGCGCGCCATCCGCACCTGGCCGAGCCGCGCGCGGTCGTCGCCGTCGTTGGCCGCGTGCGGCATGTCGATGAGGTAGTCGTCGAGCGTGACGGCCAGCTGCCTGCCGGCGCTGCCTTGGTCGGCCGTCCCGTGCACGCTGGCGGTCATGAACTGGCCGCCGAGCGGATTCTTGTAGTCCCAGCTGTGCCGCGTGGCGCTCCCCGGCTGCAGGCGGCGCGCGGCGGTCCACGAGCTGATGGTGTCGCGCTCCTCGGTGGCGCCGCCGCGGTGATAGCGTACGCTGCCGGCAAGGTTCCGCGGCAGCTTCATGGCGTCGTCGAACAGCACCAGCGTGTGCGCCGGGATGCGGTCATGCGCCGGGTCGACCGCCGTATCGCGGCCGCGCCCCGGGCGGAACACCCACGACACCCCGCAGCGCTTGAGCAGGCGGCGCGCGAACGCCGCATCCGATTCGTTATGCTGCATGGTCTGTTCGCGGGGCGGGAACTGGCGAAGATCCAGCAGCGGATCGATTTCGAATTCGAAGGCGCCGGCCAGCACCGCGTTCGAGTGCCGCCATTCCTCGCACAGCAACTGCACGATCTCCACTTCGTTATGGTGCCTGAACACGCGGCTATTGATACGCTTTTCCATCACCGACAGCACATCGCGGATGCGCAACTGGTATGTGGCCAGTCCGCCGTCGAAGTCGCCCGCGCGCGCTTCGGTGACCAGTCCACAAACGCTGCGCAATTGACCGCGGTCGGTCATCAGCTGGATCTCCGCCGGCAGCGCGATCAGCTCCTTCAGCGGCAGCATCGGACTGCTGGCGACGCAGGCGACGTGGTAATCGACGCCACCGCAGATCGCTTCCGCGCCCACCACCCGCTGCGGCAGCAGCACGTTGTCCGAGAGCTGGTCCGAATGCGCGAGCCTCAGCCGCAGTTGGCGGTGCGCGGTGCTCAGCGACTGCTCGTGCTCCAGGACGCGCAGGAACTCGGTGGTGCTCTCCACAGCTCGCTCCGGGTTGGTCTTCTGTTAAGAGGAGACCCATGGTGACACGGAAGAAACGCGATTCAATTGTTCTGAATCATGGTTGCAAGGGCGAACTAAATGCAGGAGTAGCGGTCGGCGGCGCGCCGGCCAAACCCCGAGGACGCGCGGGTGCGCCGGGCGGTACTTTCGCGATTAGAAGAATGGTTCGGCGCGCAGCGGCAAGCGCAGTCGAAGTTGCCGAAAATTACGCTGGCAACAGACCCGACAGGCGCGGAATGGCGGCCAGCGCGTTGCGCCACGTTGTGTCGCGCACCGCCGCTTCGTCGATGCCGCGCAA
This sequence comes from Pseudomonadota bacterium, assembly GCA_023389425.1. Classification (GTDB taxonomy): domain Bacteria; phylum Pseudomonadota; class Gammaproteobacteria; order Burkholderiales; family Burkholderiaceae_D; genus Telluria. The sequence goes on along the minus strand of JAEWEK010000204.1, from coordinate 8,242 downwards.
CTGGGCCAGCGCGGCGCCGATCGCCGGCAGCTGGGCGGGGCTGTTGCGGGCCGGATGAATCCACGCCGGTGAAATGTCAGGGGCATCGGTTTCGAGGACCATCGCATCGAGCGGGAGCTCGCTGGCCAGCCGCCGTATTTGCAGCGCGCGGGTGAAGGTCATGGCGCCGCCGAATCCAAGATGGAAGCCGAGATCGATAAAATTCCGCGCCTGCTGGAAGCTGCCGTTGAAAGCGTGCGCGATGCCGCACGGCGGCCGGATCTGGCGCAGGTTCTTGAGCACCTGGTCCTGCGAACGGCGCACGTGCATCAGCACCGGCAGCGCGAAATCGCGCGCGATGCGCAGCTGCTCACGCAAGAAGCGCTCCTGCTTCTCGCGCATCTCGGGCGTGCACAGCATGGGAATGAAGAAGTCCAGCCCGATCTCGCCGATGCCGACGAAGCGGGGATCGACGAGGGCCGCCTCTACCGACCGGCGCAGCACCCGCAGGTCCTCGTCCTGCGCGTTGGGGACGAAGATGGGATGGATGCCGAGCGCGTAACAGGCATTCGGCGCCTGCGCCGACAGCTCGGCCACGGTGCCGAAGTCGGAACGGTCCACCGCCGGAATCACGATCATCGACACCCCCGCCTGGCCCGCCTGCCGCGCGACGTCCAGCGCCTGTGCGCCGAACTCCGCCGCGTCGAGGTGGCAGTGGGTGTCGATCCACATCCGGCTACGCCTCCACTGGCTGCAGGCCGTGCTCGGTCAGGCGCATCATGCGGTCGCAGCGGCGCGCAAGTTCGACGTCATGGGTGACGATGACGAAGGCGGTACCGAGGGTGCGCGACAGTTCCAGCATCAGGTCGAAGATCGATTCGGCCGTGCTGTGGTCGAGGTTGCCGGTCGGCTCGTCGGCCAGCACGCAGGCCGGCTGGGTCACCAGGGCACGGGCCAGCGCCACGCGTTGCCGTTCGCCGCCGGACAGCTCGCCCGGGCGGTGAGTGACGCGCCTGGCCAATCCGACGCGGTCGAGAATCGCCAGCGCCTTGCGGTTGGCCGCGTCGCGCTTCTCGCGCCGGATCAGCAGCGGCATCGCCACGTTGTCGAGCGCGGTGAATTCCGGCAGCAGGTGATGGAACTGGTAGACAAAACCGAGCGACGAGTTGCGCAGGTCGCCGCGGCGGGTCTCGGACAGCGAAGCGAAATCCTCGCCCATCAAGGTGACCGAGCCGCTGCTTGGGGTATCCAGCCCGCCCAGCAGGTGCAGCAGGGTCGACTTGCCGGAGCCGGAAGCGCCGACGATCGCAACGCGTTCGCCACGGCCGACGGAGAAGTCGATGTTGTTGAAGACCTGGACCTGGTAGGCCCCCTCGCGGAAGGTCTTGGACAGGCTGCGGCAGGCCAGCACCGGCGCCATCGTAACATCGTTATTCATAGCGCAGCGCCTCCGCGGGTTTCACGCGCGAGGCGGACCAGCTAGGATAAATGGTTGCCACAAAAGCCAGCAGCACCGAGATGACTCCGATCTTGAACACGTCCGGCCAGCGCAGGTCGGACGGCATCTCGCTGATCAGGTAGACATCCTTCGGCAGGAACTGCACGCCCAGCAGGTGTTCGATGAAGGGAACGATGACGTCGATGTTCAGCGCCACCAGCACCCCGAAAAAGACGCCGACCAGCGTCCCCATCACACCCACCAGCGCGCCCTGCACCATGAAGATCTTCATGATCGAACGCGGCGATGAGCCGAGGGTGCGCAGGATGGCGATGTCGGCCTGCTTGTCGGTCACCGTCATCACCAGCGTGGACACGAGGTTGAAGGCGGCGACCGCGATGATAAGGGTCAGGATGATGAACATCATCTTCTTCTCCGTCTGCACCGCCGCGAACCAGTTGGCGTTGAGCTTGGACCAGTCGCGCATGATGAGGTCGCCGGACATCGACTTCTTGAGCTGGTCGGCCACCTGCGGCGCGTCGTGCATGTCGTTGATGCGCAGGCGCAGTCCGGACGGCGCATCCAGGCGCTCCATTTTTTCGGCGTCTTCCAGGCTGATGAAGGCCAGGCCGGAGTCGAACTCGTAATAGCCAGCCTCGAAGATGCCGCCGACCGTGAACGAGCGGGTGCGCGGCAGCATGCCGGCCGGCGTGGTCTGCGCCTGTGCCAGTAGCATGGTGATCTTGTCGCCGATGCCGACGCCCAGCGAACGCGCGAGCGCGGAGCCGAGCACGATGTTGAACGAGCCGGGCGTGAGCGTATTCAGACCGCCCTGCTTGATCTGGTGCGCCACATCCGACACCTTGCCTTCCTCGGACGGCAGGATGCCGCGGATGACGGCCGGCCGCATCACGTCGTCGCGCAGCAGCATACCCTGCGTTTCGACGAAGGGGGCGGCGCCGCGCACGGCCGGGTTGCGGAAGGCTTCCTGCGCTTCCTTCTGCCAGTTGGGCATGGTGCCGTTGGCGTCGAAGACTTCGATGTGGGCCACCACCGACAGCATGCGGTCGGTGACGTCCTTCTGGAAACCGTTCATCACCGACAGCACGATGATCAGCGCCGCCACGCCGAGCGCGATGCCCGACACCGAGATCAGCGAAATGAAGGAAATGAAGGTGTTGCGGCCGCTGCGCTTGCCGGCGCGCGTGTAGCGCAAGCCGACTTGCCATTCATACGGCAGGTTTTGGATGAGACTCATGGATTCAGGTTGAAAGCGTCTGACCCCGCAGTGTGCCACACAACGCTCATCCATGGCAGGGCTTAGCACAATTGAATCATCGGATGGCCGCCGAGGTTCTCCCAGCCGCCCCATTTGCCCTACAATGGCGGGATGTCCCAGCTCACCGTCGTCCTGCCTTTCGCCCTACCCGCTCCTGAATTTGCACGGGAGCTGGCGCGCTCGCTCGATACGCCGGCGCTGGCGGCGCTGCTGTCGCGGACTTCGTCGCACACCGTCCGTCCCTACGACTTCGCCGTGCGTGCGCTGCCGCACGAAGTTTGGCTGGCGCGCGAACTCGGGCTGCTGCAATCAGGCCAACCGGCGTTCGCCGCTGCCGCCATGCGCGGCTTCGGCCTCGACGCAGGCGAAGGCAGCTGGTTCATCGTCAGCCCGGCCCACATCGAGATCGCCCGCAGCCACCTGATGATGCCCGACCTGCGGCGCCTTCAGCTCAGCGATACGGAAAGCCGCGCCCTGTTCGAGGCCGCGCGGCCGTATGCCGAGGAATCCGGCCACCAGCTGGCCTGGGGCGACGCCCACACCTGGTTCCTGCGCGCCGATGCCTGGGCCGGCATGGACACCGCGACGCCGGACACCGCGGTCGGCATGAACCTCACCGACTACATGCCCACCGGCCCGCACGCGCTGGCCTACCGCAAGCTGCAGAACGAGATCCAGATGCTGTGGTACACCGACGCCGTCAACGCCGACCGCGAAGCGCGCCGCCAGCCCGCCGTCAACGCCATCTGGCTCTGGTCCGGCGCTTCCGTTCAACCCCTCGTCCCCGCGCAGGCGGGGACCCATGCTGAACATCCGGAGCCACGCAGCCAAAAGCGCATCGCCACGTTCGAAACCACCGGCTGGTTGCAAGCACTCGGCTCGAAAGCGCTGTCTTCGCCATCCGACGCCCTGGCCATCTCCGGCGACACCCTGCTCGTCTGCGGCAACACCGCCGCCCCGGCCATCGCCGCCGACTGGTCCGGCTGGCTGCACGAAATGCAGCGCCTCGAAGCCGAACTGTTCGCCCCGCTGCTGGCCGCGCTCAAGCAAGGCCGCCTCAAACAAGCGCGGCTAGTGCTCAGCCACCGCACCGCCCACGCCGAATTCACCACGACCGCCCTCGCGCAGCGCAAATTCTGGCGCCGCCCGTCACTGGAACGACTGCTTTGAAAACCCGCATCACCACCCGTCCCTGCCCGCCGCACACGTCCGCGATGCTGATCCAGGGCGGGGTCCATCCCGTCCTCGCCCGCATCTTCGCCGCGCGCGGCCTGTCCGACCCGCGCGAGCTGTCCAGCGAGCTGCAGGCGCTGGCCCCGCCGGCCGGCCTGAAGCACATCGACGCGGCAGCCATTTTTCTGGCCGATGCCATCGCCGCCAGCAAGAAGATGACCATCGTCGCCGACTACGACTGCGACGGCGCCACCGCCTGCGCCACCGCGCTGCGCGGCTTGTCGATGATGGGCGCGCGGGTCGATTACATCGTGCCCAACCGCTTCGAGTACGGCTACGGCCTGACGCCCGAAATCGTGGCGCTGACGGCGCGCGAGAAGCAGCCCGACATCATCATCACTGTCGACAACGGCATCGCCAGCATCGACGGCGTGGAGGAAGCGAAGCGGCGCCACATCGAAGTCGTGGTCACCGACCACCACCTGCCCGGCGACAGCCTGCCGGACGCGCGCGTGATCGTGAACCCGAACCAGCCGGCCTGCGGCTTCCCCAGCAAGAACCTGGCCGGTGTCGGCGTGGTGTTCTACGTGCTGCTCGCGCTGCGTGCGGAGCTGCGCCGCCGCGGCGTGTTCGAGCAGCACAACCAGCCCAAGCTCGACTGCCTGCTCGACCTGGTCGCCCTCGGCACCGTGGCCGACGTGGTCAAGCTCGACGCCAATAACCGCATCCTCGTGGCCCAGGGCATCAAGCGCATGCGCGCCGGCCGCATGCAGCCAGGCGTGGCCGCCCTGTTCCGCGTGGCCGGACGCGAAGCCCGCAGCGCCTCGCCCTTCGACCTCGGCTTCGCGGTCGGCCCGCGCCTGAACGCGGCCGGACGGCTGGACGACATGTCGCTCGGGATCGAGTGCCTGGCCACCGACGACGAAGGCCGCGCCTGGGCCATCGCCCAGCAGCTCAACGACATCAACATCCGCCGCCGCGAAATCGAAGCGGAGATGCAGGACACCGCGCTGCTGCACCTCGACGACTTCCAGCCGCAGGACAGCAGCACCATCTGCGTGTTCGACGAAGGCTGGCACCAGGGCGTGATCGGCATCGTCGCCTCGCGCCTGAAGGAGAAATTCTACCGCCCGACCATCACCTTCGCCCCTGCCGGCGATGGCCTGATCAAGGGATCGGGCCGCTCGATCCCGGGCTTCCACCTGCGCGACGCGCTCGACCTCGTGTCCAAGCGCGTGCCGGGCCTGATCGACAAATTCGGCGGCCACGCGATGGCGGCCGGCCTGACGATCCGCGAGCATGCGCTGGACAGCTTCCGCGACGCCTTCGAGGCGGTGGCGCGGGCCTGGCTCAGCGCGGCCCAGCTCGAACGGGTGGTCGAAACCGACGGCGCGCTGGAAGATGCCTACTACACCACGCACTTCATCGAACTGATGGACGCCCAGGTGTGGGGCCAGGGCTTTGCGCCGCCGGTGTTCTGCGACGAATTCCGGGTACTCAGCCAGCGCATCTTGAAGGAGCGCCACCTCAAGCTGCTCCTGGAGCGCAACGGCAAGCGCTACGACGCGATCTGGTTCGGCCAGACCGCCGCCATGGGCGAACGCGCCCGCGTCGCCTTCCGCCTCGACGCCAACGAGTACAACGGCGTCACCAAGGTCCAGCTGCTGGTGGAGCACGCGGAACCAGCTTGATGTCTGGTCCCTTGCACGTCTGAAGCCGTCATTCCGGCGCCGGTGAACCGCTCATTCGTTAAAAAAATTACAACCTATCCTTGGTGCTAGGTTTCGCCCCTTCCCGCCCCGCGTACACTGCTCCGCAGGGTTGACGAAAATTTAACTTCCTCTTCCCTTCTGCCCTAATCCGGCGCGCCTTCCAGGCCGCGCCGCGGGCCCGGCTTTGCCCAGATTTTTCGTCCGACCGCATCCTCGACAGACACTGGCTTCATCCATTTTTGAGGGGACAATCATGAGCTTACTCGTTCCATCGCCGCTGCTGCTACCGGCCGGCGACAGCAAAGACGCGCACCGCTTCCTGCTCGCATCGCGTGAATGGCTCGACCTGCAAACCCGCGTCCAGGCCGTGCTGGCGCTCCCGAGCGACCTTGGCGAGTACCAGGAGCGTTACGGCGACGCCTCGTCCGGCTCGCAGATGAAGGAATGCTTCGACGCGATGCACCGCCTGCAGCAGACCGCCAACTGCTACGGCAGCCCGACCGGCCTGCGCGCCAGGGTGGTCAAGGACCCGGGCTTCCTGGCCAACGCCACGCGGCCGTCCGGCGACGCCTTCTCGGCCACCGTCTGGAGCCTGCAGCGCGCCCACCTCGACGCCTTCACCATCGCCTCCACATTCCGCAGCATCCCCGACCTGGCGATGGGCGCCAAGCCAGCCGACACCGTGGCCGGTATCAAGTCGCTGTTCCTCGACCAGGGCCAGATCGTGTCGTCGATGGACCGCACCGTCGGCCAGCTCAACTCCCTCATCAGCGAGTTCCAGGGACTCGAGCAGAAGCTCGGCGACGCCCAGGACCAGATGCGCACCTACACCGACCGCTCGTCCAGGACCCGGGTCGAACTGGACAAGGAAATCGGCGAGATCCGGGCCACCATCGCCGACCTCGAGCAGCAACGCGACGCCGCCTACGACAAGTGGCTCGGCCTGACCATCGCCGCCTGCGCGGTCCCGGCCATGGTCGCCATCGCCGGCATCGCCGTCATGATCATCCTCGCCGTGCCCACCGGCGGCGGCAGCTTCGCGGTCGGCAGCGCGGTCACCGGCGCCGGCGCCACCCTGGCCGGGGCCGCGCTCGGCACCGCCGCCGCCGTCACCCGCACCAAGTACGAAAACCTGTGCGGGCGCGTCGAGGAAGAAGGCGAATTCCTCGGCAAGCGCATCTGCTACCGCAGCGATCTCGGCGCCCTCGACGAGCTGATGAATTTCACGCTGCCGTCCTCCTCCGGCGTCATCAGCCAGCTGGGCGGAGTGCGCGACGCCTGGTACGGCTCGATCCGCGAACTCTCCGCGCGCGTGAACGACCTGTCGGTAGCCAACCTGGCCGACAGCCCATGGCTGAACCAGGCCGTGATGGCCGACGCGGCCGCGAGCTGGGGACGGCTGGACGAAGCGCTCAAGGCCTTCGTGCGCGGCTCCTTCGTCGACGCCACCCTGATCGATTTCGGCGATCCGCTGCCGCGCGACGACGGCAAGTGGATCCAGAACTTCAGCGCCCGCAAGGCCGCCTGAGCGGCCCATCCCCCGTGTCCCAACCAGGAGAACACCATGTCCGTTACCGCAGCCAACGACGCATCGACCATCGCTCCCGCCCCCGGCATGCTGACGCCGTCCGATCCGCAATCGGGCCAGAAATCCCAGTTCGCGCTGTTCTCGGACAGCTGGATCGAATTGCAGGGCTACGTCGGCGCCGCCGTCGAACTGCCGATGTCGCGCGGCGATTTCGAGGCCAAGTACGGCGCCGTCGACGGCTCCAGGACGGTCATCGAGTGCATCGACGCGATGAAGGGCGTGCAGGCCGGCTCCACCGAATTCGGCGACCCGCGCTCGCTGCGCGCGGCGCTCATCAAGAACCCCGGCCTGCTGGCCGCGAAGGAGGCGCCGTCCGAGGTGTACACCCACACCGTCTGGCTCGGCCAGCGCGTGCACGAGACCTCGGCCACCATCGTCAGCGGTTACCAGACCGTGCTCGATGAACTGACCGGGCTGCCGCCCTCCCAGCAGGTGGCAAACCTGAAGGCCTACCTGCTCGACCAGGCCATGGGCCCGATCCCGCTGTCGGAGAGGTTGTCGAAGGAAGTGGCGCTGCTGATCCAGAAGATCGGCCGCTTCGAGCAGAAGATGAACGCGTATAACGAGAAGCTCAGCGCCTTCACCAACAGCTCGTCGCAGATGATCGCCGACGTCAACAGCACCATCGGCAGCCTGACGCAAAAGATCGCCGACCTGGAGAAATCGCGCGACGAGGCCTACCAGGCCTGGCGCGACTTCACCATCGCCGCCGTCACCACCTCGGTCGGCTGCATGTTGATCGGCGGGCTGCTGGCGCCGTTCACGGGCGGCGTCTCGCTGCTGGTCGGAGGCGCGGCCGCCATCGCGACCGGTGTCGGTCTCGGGATCAAGGCGGCGCAATGCCGTGCCGAGTACAACGCCTACTGCGGCATGATCCAGGAACAGGGCGATGAGCTCAAGAAGAAGCAGCGACTGCGCGCCGACCTCGGCGACTTCAACCGGCAGATGCAGCGCGTCGGCCCGGCCATGTCGCGGTTCCTGAAGAACCTGCAGACGGTGCAGGGCGTGTGGGTCCAGATGAACTCGGACATGATCGCCATCAGCCAGAGCGTCAACGAGGGCAATATCGGCAC
>JAEWEK010000161.1 GCA_023389425.1 Pseudomonadota bacterium | reverse complement strand
GGTCTGCACCGAGCCCTTGCCGAAGGTCTGGCTGCCGACGATGGCCGCGCGTTTATAGTCCTGCAGCGCGCCCGCGACGATCTCGGATGCCGACGCCGAGCCGCTGTTCACCAGCACCACCATCGGCATCGTCTTGAACGCGGGCGGCACCTTGGACAGCGGGTCGTCCCCGCTTTGCAGCATGTAGTACTCCGGCTTGCCGTAGAAGTGCTGCTTTGAGTCGGCCAGCTGGCCGTTGGTGGACACCACTTCCGAACCCGCCGGCAGGAAGGCCGCCGCGACGCCGATCGCGCCTTGCAGCAGGCCGCCCGGATCGTTGCGCAGGTCGAGGATGACGCCCTTCATGTCCGGGTCCTGCCGGTACAGCTCGGCCAGTTTGCCGGCCAGGTCGTCGACGGTCGGTTCCTGGAATTGCGAGATGCGGATCCAGCCGTAGCCCGGCTCGACCAGCTTCGCCTTCACGCTCTTCTGCACGATTTCCTCGCGCAGCACGACGAAGTTGAGCGGATGGGGCTCGCCTTCGCGCCGCACCGTGAGCGTGACCTTGGAGCGCGGCTCGCCGCGCATGCGCCTGATCGCCTCTTCCATGTCGAGGCCCTTGAGCGACACGCCGTCGACGTCGGTGATCAGGTCGCCGGCCTTGATGCCGGCGCGCCAGGCGGGGGAGTCCTCGATCGGGGAGACGATGCGCACGTAGCCGTCGTCGGTCTGCGAGATTTCGATGCCAAGGCCGACGAACTTGCCCTCGGTGCCTTCGCGCAGTTCGCGGTAGGCGTCCTTGTCCAGGTACGCGGAGTGCGGGTCGAGCGAGCCGACCATGCCGGAGATGGCGTCGGTCAGGAGTTTCTTGCTGTCGACCTGGTCGACGTAATCGGATTTGATGATGCCGTAGACGTTGGACAGTTCGCGCACGCTGTCCATGGGCAGGCCTGCTTCGACCGGCTTTTGTGCCAGCGCCGAAAACTGCATCGAAATGGCCACACCGGCAATTGCGCCAACGGCAATCAGGCCGGTATTCTTCAGTTTGGAACCCATGGCGCTCAGTATAAACCTGAACCGCATCAGCGTCTGTGACGGCTGAATTGGCGCGCTTTCCGACAATTTTTGTAAAGGCCTGTTGCGGGAGTTGAAGGGGTGGTAAGCATTTGTAAGAGTGAAGGAATGGCCCAGCCGTGAGTCATATATTGGTCTTGCAGTTTTTCTCTCTCTCCACTCTTTTGAAGTGGTCTTTGCCCACGGCCCCCTCCGTGGGCTTTTTTATGCACAGGAGATTGGTATGCAGATAAGTTCATTGCGCCGCGCAGCCCATGCGGCGGTGCTGGCGCTGGCCCTCGGCGCGAGCGCTTCCTCGTTCGCGCTTCCGCTGATGGACATGCGCGCCGAGGACATGCTGCCGATGATGTTCGAGTTTCGCAATGAGCTGAACCTGAACGCCAACCAGCAGACGCTGTGGCACCAGGTCGAGAGCCGCAGCCGCGAGATCCTGCGCCAGCGCGCCGACCGCCGCGCCAGGCTGCAGGAGCAGGCCAAGGCCGCCCTGGAGAAGAAGGACGTCGAGCTGCGCGAGGTGAATGCGCTGGTCGACGCGGAAGCCAACGCCAGCGCCGCCGAAAACAAGCAGCTGCGCGAGATGTGGCTGACCGTGAACGACGCGCTGGACGATACCCAGCGGCGCAAGGTCGCCACCTTCGTCTCCGAGCAGATGCAGCGGGTCGAGCGCCCGGACGCGCCGCGCGCATCCGGCGGCAAGGGCGAGGACGGCAACCGCGGCGGACGCCGTGGCGGTGGCCGGATGGGCGGAGGTGGCGGAGGCATGCATATGCCTGGAAGTGGCGGCGACTGAGGATTTTTGCACTGCACAACAGCCTCCTCGTGGAGCTGTTGTTCCGTATGTATCGTAAAGTAAAAAATATCCGCCTGATGGTTGCGGAGGTTTTTACACGGCTAGAATGTTTAGTTCTGTACGCAATTTGTAATGTCAAATTACATTTTGTGCGGCTTTGACAAGAACTGAACAAGATAGATGAGCAAACTGTTACCCATCGCCTGTCTCGCGCTGCTCGGGGCAAGCGGTGCCGTCCTGGCGCACGACCAGGCCGCTGCCTCGACCCAGCAGGCGCCCCAGCAGGAAGACCAGGCGAAACCCGCCACGCAGGATGACGCGCAGCGCGCCGCTGCCGCCCGCCGCCGCGTGCAGGCCCAGAAACCGGCCGCGCAGCCGAAGGAAGCCGCCGCCGGCGACCAGCAGATGCAGCAGGTGACCGTCACCGGCAGCCGCGCCAACGACACCGATGCGCGCCGCATCTCCACCGCCTCCAAGCTGGTGTACGGCCGCGAGGAACTGGATCGCAATGCGGACACCAACCTCGGCGAAGTCCTCAAGCGCCTGCCTGGCGTGACCATGGGCGGGCCGCCGGGGCGCGGAGGCGGCGGCGTGCGCATGCGCGGCCTCGGCAACGGCTACACCCAGATGCTGGTCAACGGCGAGCGCCCGCCGCCAGGCTTTTCGCTGGAATCGATCCCGCCCGACCAGGTCGAGCGCATCGAGATCATGCGCGGCCCGGTCGCGGAGCACAGCACGCAGGCGATCGCCGGCACCATCAACGTGATCCTGCGCGAAGGCTATCGCCAGAAGGACGTGCAGCTGCGCCTGGCCGACAACATCGAACAGGGCCGCCATGGCGCCAACGTCTCGGTGACCGTGCCGGGCAAGATCGGCAGCCTGACCTGGATGCTCAACGCCGCCCTGATGCAGGGCCGCCAGCACACCGACGCCGACAGCACCGACGCCGACCTGCTGGCCAACGGCACGGTGCAGCGCAAGCAATACATCCACAGCTACGGCGACGGCAGGTCGCGCGGGCTGCACCTGTCGCCACGCCTGTCCTATAAGTTCGACAACGGCGACACGCTGAATTTCCAGCCCTTCGTGGTCGTCAACCGCAACGACGGCGTGTACGACGCCAGCGTCAACCAGACCGTGGGCCTGGTGCCGCCGGACTTCGTGTTCCAGCGCGCCATCACGCATTCGAGCGGCACCATGGCGCGCGGCTTCGGCGACTGGGTACACAAGATGGAAGACGGCGCGCGGCTGGACGTGAAGTTCAGCGGCGGCGTCAACCACAACGACAGCGACGGCCTGCGCAACAACTACGACGGCAGCGGCAAGCTGGAACGCTTCTACACCGACATCGACACCACGCGCCACCGCAGCTTCTCCAGCGGCGGCAAGTACAGCCGACCGATCGGCGACGGCCACCATTTCGCGGCCGGCTGGGATGGCGAGGTCGCGCGCCTGTCGCAGGTTCACGTGGCCCTGGGCGACAACGATCCGCTGTA
>JAEWEK010000150.1 GCA_023389425.1 Pseudomonadota bacterium | reverse complement strand
CTGCCGATCCCGAAAGTGATGAGCTACCAGCGGCCGGACGGCGAGACCGTGCAGTTCGTGCGCCCGGTGCATTCGCTGCTGGCCCTGCACGGCGAGCAGGTGGTGCCGCTCACGCTGCTGGGTCTTGCCAGCGGCCGCGCTACCCTGGGCCACCGCTTCCTGTCGCACGGCGGCGCGATCACCATCGCCAATGCCGGGCAGTATGCGCCGGTGCTCGAGAGCGAAGGCCGCGTCATCGCCACCGCCGCCGCGCGCAAGGAATCGATCCGCAAGCAGCTGCTGGAAAAAGCCGGCGCGGACCAGGTGCTGATGCCCGAATCGCTGCTCGATGAAGTGGCCGCGCTGGTCGAATGGCCCGTCGTGTACGAGTGCCACTTCGAGGACGCCTTCCTGGCCGTGCCGCAGGAATGCCTGATCCTGACCATGCAGACCAACCAGAAGTACTTCGCGCTGACCGACGCCGATGGCAAGCTGCGCTCGCGCTTCCTGATCGTGTCGAATATCGCGACCGACGATGCGACCGCCATCGTCGGCGGCAACGAGCGCGTGGTGCGCCCGCGCCTGTCGGACGCCAAGTTCTTCTTCGAGCAGGACAAGAAGAAGACCCTGGAATCGCGCCTGCCGCTGCTGGAGAACGTGGTCTACCACAACAAGCTTGGCACGCAGGCCGCGCGCAGCAGCCGCGTCACCCGCCTTGCCGGCGCCATCGCCAGGCACCTCGGCTACGACGTGCTGCTGGCCGAGCGCGGCGCGCAGCTGGCCAAGGCCGACCTGCTGACCGATATGGTGGGCGAGTTCCCCGAGCTGCAGGGCATCATGGGCACCTACTACGCACGCCACGACGGCGAGCCGGAAGAAGTGGCGCTGGCCGCCTCCGAACACTACCAGCCCCGCTTCGCGGGCGACGCCCTGCCCTCGACCAATACCGGCCTCGCGGTCGCGCTGGCCGACAAGCTGGAAACCCTGGTCGGCATCTGGTCGATCGGCCTGCAGCCGACCGGCGAGAAGGACCCCTTCGCGCTGCGTCGCCACGCGCTGGGCGTGATGCGCATGCTGGTCGAGAAGCGCCTGCCGCTGCCGCTGTCGCGGCTGCTGGCCGACGCCGCCGCCGTGTTCGAATACCAGCCGGGCTTCAAGGACCCGTCGCTCGAGGTGAAAGAGTTCATGCTCGACCGCGTGCGCGGCATGCTGCGCGAGCGCGGCTTCTCGCCGAACGAGGTGGAAGCGGTGCTGGCCCAGAACCCGGACCGCGTGGACGACGTGGTGCAGCGCCTGGAAGCCGTGCAGGCCTTCGCGGCGCTGCCGGAAAGCGCCTCGCTGGCCGCGGCCAACAAGCGCATCACCAACATCCTGAAGAAGACCGAGGCCCCGGGCGCAAGCGTGCAGGACGGCATGCTGCAGGAAGAGGCCGAACGCAAGCTGGCCGCCAGCGTGCGGCGCGTGCGTCCGGAAGTGGACGCGGCCTTCGCGCGCGGCGACTTCACCGGCACGCTCAAGACCCTGGCCCAGCTGCGCGACGACGTCGACGCCTTCTTCAACGACGTGATGGTGATGGCCGACGACCTCGCGCTGCGCAACAACCGCCTGGCGCTGCTGTCCGAGCTGCACGGCATGATGAACCGCGTGGCCGACATCTCGAAGCTGGCGGCGTAAAGGGGCAGCGATGAAGCTCATCATCCTCGACCGCGACGGCGTCATCAACCACGACTCGCCGGACTTCATCAAGTCGCCCAGCGAGTGGGTCCCGATCCCCGGCTCGCTCGAGGCGATCGCGCGCCTGAACCAGGCTGGCTACCGCGTGATCATCGCGTCCAACCAGTCCGGCATCGCGCGCGAGCTGTTCGACATCACCACGCTGAACGCCATCCACCGCAAGATGCACCAGCTGGCGCAGCAGGTCGGCGCCGACATCGACGCCATCTTCTTCTGCCCGCACGCCGCGATCGACAACTGCGACTGCCGCAAGCCCAAGGCCGGCATGTTCGAGGAGATCGCCAAGCGCTTCAAGGTCAGCCTGAAGGGCGTGCCGACGGTCGGCGATTCGCTGCGCGACCTGCAGGCCGGCTTCATCAGCGGCTGCGTGCCTTACCTGGTCCTGACCGGCAAGGGCGAGAAGACCCAGGCCACCGGCGGCCTCCCGCCCGGCACCCAGGTCTTCCCCGACCTCGCCGCCGTCGTCAACGCTTTGCTCAAGGCGCCGGCCTCCGCCGCCGCCTGATTCACCCATTTAGCCGGAGCCGATCTCCTTGCGCCAATTCGCCCTGTTCCTGCGCTCGCTGCTGTTCACGACCGTGATGATGGTTGCCACCGTCGTCTGGTCGGTCGTGTGCCTGCTGGCCGCTCCCCTGCCCTACAACCAGCGCTTCTGGGTGACCTCGCGCTGGAACGTGTTCGTCGTCTGGTGCGCGAAAACCATCTGCGGCATCCGCTACCAGTTCAAGGGCTACGACAACCTGCCGGACCAGCCGGCGATCCTGCTGTCGAAGCACCAGTCGGCGTGGGAAACCATCTTCCTGCTGCCTAACATGACACGCCCCCTGGTGTTCGTGTTTAAAAAGGAAATACTGTATATACCGTTTTTCGGCTGGGGCATGGCGCTGCTGCGCATGATCCCGATCGACCGCAAGCAGGGCAAGAACTCGTTCGCGCAAGTGGTCAGGATCGGCAAGCGCCGGCTGGCGGATGGCCAGTGGATCATCATGTTCCCGGAAGGGACGCGCATCCCGGTCGGCCAGAAAGGCAAGTACAAGAGCGGCGGCACACGCCTGGCTGTGGAAACGCATAGCGTTGTCGTGCCGATCGCGCATAATGCAGGCGAGTGCTGGCCGAAAGGGTCGTTCATCAAAAAGCCAGGACTGATTACGGTATCGATTGGCAAACCGATATCGCCAGAAAACCACACTCCCGACAGCCTGATGCATGAGGTCGAAAATTGGATAGAATCGGAAATGCGCGTCATTTCGCCCCACGTCTACAAAGGTGGCTGAGCGAAGTTGGCGCCCTGATCAGAGCCTCCTCCCCGCAGCACACCATGACCACCTCCAAGATCGACGGGAACCAGCTGGAACTGTTTGCACAAGATTTTTTCGCTTCACTCGAACCTTCCGCCAAACCGGCTGCGCCGCCGCAGCCGCTGTTCAAGGCACCGCCCGCGCCGCCGCGCGTGACCTTCCCCGTTCCGCCGCGCGGGCCGGACGATCCGCCGTTGCGCAAGATCGTACTCGGCACGCATGCGGTGGAATTCGAACTGCGCCGCTCCACGCGCCGTTCGATCGGTTTCACCATCGACGACGACGGCCTGCGCGTGACCGCGCCCAAGCGCGTCACGCTGGCCGAAGTCGACAACGCCCTGCGCGCCAAGCAACGCTGGATCCTCAGCAAACTTCACGAACGCGGCGAGCGCCGCCAGCAGCGCCTGCAAAAGCCTCCCCTGCGCTGGGAAGACGGCGCCCGGCTGCCCTACCTGGGTGGCGAGATCACGCTGCGCCTGCAGCCGGCCGGGCGCAGCCACTGCCGCTACGATGCGGACACGCGCGAGCTGTCGATCGGCGTGGTGCCCGGCCTGGCGGAATGGCAGCTGAAGGAGCGCGTGCGGCTGTGGTATTTCGACGAAGCCAACCGCGTGTTCGAGGAAAGGCTGGACCACTATGCCGAGCGCATGGGCGTGGCGTACAACTCGTTCGCGCTGTCGTCGGCGGGCACGCGCTGGGGCTCGTGCACGGTCGAAGGGAATATCCGCCTCAGCTGGCGCCTGATCCACTACCCGCTCGCGCTGGTCGACTACGTGGTCGCGCACGAGCTGGCGCACCTGCGCGAGATGAACCACAGCGCGGCGTTCTGGGCGACGGTGGGCGAGGTGTATCCGGATTACGACGGCGCGCGCCTGGCGCTGCGCAAGCGCTCGCACGAGATGCCGGTGTTGTTTGAGGATTGATGTTCCCGCAACCTTGAAAAACCGTCGTTCCCGCGAAGGCGGGAACCCCATTTCGCCGATATGCCATTGGCGCGTGCGTTCACTCAGCTCACATAAATGGGATTCCCGCCTCCGCGGGAACGACGTTGAAGGTGAACCAGGGCGTCAGCGGCCTACTCTTCCTTGCGCATGTCCGCCAGCCGCCGCAGTGCGGCCAGCTGCGCCGATGTGAGGCAGCGCGAGGGGATCGGCAGCGTGCCGCGCTTCAGCACCAGCATGACGCCGCGCGAATACACGCGCACCGCCGTCACGTCCGCCCATTCGATGAGGGTAACCCCGGTGCCGCTGCTGCGCACGATGCCGTGCTCGTCGACGGTGAATTCGTAGGTGCGGCGCGAACGCCCGAGCAGGATGAAGTTGAGGACCGAGGTGGCCGTGCTCTTGACCAGCAAATACCACCCGGCGGGGAAGCCGACGCGCCGGCGGCGAATGAGCTTGCGGCTGTGCTGCCACATGAAGCTTGCATATTCGATGAGCCGGTAGCGCACCGAAAAATGCAGTTCGCCTAAAGCTGGATTGACGGGGGCCGCGTGCGCGGACGGCGAAGCCGCGTTGGAGGAAAACACCATCGCGTCCTCATCCTGCTGGACCAGCGCTCCTGCCGCATCGGCACCACCCGCCGACCGTGGGCGATCTGACCACATGCGCATCCCCTTTTTGCCGAACTCAGATGCGAATGGTAGCAAAACCTAGACGATAAGTCGTCTCAATAGTGCAACTGTGCGCAGGGTCGCGCCACGGTGGCGGCCGGCGAATGCGAGCGCGCGCTCGCCCATGCCGGCGCGCCGTGCCGGATCGGCCAGCAGCGTCGCTGCCTGCGCCAGCAGTTCGTCCGCATCGCGCACGCGCAGCGCTGCGCCCATCGCCACCGCTTCGTCGGTCGCCTGCAGGAAGTTGAAGGTGTGCTCGCCGACCAGCACCGGCTTGCCGACCGCCGCCGCTTCGATCAGGTTCTGGCCGCCGAGCGGCAGCAGGCTGCCACCGATGAAGGCGCAGTCACAGGCCGCGAAGTAAGCGAACATCTCGCCCATCGAATCGCCGAGCAGGACGTCGGCCCGCACCGTGTCGCCCTCGCCCAGGCTGGAGCGGCGCTGCAGAGACAGGCCGCGCGACTCGGCCATGCGCGCCACCTCGTCGAAGCGCTGGGGATGGCGCGGCACGATCGCCAGCAGCATGCCGGGCGGGCGCGACGGCATGCGCAGCCAGGCGTCCAGGATCAGCGCCTCTTCGCCCTCGCGCGTGCTGGCGCACAGCAGCATCGGCCGGCCCTGGCAGCGCGCGCGCAGCCAGGCGCCCTTGTCCAGCGCGGCTTGCGGCGGCGTGACGTCGAACTTGATGCTGCCGGTGACGGCGACCTCCGGCGTGCCGAGCGATTTGATGCGCCCTGCATCGGCGTCGGTCTGGGCCGCCGCCAGCGTGATGGCGCGCGCGGCGTCCTGCATCAGGGGCCCCATGCGCTGGCCGCGGCGCAGCGAGCGTTCGGACAGGCGCGCATTCACCAGCGCCACCGGCACGCCGGCATCAAGGCAGGCCGCGATCAGGTTGGGCCAGACCTCGGTCTCCATCAGGATGCATGCGCGCGGCGCGAAATGGCGCAGGAAGCGGCGCACCATGCCGGGCGTATCGTAAGGCAGGTAGGACTGCAGCACGCGCTCGCCGTGGCGCTTGAACAGCGCTTCGCCGGTGGCGCGGCCGGTCGGTGTCATGTGGGTGAGCAGGATGCGGCAGCCTGGCCAGCCGGCCAGCAGCGCCTCGACCAGCGGTTCGGCCGCGCGCGTCTCCCCAACCGACACCGCGTGCACCATGATGGTCAGCCGCTGCGGCAAGGGCGCACCGTAGAAGCCGAGGCGTTCGCCCCAGTGCCGGCGGTAGCCGGGCTCCTTGCGCCCGCGCCACCACAGCCGACCGAGCACCGCCGGCAGCGCCAGCCGCCACAATGCGGAGTACAGGCCGCGCTTCATGCCGATGCCAGCAGGCCGCGCGCGGCTGCCACCACCGCGCCGACCGGCGGCGGCTGGCCGGTATCGCCGAGGTTGACGATGCGCGGCGACCAGTTGCCCTCGGTCTTCCAGCGCGGCGAGTCGCAATAGATCTCGACCGTCGGGCGCACGAAGGCGGCCGCGATGTGGGTCAGGCCGGTATCGACGCCGATCGCCAGCGCGGCGTCGCGCGCCAGCTCCACCGCTTCCATCATCGGCAACTTGGGCAGCACGCGCGCGTTCGGAAGGCCGGCGGCGATGGTCTCCGCTTCGGCCTTTTCGCCCGGCGAGCCCCATGGCAGCAGCACCGTCATCGGCGCCAGCGCGCGGCCCAGCGCGATCCAGTTGGCGGTGTCCCACTTCTTGGCCGCGCGCGCGGTCCCGTGGAAGAACACGGCGTAGTCCTCTTGCGGCATCCACGACGGCCGCTCGGCGCGTGCGGCAGGTGCGGGCAGGCCGAAGTCAGGCGCGCTGTCGATGGCGTAGCCGAGCGCCTTGGCCGCCACCTCGCGTCCGCGCGCGACGGCATGCGCACGGCGCTCGACCTTCACGCTGTCGTCATGGAACACGCGCGACAGCGGTTCGTAGCCCGAGCCTTCGGTGCCGTTGGCCAGCCCCACCTTGCGGCCGCCCGGCGCGAGGCGCGCGGCGCCCATGATGATGCCGGTCTTGATCAGGCCCTGGGTGTCGAACACGTAGTCGTACTGCTCTTCGCGCAGGGTGCGGAAGAAGCCGCGCACCTCGGCCCGGATCGCCGGGTCCAGCAGGCCGCGCCGCCAGCGCCGCAGCGCGAACGGGATCACGCGCCGCACGTGCGGGTTCAGGCGCACCAGGCTGGTGTAGCCCTCTTCCACCACCCAGTCGATATTGGCGTCGGGATGGCGGCGCAGGATGTCGGCCACCATCGGCAGGTTGTGCAGCACGTCGCCCAGCGACGATACCCGCACCAGCAGGATATTCAAGTCAGTCTCGCGTTCAGAACGGCAGTTGTGCGTCCGGTTTCGCAGCCAGGATCACGTTGCGGAATTCGCCCTGGATGCGCGCCAGCGCGTCCGGCGATTCGCCTTCGAAGCGCAGCACCACCACCGGCGTGGTATTGGACGAACGCGCCAGGCCGAAGCCGTCCGGGTATTCCACGCGCAGGCCGTCGATGCCGTTCACGGCGTCGGCGCTCGGGAAGCTGGCGTCGCTGCGCAGCTTGTCGATCAGCGCGACGTTCTCGCCTTCGTTCAGGTGCAGGTGCAGTTCCGGCGTGCTGGTCGCGATCGGCAGCGCGTTGAGCACGGCCGACGGATCGGCTTCGCGGGTCAGCAGTTCGAGCATGCGAGCGCCGGCGTACAGGCCGTCATCGAAGCCATACCAGCGGTCCTTGAAGAAGATATGGCCGCTCATTTCGCCGCCCAGCGGGGCGCCGGTTTCGCGCAGCTTGGCTTTGACCAGCGAGTGCCCGGTCTTCCACATCAGCGGCTGGCCGCCGTGCCTGGAAATCCACGGCGCCAGGTGGCGCGTGCACTTCACGTCGTACAGGATCTGCGCACCCGGATTGCGGGCCAGGACGTCGGCCGCGAACAGCATCATCTGGCGGTCGGGGAAGATGATCTGGCCATCCTTGGTGACGATGCCGAGGCGGTCGCCGTCGCCGTCGAAGGCCAGGCCGATCTCGGCGTCGGTGCTGTCCAGTGAGGCGATCAGGTCCTGCAGGTTTTCCGGATGGGCAGGGTCCGGGTGGTGGTTCGGGAAGTGGCCGTCCACCTCGCAGAACAGTTCGACGACCTCGGCGCCCATCGCGCGGAACAGCTCCGGCGCGAAGGCCCCGGCCACGCCGTTGCCGCAGTCGACCGCGATCTTGATCGGGCGCGCCAGCTTGACGTCGCCGGCGATGCGGGCGATGTAGGCGTCCTTGATGTCGTGGGTGCTGTAGCCGCCCTGCTGCGGCGCCTTGCTGCCGTCGTGGGCGGCGATGCTGTCGTACAGGCCGGTGATGGCCTCGCCGTGGATCGCTTCGCCCGCCAGCACCATCTTGAAGCCGTTGTAGTCCGGCGGATTGTGGCTGCCGGTGACCATGATGCCCGAGCGGGTGTCGAGCACGTTGGTCGCGAAATACACCATCGGGGTGGCGACCATGCCGAGGTCGATCACGTTCACGCCCGCCGCGCGCAAGCCGTCCGACAGGGCGCCGGCCAGCTCGGGGCCGGACAGGCGGCCGTCGCGGCCGATGACCACCGTGCGCTCTCCCCTGGCCAGCGCGGCGCGGCCGAATGCCTGGCCGATCTGCCAGGCGATTCCGGCATCCAGAGTGCTGCCGATGACTCCCCGGATATCGTAGGCCTTGAAAATTGTTTTCGAGAGAGCGACCATGTTGTTCCTTGACGTGCGCGAGGCCGCCGGCATGGCGAAACCAGGCGAAGCGGATTCACCGCCGATGTTGGAGGGATAACAAAAACAGACGGTATTGTAGCGGCAAGCGGACCCCAGAGATAGGTCCGCTACGCTTGCCGCAAAAGAGGCGCGGCGCGCGTGCGCCGGCCGGGGAAATGATCAGACGCGCAGCTTGTCGAGCGACTTGCCGCTTTCAACCCATTCCTTGACCCATTTCGGTTGGCGGCCACGGCCGGTCCATTGGTGCTCGGCGTTATCGGGATGGCGATAACGCACGGCGACCGAACCCGATTTGCCGCGGGTGGCGGTCATCAGGTCTTTCAGCGGAACGCCGACGCTTTGAGCGATCGCCATGATCTGCTCGCGCGCTTTCTGCACTTCCTGCTGTTCACGCTTCTTCATTTCCTGCTTGATTTGTTCTTGCAGATTCCGCAGGTCTCCGAGGGACATATTCGAAAGATCCATATTTTTCCTCTGTAGTTGTGTGGGGTCGGAACAGTGTAAATGAAATCTCACCAAATGTCGCAACATATTACAACAAAAGCTTAATCCCCATCCTTTTTCCGCAAAATCAGCCAGCGCGGGGACTTAAATCGAACGATACGCGCATACAGCCAGACGTAGCTGATAATAAACAATAAGCAGAACACTGCGAGCACCCCGGTATTCTTCCAGAACACGGTCGCCGGGATCACGGCAGTCAGGGAAAACAACCACAGGTAAGGCGAAGTGCGGGCATTGCGCTTCATCAGGGCGCGCGCTTCCCGAGGTCCGACGGTCCATTGCACGATACGCCTGAATATCAGGCTATGCAGATGAATTCCATCAGGCATTGCCGGGGATTGGCCGCGCAAGAACATGCGCCGATACGCGGAAAACAGCGTTTCAAAGGCGGGATAAATCAGCAGCAGCAAGGCATACCAGGTCGACACTTGCGGGTTGCGCATCACCAGCAGCAGGGCCAATTCTCCCAGCATGAATCCAATGAAATACGCCCCGCCATCGCCGAGGAAAATCAGGCCGACCGGGTAATTCCAGAGCAGGAAGCCGGCAGTCGCTCCCGCGACCATCAGCGAGGTCACGACAATAAACATATCGCCCACCTGCGCCCCGACATAAGCCAGCGATACCAGCATGAATATCGTTACCACGCTGGCCAATCCGTTGAATCCATCGATGATATTGATGGCATTGGCGATACCAGCCACCGCCAGTATGGTCAGCGGCAGCACCACCCATACCGAGGCCAGCGCCAGGCTATTGAATGGCAGGTCGATGCGGCTGATGCGCGCGTCCACCAGGAAATACGCCAGCATGGCCGCCGCCATCGTCAGCAATAAGCGCCGCGACGGCTGGACCCGGCCCGTATAATCTTCGGCGATGCCGCCGACAAAGGCCAGAATCGAGCACATCAACAAGGAAAGCAGCCAGGTCGACAGTGCGGGTACGCGCCAGATGGTAATGCCGGCGCTGATGGCAACGGCCATGAAAATGGGGAGGCCGCCAATACGCGCCACCGAATGCGTATGCACCTTCTGCACGCCGCCGAAATCGCTGTCCAGCGCCGGCCCATGCAGTTTCGCGTGCTTCACGACCAGCAAGGTCAGCAAGGCGGACGCGACGAAACTCACGAGAAATGAAAACATTTATTCTTCTTAAGATGCCGATTGGACAGGAGACCTGCCCGGTCCGGGGCGCTTACTTTATTCCACAGAATTGCCGAGTGCAAGCTCAAAGCGCATCGCCAATTGAGGCCTTATCAATTTAAGCGCGGAAAACGCGCATTATTCAAAGTGCAAATGATCTAAAATTTGTATCAATCAATGTCGCGCGTGAAACTATTGTTAACTCATGCACAGCTTTAGTGCGTCTTCCCAATTCGGAAGTTCCCCGAAAAGACTGGCGAGTTTGCGGCAATCGAGCACGCTATTGCGCGGTCGCCGTACCTGGCTGGGATAATCGGCAGCAGCGATGGCCTCGACCTCGCAATCGATATTCGCGGCAGCCATGATGGCCTCGGCAAAACCATGCCAGCTGGTTTGGCCCGCGCAGGCGAGATGATAAATGCCTGAGTGACGCTCCCACCATTCATTGCAGCCGACGCTCGCATCGGCAAGGAGATGCGCCGTGATTTCGGCAATGGTGCGGCTCCAGGTAGGCGCGCCGAACTGGTCGGATACCACGCGTAATTTGCCCTGCTCGCGCGCCCTCTTCAGCATCGCCAGCAAAAAATTATTGCCGCGCATTCCATAAACCCAGCTGGTGCGCAGGATCAAGTGCGAAATTCCCGATTCCGATATTGCCCTTTCTCCCGCCAGTTTGCTGCGGCCATAGACATTCAGGGGCGCAGCTGCATCGTCCTCCCGGTACGGGCTGTTTTTGCTGCCGTCGAAGACATAATCGGTCGAATAGTGGACCATGGCCGCACCCAGGGCGCGCGCCTCCCGCGCCAATATGGCTGGCGCTTCGGCATTGATGCGAAATGCCAGCTCCGGCTCGGATTCGGCCCGCTCCACCGCCGTATAAGCTGCGGCATTGACGATCAGCGCCGGCTTGAGCGCACGAACCGCATCGGCCATGCCGGCAAGGTCGGCGAGATCGAGCCGGGCGCGCGCCGGCGCGACAATCTCGCCCAGCCCCTGCAGGCTGCGCCGCAGCTCGTAGCCGACCTGGCCGGTGGCGCCGAGCAGCAGGATAGTCATTCGAAGGCCTCGGCCTGCGCCAATGGCACGCCGGCACGGTCCTTGGCCGAGACCACGGGGACCGCCGCCAGCGGCCAATCGATACCGAGCGCCGGGTCGTTCCACAACAAGGTCCGCTCATGCTGGGGCGACCAGTAATCGGTGGTCTTGTACACGCATTCGGCGACATCGGACGTCACCATGAAGCCATGCGCAAACCCGGGCGGAATCCATAACTGGAGGCGATTATCGGCGGACAGTACGATGGTATGGGCGTGGCCGAATGTCGGCGAACCGACGCGCAAGTCCACGGCCACGTCGAAAATCGCGCCGGCCGTCACCCTGACCAATTTGCCCTGCGCCGCCGCTCCGAGCTGATAATGCAGGCCACGCACCACATTGCGCAGCGATTTCGAATGGTTGTCCTGCACGAATCTTGGCGACAAGCCGGTCAATCCGGCGAAACGCCGTTCATTGAAGCTCTCGTAGAAAAAGCCGCGCTCATCGTCGAACACCTGCGGCTCGATGAGCAGCAAGTCGGGAATCGCGCTGGGGATAATGTTCATCAAAACACCCTGCCGTGAAGGATTTGCATCAGGTACTGGCCATAGCCGCTGGTCTGCAATGGCATGGCCAGGCGCTCCAATTCCTCGGCGCCGATATAGCCCTTGCGAAAAGCGATTTCTTCCGGCACGCCCACTTTCAGTCCCTGGCGCTTTTCGATGGTGGCGATGAATTGCGCCGCATCCAGCAGCGATTCGTGGGTGCCGGTATCCAGCCAGGCCATGCCGCGGCCCATCACTTCCACCTGCAATCGTCCGTTCGCGAGATAAGCCCGATTGACGTCGGTGATTTCAAGTTCACCCCGCGCGGACGGCCGGATCGACGCCGCGATATCGCTGGCCGCGCCATCGTAGAAATACAGGCCGGTCACGGCATACGACGATGCCGGGGCCGCCGGCTTTTCCTCGATCGACAGCGCGCTGGAATCCGCACCGAATGCGATGACGCCATAACGCTCGGGATCGTGCACGTGATAGGCGAACACGGTTGCACCATCCTCGCGCCGGCTTGCACGCACAAGCTGCGCATCGAGGCCGTGGCCATAGAAGATGTTATCGCCCAAAATCAGCGCGGATGGCGCGCCGCCGAGGAAAGCGCGGCCGATCACCAGCGCCTGCGCGATGCCTTCCGGCGCCGCCTGTACCGCGTAATGCAAACTGATTCCCCATTGCGCGCCATCGCCCAGCAATTCGCGGAAACGCGGCATGTCCTGCGGCGTCGAGATAATCAGGATCTCGCGCATGCCCGCTTCCATCAGGGTCGACAAGGGATAATAAATCATCGGTTTGTCGTACACCGGCATCAGCTGCTTCGACAGGCTCAGCGTCATCGGATACAGGCGCGTGCCCGATCCGCCGGCAAGGATAATCCCGCGCCGCGTCATGGCTGCGGCTCCCGCCCCGAATAATTCCTGTCGATCCAGTCGAGATAAGCGCCGGAACGCACCCGCGCGCACCAATCGGCATGATCGAGATACCACTGCACGGTGTTGCGCAGTCCGCTGGCGAAGCTTTCCCGCGGCGTCCATCCAAGTTCGCGGCGAATCCTGGCGAAGTCGATCGCATAACGGCGGTCGTGGCCCGGCCGGTCCGCCACGTGCACGATCTGGCCGCGATAGCCGCCCTGTTTCGGCACCAATTCGCCTAGCACGTCGCACACGGTATGCACCACGTCGAGATTGCTGGTTTCGCTGGCCCCGCCTATCAGATAGTTTTCGCCCGGCGTGCCGGCTTCCAGCACGCGCCGCAGGGCCGCGCAATGGTCGCCCACATGCAGCCAGTCGCGCACCTGCATGCCGTCTCCATACACCGGCAAGACGGCGCCGGATAATGCATTGGCGATCATCAGCGGGATCAGTTTTTCCGGAAACTGGAAGGGGCCGTAATTATTGGAGCAATTGGTAATCAGCGTCGGCAGCCCGTAAGTGTGGTGCCAGGCGCGCACCAGGTGGTCCGATGCCGCTTTCGACGCCGCATACGGGCTGTTGGGCAGATAGCGCGACTGCTCCGTGAATGGCGCGTCGTCGGGGCCAAGCGCGCCGAAAACTTCATCGGTAGACACGTGCAGTAAGCGAAAGCCGCCGCGCCCCGCGTCGTCCAGCGTGGACCACCATGCCTGCACTTCCGCCAACAGCGCAAATGTGCCATTGACGTTATTGGCGATGAAATCGGCCGGCGCATGGATCGAGCGGTCGACGTGGGTTTCGGCCGCAAAATGCAGGACGGCGCGCGGGCGATGGGTGCGCAGCAGCGCCGCCATCGTGGCGCGATCGAGAATGTCGGCGCGCACGAACACATGGCGCGCATCGCCAGACAGCGAGGCCAGGTTATCGCGGTTTCCCGCGTAGTTCAGCTTGTCGCAGTTCACGACCGGCTCGTCGGAACCGGCAAGCCAGTCCAGCACGAAATTGGAACCGATGAACCCGGCACCGCCCGTCACCAAAATCATTTAGTATCCTGTTAAAAGCTCAAGGCCAAAGCCGCATTTTATTCCACAGCATGAGAACTTACGCCATTGGCGATTTGCAGGGCTGCGCCCACGAGGCCCAGCTCCTGCTCGATCATATCCAACAAGACGCCGAGGGCGACGCCCGCATCCTGTTCGTCGGTGACCTGATCAACCGCGGCCCCGCGTCGCTGCAAGCGCTGCGCCGCATGAAGGCGCTGTCCGACCGCAGCGGCGGCCGGGTCGAAGCCCTGCTCGGCAACCACGACCTGCACCTGCTGGCGGTCGCCGTCGGCGCGCAAAAGCGCGGCAAGTCCGACACTCTCGACGACATCCTCGCCGCGCCGGACCGCGATGAGCTCATCGAATGGCTGCGCCACCGTCCGCTGGCCATGTTCGTCGATGCCCACCTGCTGGTACACGCCGGCGTAGCGCCGCAATGGACCGCCGCACAGACCATGGCGCTCGCCGCCGAAGTCGAAGCGGTGCTGCGCGGCGACGGCTGGATCGACTTCCTCGGCCAGATGTACGGCAACGAGCCGAACCGCTGGGACGATGCGCTGGCCGGCATCGCGCGCCTGCGCTGCATCGTCAACGCGCTCACCCGCATGCGCCTGTGCCTGCCCGACGGCACCATGGACTTCACGCACAAGGAAAGCGATTTCGGCCCTGCCGGTTCGGGCCTGCACCCCTGGTTCGAGCTGCCGCACCGGATGACGGAGAACGTGACGGTGGTGTTCGGCCACTGGTCGGCGCTGGGGCTGGTGATGCATCCGAACGTGATTGGCCTGGACAGCGGCTGCGTGTGGGGCGGCAAGCTGTCGGCCGTGTGCCTGGACGACCGCTCGCTGCTTCAGGTGGACTGCCCGGAATACCGGGAACACGGCGGCAAGAAGAACTGAACGCTCAGGCGCCCGCGGGCGCGGCATCGCCTGCGAGCAGCGGCGCCGGACGGGCGTGCAGCGCCCCGGCGATGGCATTGCGCGCCACCTCCGCCAGCTCGCGCCGCTGCGCGCCGTCGGTGCCGATCGGCGCCAGGCAGCTCAGGCGCGCGCGCACCGGAGGTCCGGACAGGATCTCCATGAAACTGCGGACGAAGGTGGTCTCGCCGACGTAGTCGACCGAGGTGTGGTGCTCGCCTGCGCCGTCGACGTATTCGATCGCGTAGGGCTGTACCGCGACGCCGGCGTCGATCGCGGCCTCGAACAGGTTGGCGTGGAAGGGCAGCACCTGGCCCTGCATCGCCGTGGTCCCTTCCGGGAAGAAGGCGACGCGCTGGCCCTGGCGCAGCGCATCTACCATGCCCTTGAAGATCCCGCGCAGGTCGCGCCGCTTGCCGCGCTCGATGAACACGGTGCCGGCGCGTTCGACCAGCCAGCCCAGCACCGGCCAGGCGCGGATCTCGGCCTTGGCCACGAAGCGGCAGGGATGCACCGAATTGATGACGAAGATATCGAGCCAGGACACGTGGTTCGCCACGATCATCGCGTGCTCCAGCGCCGGCGACCGTTCCATCGGCTCCAGCTGCACGCGGCACAGCGCCAGCAGCCGGCGCGACCAGTGCCGCGTCAGGCGGGCGCGCAGCGATGCGCCGGCCCACGGGAACGCGAAGGCGCAGATGGCAAGGCCAGCCAGCAGGTGGAGGATGGCGCGCGCAAGGCGCCAGGCGAGGGTGATATTCAAGTTGTACCGGTCAAAATGGCCGCGCGCGCTCATTGTCGGGCGCTGGCAGGGGCAAATTGTACAGGTATATGTATGGGGAGCGCGAGGGCTGGGGCCCGGATATGGCGTTAACGCGACGTTAAGAAATGGGGTCCCCGCCTGCGCGGGGACGATGGCATCACTTGTCGAAGAGTTATCGTTCCTTCCGCACAGCCGACGACGGCATCACTTATGGAAAAGGTATCGTCGTTTCCGCGCCTAGCGCCGGAACGCTACACGTCCCGACACAATGGTCGCCTTCACCTGCCCCGCCAGCTCGTAGCCAAGGAAAGGCGTGTGCTTGCCCTGGCTCGCCAGCGCCGACGCGTTCACCGTCCAGCGAGCGGCCGGATCGAACACCACCACGTCCGCGCACGCGCCAACCGACAGGTCGCCCGCCGGCAGCCCCGCCACCCGCGCCGCATCCGAGGTGATCTTGGCCAGCGCACGCGACATCGCGTCCTTGCCCGCGTCGCGCTTATCCTCCACCCACTTGAGCATCAGCGACAGCAGCAGCTCCAGCCCGGTCGCACCCGGCGACGCCTCGCCGAACGGCAGCAGCTTCTCGTCGTCGTCCACCGGCGTGTGATCCGAGCAGACCGCATCCACGGTCCCGTCCAGCACGCCGGCGCGCAGGGCGTCGCGGTCGCGCTGGCTACGCAGCGGCGGGTCGAGGCGTGCGTTGGGGTCGAAGAAGCCGATGTCGGCATCCGTCATGTGCAGGTGGTGGATGCCGATGTCGCAGCTGATCGGCAGCCCTTCCTTCTTGGCCGCGCGAATCAGCTCCAGGCCGGCGGCCGACGAAATGCGGCACAGGTGCACGCGGGCGCCGGTGGCGCGCACCAGCTCGAAGATCGTGTGCAGCGCGATGGTCTCGGACATCACCGGCACGCCGGACAGGCCGAGGCGCGAGGCCAGCGGCCCGCTGTGCGCCACGCCGCCGCGGCCGATGAAGGCGTCCTGCGGGCGCAGCCAGACCGTGAAGCCGAAGGTCTTCGCATACTGCAGCGCGCGCATCAGCACCACGGTGTCGGTCACCGGCACCTCGGCCTGCGAAAAGCCGACGCAGCCCGCTTCGGCCAGCTCGGCCATCTCGGTCAGCGCCTGCCCTTTCAGGCCGACCGTGAGCGCGCCCAGCGGATGCACGTGGGCCTGGTTCAGGCCGCGCGCGCGGTGCTTGAGCATCTCGACCAGGCCCGGCTCGTCCAGCACCGGATCGGTGTCCGGCGGGCAGACCAGCGTGGTCACGCCGCCCTGCATCGCGGCGCGCACTTCCGACGCCAGCGTGGCCTTGTATTCGTAGCCCGGCTCGCGCAGGCGCGCGGACAAGTCCACCAGCCCCGGCGCCACCACCAGTCCGGTGGCGTCGATGGTGCTGTCGGCCGCGAAGCCGCCCGGGGCGCTGCCGAGCGCCGCCACTTTGCCGTCGGCGATGTACAGGTCGCCGACCTGGTCGATGCCGTTTGCCGGGTCGATTACCCGCCCGTTCTTGATATGCAGTTTCATCCGTGGGTTCCCGCCAAAATACTCATCACCGCCATCCGCACCGCGATGCCGAAGGTCACCTGCGGCAGGATCACCGCCTGCGCGCCGTCCGCCACCGCCGAATCGATCTCGACGCCGCGGTTCATCGGGCCCGGGTGCATCACGATCGCGTCCGGCCTGGCCAGCGCCAGCCGTTCCGGCGTCAGGCCGTAGCTCTTGAAGTACTCCTGCGCCGACGGCAGCAGCGCGCCGCTCATGCGCTCGTTCTGCAGGCGCAGCATGATGATGACGTCGACATCCTTGAGCCCTTCGTCCATGTTGGAGAACAGGCGCACGCCCATCTGCTCCAGGCCGCCCGGCAGCAGCGTGGCCGGGCCGATCGCGCGGATCTCCGGCACGCCCAGCGTGGTCAGCGCGTGGATGTCCGAGCGCGCCACCCGGCTGTGCAGGATGTCGCCCACGATCGCCACCCGCAGGTTGCTGAAGTCCTTCTTGTAGTGCCGGATCGTGTACATGTCCAGCAGGCCCTGGGTCGGGTGCGCGTGGCGGCCGTCGCCGGCGTTCACCACGTGGATGTCGTGCTGGCCATGGTCGTCCAGGTGCTTCGCGATCAGGAAGGGCGCGCCCGACTGCGAGTGGCGCACCACGAACATATCGGCGTGCATCGCTGCCAGGTTGTCGATGGTGTCGAGCAGCGACTCGCCCTTGGCGGTGGACGACGCCGCGATGTTCAGGTTGATGACGTCGGCCGACAGGCGCTTGGCCGCGATCTCGAAGGTGGTGCGGGTGCGCGTCGAGTTCTCGAAGAACAGGTTGAACACGCTCTTGCCGCGCATGAGCGGCACCTTCTTGACTTCGCGGTCCGAGATGCTGACGAAGCTCGATGCGGTGTCGAGGATGTGGTCGAGGATTTTCCTGGGCAGGCCTTCGATGGTCAGCAGGTGCTGCAGCTCGCCGTGTTTGTTCAGCTGGGGATTAAACATTGTCGTCTTCGATCGTGAGCGAGAGTTGGCCGTCGCCTTCCTTCTGCAGCGAGAGCGATTGGCCCGGCGCCAGTTCCGCGCGGGTGCCGACGAAATCGGCCGCCACCGGCAGTTCGCGTCCGCCGCGGTCGGCCAGCGCGGCCAGCCGGATGCGCTGCGGGCGGCCGTAGTCGAACAGCACGTTGATCGCGGCGCGCGTGGTGCGCCCGGTGAACAGCACGTCGTCGACCAGCACGATGGTCGCGCCATCGACATTGAACGGAATGTGGGTCGGCTTGACGTCCGGGTGCAGGCCCTTCTTCGCGTAGTCGTCGCGGTAGAACGAGACGTCGATGAAGCCGAGCCGCGCCTGCAGGCCGAGGTCGCGCGCGAGGCGTTCGGCGAGCCAGGCGCCGCCCGAGTGGATGCCGACGATCGCGGCATCGGTCACGCCGGCAAGGCCGGACCGCACCTGCTCGAGCAGGACGCGGTACAGCGCTTCGGCGTCGAAGTTGCTAGTGTTGGACATGTTCATCCAGGTATTGTTGAAGAATGATGGCAGCGGCCTTGGCGTCGATGATCTCGCCGCGCTTGGCCTGGATCACGGCCGACGAGTAGCGTTCGTCGACGAGCGTGACCGGCAGCTTGAACCTGCCGTGGAGCTGGTTGGCGAAGCGGCGCGCGCGCAGCGTCATGT
>JAEWEK010000093.1 GCA_023389425.1 Pseudomonadota bacterium | reverse complement strand
ATCCAGGACGATGGCCGCGGCATCCGCGCCGAAGACATGGAAAAAGCCCAGTCGCTCGGCCTGGTCGGCATGCGCGAACGGGTCTGGGCGATGCACGGCGACATCACGATCGCGGGCGACGAACCGCCCGGCACCCGCATCGACATCGTGCTGCCGCTGGCCGGCCACATCGTCGAATAAGGCGCCGGCGCCGGCATCGCTTCTGCAACAGATTTCCATCTGTCATCAAACGGACATATCCGTCCGATAAGATTCGCCGCGATCACCCGGTGCACACACGAACGCCGGGCCATCTTGTCGAAAACTATGGAGAACCCATGCAGAAGAAACACCTGGCAGCCGCGCTGCTCGCTTCCCTCCCGCTGGCCGCCTTCGCGCAGACCAATGTACAAATCTACGGCATCGTCGATGCGGCCCTGTCGTCGGAAAACAATGGCGTGGACCGCCACACCGTGGTCAATTCGGGCAACCAGTCGAGCAGCCGCTTCGGCTTTCGCGGCACCGAGGACCTGGGCAACGGCATGAAAGCCCTGTTCAACCTGGAAGCGGGCACCTCGATCGATACCGGCGCCGGCGACTCGGCCCTGTTCGGCCGCCGCTCGGTGGTCGGCCTGCAAGGCGACTTCGGCACCGTGACCGTCGGCCGCGAGTACTCGCCGATCGCGTCGGTGGCCGGCGCCACCGACATCACCGGCCAGGGCTTCTACGGCAGCAACCTGTCGGCCTTCAACTACCTGACCCGCCGCCTGTCGAATTCGGTCAACTACCGCAGCAATGCGATGTCGGGCTTCACGGTGCTGGCCGCCTACTCCGCCGGCGAAACCGCCTCGAACCAGCCGAAGAGCGACCTGAAGGGCATCGGACTGGAATACGCGCAGGGCGGCCTGTACGTGGGCGGCGCTTACCACACCAACAACAATAACGTTGCCGGCGACACCAAGGAATACGCCGTCGGCGCCGGCTACAAGTTCGGCGACTTCGAAGTGAAGGGCAACTGGCTGGAGCAGGATCCGGCTGGCGCGAACAACAAGTTCGACCAGTACAATATCGGCGCCGCCTACAGCATGGGCGCGGGCAAGTTCTTCGTGAACTACCAGCAGAACAAGATCGAGAACGGCGCGCGCGGCAAGGGCTTCAACATCGACTACAGCTACGCGCTGTCGAAGCGTACCAACATCTACACCGGCTACGCCCGCATGGACAACAATAACCTGGGCAACTTCGCGCTGAATTCCTCGTCGGTCAAGCTGGCACCGGGCAAGGCCGGTACGGATCCGTCGGTGTTCAACGTGGGTATCCGCCACTCGTTCTAAGCTTCAGACGGGACGTCGAACAAGAACGTCGTTCCCGCGCAGGCGGTAACCCCATTTTGCACAACAATGGGGTCCCTGCCTGCGCGAGGACGACGTTCTTACTTATTGCAATCAGTACGGCTGATTACAGCTCGTAGTTCTCCCCGCCCCGCATCGCCGCCTCCACCATCTTGCGGTTCAGGGTCGGCGCCAGCAGCTCGATGAAGGTATAGATATAGCTGCGCAGGTAAGCCCCCTGCTTCACCGCCACGCGCGATACGTTCATGCCGAACAAGTGCCCCACCGGAATCGCCCGCAGGTTGCGGTCGCGCTCGGGATCGAAGGCCATGCCGGCGATGATGCCCACGCCCATCCCCAGCTCCACATAGGTCTTGATGACGTCGGCGTCGATCGCCTCCAGCAGCACGTCCGGCTTCAGGTTGCGCAGGCCGAAGGCGTGGTCGATCCGGCTGCGTCCGGCGAAGGCCGCGTCATAGGTGATCACCGGATAGGTGGCAATTTCCTCCAGCGACACCGCCTGCGAGCGCAGCAGCGGATGCTCCTGCGGCACCACCAGCACGTGTTCCCACTGGTAGCACGGCAGCGTGATCAGCCCGTCGACCGCCGCGATCGACTCGGTGGCGATGGCCAGGTCGGCCTGGTCGTTCTTGACCATGTCGGCGATCTGGCGCGGATTTCCTTGCAATAAAGACAATCGTACCTTCGGATACCTGGCCATGAAACCCTGCACCACCTTGGGGAGCATGTAGCGCGCCTGGGTGTGGGTGGTGGCGATGGTGAAGCTGCCGCTGTCCTGCGCCGCGTATTCCTTGCCGATGCGCTTGAGGCTGTCGATCTCCTGCATGATCAGCTCGACCGACTGCAGCACCAGCCTGCCCGGCTCGGTCAGGCCGCGGATGCGCTTGCCGTGGCGCGTGAAGATGTCCACCCCCAGCTCCTCTTCCAGCTCGATGATCGCCTTGGACACCCCTGGTTGCGAGGTGAACAATGCCTTGGCGGCATCGGTCAGGTTGAAGTTCTGGCGCACGGCTTCGCGGACGAAGCGCAGTTGGTGAAGGTTCATTGCCGTGAATTTGTAATCTGTCTACGTCGTATTGTAGCTTGCTTATGCAATGGACGAATATAAGCAAATAAATTCTCAATAGTTGGGAATATAGGGAGGCCTCCGTACCATTGAGCATGAACTAACACACCCCGCGTCCGGCGGGTTGCGAGGATTGCTCATGTACCAATACGACCATTACGACCGCCTGATCTACCGCGAACGCGTCGCCCAGTACCGCGACCAGGTGCGCCGCCGCCTCGCGAACGAACTGACGGAGGAAGAGTTCCTGCCGCTGCGCCTGCAGAACGGCCTGTACAACCAGCGCCATGCCTACATGCTGCGCATCGCCATTCCCTATGGCCTGCTGGCCTCCAGGCAGCTGCGCAAGCTGGCCTTCATCGCCCGCAAGTACGACCGCGGCTATGGCCACTTCACCACCCGCACCAATCTCCAGTTCAACTGGATGGAGCTGGAGCAGTCGCCCGACATCCTCGAACACCTGGCGCAAGTCGAGATGCATTCGATCCAGACTTCAGGCAACTGCATCCGCAACACCACCACCGACGAATTCGCCGGCGTGGCGGCGGACGAGATCGTCGATCCGCGCCCCTACTGCGAAATCATCCGCCAGTGGAGCACCTTCCACCCTGAATTCATCGGCCTGCCGCGCAAGTTCAAGATCGCCGTCAATGGCGCCATGCAAGACCGCGCGGCCATCGCCATCCACGACATCGGCCTGAACATCGTCAAGAACGATGCCGGCGAGATCGGCTTCCGCGTCGCCGTCGGTGGCGGCCTGGGACGCACGCCCATCCTGGCCAGCGTGATCCGCGACTTCCTGCCGTGGCAGCACCTGCTCACCTACATCCAGGCCATCATGCGCGTCTATAACGAGCACGGCCGCCGCGACAACAAGCACAAGGCCCGCATCAAGATCCTCGTCAAATCGCTCGGCGCGGAGGAATTCGCGCGCCAGGTCGAAGCCGAATGGGCCGACCTGAAGGACAACGA
>JAEWEK010000010.1 GCA_023389425.1 Pseudomonadota bacterium | reverse complement strand
CAGCATGCCGCCGGGCACGGTGACGATCAGGGCGACCAGCCAGTCGTTCAGCCGCCGCCGGTACAGCAAGCCCGCACCCACAGCGGTCATCGCCAGGATGCCGCCGCTGCTGTGCATCCACGTAATGGCCAGCATCGCCAGCGTGACGCCGCGCGTGGCATGGACGTGGAACCACTGCGCCAGCTGCCCGTCGAGCTGCGTGATCGGCGAAGCGGCCTGGACCTCCCACGCGATCAGCCCGAATAGCGCGCCCGCGACGAGCGCCGCCAGCAATCCTGTCACGAGATGGTCACGCGCCGGCCGTGAATACAAAGAAGGGTCTCCCATGGACCGTGATGTTGGGCCATTGACGAAAAAACGACAACTTTTCATGCCGACTGGTTTTTTATACAGTACCTGTGGATTTATACAGTAGTTGTGCTATTCTGTAGCCACTCCACCAACAACGCTAACAAGGATTTCGTCATGACCACTCTGAACAGCTCCTTCGGTATGCAATACGCCCCCACCCCGTTCCTGCTGCGCCTCGGCAAGCGCGAGGTGCTGGTCACGCGTGATTTCCGCAAGCGCTTCTACCCGGTCAATCCCATCATCGAATGCGATACCGGCGTCGAGCCCGGCCATGTCGAAGTCCTGCTGTTCGGCCGCTGGCTGCTCATTTTGTCCAAGGCACAGTAAGGGCGCCGCGCTTAAAAAGCGCATATGGTTATCGGAATTCATTCGTGTTCTTTCCTTGTGCGGCGCACTACTCTGCAGTTTTCCGCCGCAACGAAAGAGCACAATGCAGATCCGTAAAATCACACCCTGGCTAGCCGCGCTCGCGCTGCTGGTCCATGCGTCAGCCTTCGCGGCGGACGTCACCCT
This sequence comes from Pseudomonadota bacterium, assembly GCA_023389425.1. Classification (GTDB taxonomy): domain Bacteria; phylum Pseudomonadota; class Gammaproteobacteria; order Burkholderiales; family Burkholderiaceae_D; genus Telluria. Next base: position 8,322 of record JAEWEK010000010.1, on the reverse strand, counting down.
GCTCAATGTGTCGTACGACCCGACACGCGAGCTGTACCAGGATATCGACGCCGCCTTCGCCCGCCAGTGGAAGGCCAAAACCGGCGACACCGTCACCATTCGCCAGTCGCATGGCGGCTCGGGCAAGCAAGCCCGCGCAGTCATCGACGGGCTCGGCGCGGATGTCGTTACGCTCGCGCTGGCGTATGACATCGATGCTATCAGCGAACGCGGCCTTATCGCGCACGGCTGGCAGCAGAAGCTCGCCTATCGCAGCTCGCCTTATACCTCGACCATTGTCTTCCTCGTCCGCAAGGGCAACCCCAAGGGAGTCAAGGACTGGAACGACCTCGTCAAGCCGGGCGTGTCCGTTATCACGCCGAATCCCAAGACCTCCGGCGGCGCGCGCTGGAACCACCTTGCGGCCTGGGCTTACGCACTGCGCCAACCGGGCGGCAACGAAGCGAGCGCACGCGATTTCCTCGCCAGGCTCTACCGCAACGTGCCGGTCCTCGATTCCGGCGCCCGCGGCGCCACCACCACCTTCGTCGAGCGCGGCATCGGCGACGTGCTGATCGCCTGGGAAAACGAAGCCTTGCTCGCCAAGCGCGAACTGGGTGGCGACAAGTTCGACATCGTCGCGCCCTCGGTCAGCATCCTGGCCGAGCCGCCGGTCGCCGTCGTCGACAAGAATGCCGACAAGCACGGCACCCGCCGCGTGGCCGAAGCCTATCTCGCCTTCCTCTACACCGATGAAGCGCAGCGACTGATCGCCAAACACTACTACCGCCCCGCCGTGCCGCAGTTCTCCAAAAAATACGCGGCGCAGTTCCCGTCGATCAAATTGTTCACCATCGAAGAAGTGGCCGGCGGCTGGACCCAGGCGCAGAAGGTCCATTTCTCCGATGGCGGCCTGTTCGACCAGATCTACCAGCCCGGCCAAAAATGACTTGAAATACCGGCGACGGCCACGATCATGATTGTTCATGAATGGCCGGCGCCGCGCGGGGAACGCTTTGCGCCGCCGCCGGTCCTTCTTGTGAACCACACCAGGGAGGAAGTCATGGCAGTGAATCTCCGCAAGATCGACGAACAAGTCATGGTCATCACCGGCGCCACCAGCGGCATCGGCCTCACCACCGCCCGGATGGCCGCCGACCAGGGTGCGCGCCTGGTACTGGCCGCACGCAGCGCCGATGCGCTCGACCAGCTGGCCAGCGAGCTGCGCCGCAAAGGCACGCAGGTCGCCACCGTCGCTGCCGACGTCGGCAAGCAGGAAGACGTCGAGCGCATCGGCCAGACGGCGATGGAACGCTTCGGCCGCATCGACACCTGGGTCAACAACGCCGGCATCTCCATCTTCGGTCGCCTGGAGGAAGTGGCCATCGAAGACCAGCAGCGCCTGATGCAAACGAATTTCTGGGGCGTGGTCTACGGCTCGCTGGAAGCGGTCAAGCGCATGAAGACGCGCGGCGGCGGCGCCCTCATCAATCTCGGCAGCGAAGTCTCCGACCGCGCCATTCCGCTGCAGGGGATCTACGCCGCCTCCAAGCATGCGGTCAAGGCCTACACCGACGCCTTGCGCCTGGAACTGGAAAAGGATGGCGCACCGATCTCGGTCACGCTGGTGCGGCCTGCGGCCATCGACACCATGTTCACCGTGCACGCCAAGAACTACATGGACAAGGAGCCCGCCCTGCCCTCGCCGATCTACGCGCCGGAACTGGTGGCCGAAGCGATCCTGTATGCGGCCCGGCATCCCAAGCGCGACATCTACGTGGGCGGGCTCTCCAGGCTGGCGGCGGTGGGCGAATTCACGATGCCGCGCTCCTTCCGCCAGCAGCAGTCGGGCCAGCACAGCGCGCCCGGCCGCCGCGACGCCCTCCATGCCCCGGACCAGTCCAGCGAATTGCGGCAGCGCCAGGGCATGGGGGCGGTGCACGAACATTCGCCCTATACCGCTCTCGCGCTCCGCTCGAAGCCGCTGGCGGCGGCCGTGCTCGGTGGCGGCGCGCTATTTGCGGCGTGGGGCCTGTCCCGGCGGCTGGCTCGATAGGAACTCGGTATCCTCGTCGCTGAGCGGCGTATCGGGGATGACCTCGATGTGGTCGGTCGAAATATCGGCGCCATCGCGCACGATGGTGTCGCGGCCGGCCGTGGCGCGCTCGCCGGTGCCGCCGGAGTCGCTGTCGCCCTGGAAGTTGGCGTCGCCCACGTCCGGTCCGGCCGTGCCGCCCGCGCGGCTGGCTTCCATGTCGTCGGTGGTGCCTTGGTCGAGGTGGATGAGCTGGTCATCGTCGAGATTGCCGGCGAAGCCGGAGCCGCCCACCACGTCGCTGCCGGTGTCGGAAATATCGCTGGGACCAAGCGCGTCGGTACCCTTGCCGCGGCCAAGGCTGCGGTCTGGGCGTTCGGGAAAGTTGTCGGGATCGAGAGTGCTGCTGCCAGTCATGGTCGGGTCTCCTGTAGATGGTTATGCCATCACTACAGGCTACCGAAATTCGACTTGAACCGGCGCAGCGCTCAGAACGAATGCCGCAGGCCGAAGCTCAGTGCCGAGCTGGTGCGGCCGCGGGCATCGTAGCTGGTGCGCGGCACGCCGGCGATCGACAGGTTTTGCGTGTAGGAATAGGCCGCGTAGAAATCCGTGCGCCGATTCATGGCGTAGGACGCGCCGAACGCGAGCTCGTTGGCATCGCGGTTGGCCAGGTCGCGGTCATTCCGGTGGACGAAGGAGGCCAGCCAGGTCAGGTGGCCGTGCGGCAAGGCGACGCCGACCATCGTGTCGCGGCTGTCGGTGGACGGTGTGGCCGCCATCGACGCGCTGTAGGGATTGTCGGGATTGAACAATGGCGTGGTGCCCCAGCCGCTGTTGGCGCTGAACGCCGCATACGCCGTGCCCCATTTGAAGCGGACATTGGCGGCAACGAGCGAGTTCTTCGCCTCCATATTATTGCCAGCGAGGTCGTACAGCCTGACCTTGGCCACATGCTTGTTCTGATGCGCCGCCCGCAAGGTGATGGGGCCGAAGGAATACGCGAGCGACATGCCCCAGGCGCGATTGGACGGATCGCGCGTATCGTCGCGCGCATACGAGGCGCCGCCCGACAAGCCATTCACGGGCGGACGATAGTACTGGACACTGCTGTCGTCGCGCCGGATGCCGTTGGCGATGACGCCGGCGGCGTGCCCTGCCGCGCTGCCGCCGTACGGGTCGCCCACGTCGGCCAGTGCGAGGTATTCCAGGCTGTACTCGCGGCCCACGGGATACAGGGCGCCATCCTTGCCGAGCGAGCCGAACCACCAGCCACCGCCATTGGGCACGGGGCCCTGCGCTGGCGGCGGCCGCACCGCCGCCGGCTGCTCGCGCGCGTACACGGACGTGCCCTCCTGGCTCTGCGCACAAGCCAGCGCCGCACATCCTCCCATGGCAGCAACAGCGAAAATGGACTTGATCATGGCGTTTTCCTCTTTACGCCAATTTAGCCTTTTCACCAGCAACTTCATCTGTCCAAAATCTCACAAACTATGGCTCAAATGTTCTCGATTTTTTGTCGGCATTCTCTGACGGCTTAGCTTCATTCTCTACATTTCCTCGAAATTTCCAAGTAGAAGCTGGAATACGTGCATAATGTAGTCAAACTACTTCGAATGAGGTCGAGACCATGAGACACCCCGCTCCCCTGTTGTGCGCGCTGGCGATGGCCGTCTGCACCAGTTTTCCCAGCGCCTCCGCGCAGGCCCAGGCGAGCACGCCGCCGACCGGCATGCAGCACGTCGCATGGTCGAAGAACGCCAATATCTACGAGGTAAACATCCGCCAGTTCACGGCCGAAGGCAGCTTCAACGCCTTTGCCGCGCAGCTGCCGAGGCTGAAGAAGATGGGCGTCGACATCCTGTGGATCATGCCCATCAACCCCATTGGCGAAAAGAACCGGAAAGGCCCCTTGGGCAGCTACTACGCGGTGCAAAACTACACAACAGTCAATCCGGAATTCGGCACGCTTGAGGACTTCAAATCGCTGGTGAAGAAGGCGCACGCGCTCGGCATGCACCTCATCATCGACTGGGTGCCGAACCACACCGCCTTCGACAACCCCTGGGTCACCGAACATCCCGACTGGTACCTGAAAAACGACAAGGGCGAGATCTATCCGGTGACGATGGGCAACGAATCCTGGACCGACGTCACCGGCCTCGACTACTCCAACAAAGCCCTGTGGAAAGGCATGACCGACGCGATGGCCTTCTGGCTGCGTGAGGCCGACATCGACGGCTTCCGCTGCGACGTCGCCAACAACGTGCCGACCGCGTTCTGGAACCACGCGCGCGCCGAACTGGACCGCATCAAGCCCGTGTTCATGCTGGCCGAAGGCGACAAGCCCGACCAGCACGAGCATGCTTTCGACATGACCTACGGCTGGGACACCTGGGAGCTGTTCGTGAAGATCGCGAAAGGCGAGGCGGACGCGCGCTCGCTGAAGGACTTCCTCGCCGCCCCGCCCCAGCACTTCCCGCGCGACGCCTACCGCATGCGCTTCACCACCAACCACGACAAGAACTCGTGGGACGGCAGCGACAAGGAACTCTACGGCCCGGCGTTCAAGGCGATGTCGGTGCTGGCCATGACGCTGCCGGGCATGCCGCTGATTTACGACGGCCAGGAATCGGGACTCGACAAACGGCTGGAGTTCTTCCAGAAGGATCCGATCGAGTGGAAGAACTACCAGTACGCGCCGTTCTACGCGCAGCTGCTCGAGCTGAAGCACGAGCATCCGGCGCTGTGGAATGGCCAGTACGGCGCCGAAGCGGAAGTGCTCGAGACCGGCAACGACAAGGTGTTCGCGTTCAGGCGGCAGAAGGAGCGCGATGTGGTGACCGTGGTGGTGAACCTGTCGGGCGAGAAGCAGGCCTTCACGCTACCGGGCAAGAAGCGCCAGCAGTTGGCCGCGTGGAATTACAGGATCGACGCGCGTAACTGAAGGCGCTGTCCGCGTTAATTGTTGACTAGAGCATCGCGGCTGCGGCGAGAGCTGCAAGCACGCGCACTCAGCATGGGTTCCGGCCTCCGCCGGAACGACGAATCACTTCCAACACTTAACGCAGACAGCGCGTAAATGAAAGGCGCTGTCCGCGTTAATTGTTGACTTGAGCACGTCGTCCCGGCGCAGGCCGGGACCCATACTGAGCATATTGAATCGCGGCTGCGGCGAGAGCTGCAAGCACGCGCACTCAGCATGGGTTCCGGCCTCCGCCGGAACGACGAATCACTTCCAACACTAACGCAGACAGCGCTTACATGAACGCGCCTCGATCAAAACAGGATGATCACCACCGACCCCGCCACAATCAAGGCCCCGCCCAGCGCCACCTGCCAGGTCAGCTGCTCTCCCGCAAACGCAATCCCCAGCAAGATCGCGATCGCCACCGACAGCTTGTCGATTGGCGCCACCTTGCTGACCGGCCCCAGCTGCAGCGCCCGGTAATAACACAGCCACGACAGCCCCGTGGCAATCCCCGACAGCACCAGGAACACCCAGCTGTACGTCGATATCTTGCCCGGCTTCTCCCACTCGGAGCGCATCGACAGGATGCCCGCCGTGACGGCGAGGATCACGATGGTACGGATGAAGGTGGCCATGTTCGAATTGATGCCGGCCACGCCGAGCTTGCCGAACAAGGCAGTCAAGGCCGCGAAAAAGGCCGATCCGAGCGCAAACAGCACCCAGCTGGGAAAAGAATTCATTGCCACTCCAAGGTCAGCGGTTCTCAATCATGCCATTTTCGCACCGCCGTGCCGAATGCGCAGCCATTCAAATCCGGCAGGCCGCGCCGCGCTCAAAATGCCGAGGTCGGGGCGGATACCCTGTCTTATCCGCGTTAAGCCTGTGCCACCCCAAACCTATAATCGCGTTTCCGCTACCGTTGCGCCTTGCGCCGAGTGACCGCTTTTCGTATTCATGCACATAACCGACACCCCGCTGGAAGCCATCGCTGCCGTCGCCGCACGCGCGCGCTCCGAGTTCATCGGCCTGGCGCCGATCCTGCGCATGAGCATCAATGGCGGCGACCTGCGCGGCCTGGCGCAGCTGCTGCTCGATGCCGCCAGCCGAGAGGAGGACAACGCCTGCCTGTGGATGAACCTGTCCACCGCGATGTACGCGCTCGAACTCGAACAGCCCGGCACCGCCGTCCAGCGGCAGGCGCTCGACATGCAGCGCACCTACACCCGCGCATCGAGCCAGCCCGCCACCTTCCGTTTGCTGATGCTGATGGCGCCCGGGAACCTGGCCGAGAACACGCCGCTCGACTGCCTGCTGGAAGACTCGCCGGTCGAATTGATCTGCCACTTCGTCTCGCCCGATGCAGTGTTTCCGATGCCGCTGCCCGAGCATGACGCGCTGCTGGTCGCGTTCTCGGACAGCGACCTCAACTCGCCTTACCTGGCCCACCTCGCGCCGATCCTCGAACAGTGGCCGCGCCCCGTCATCAACCGGCCTGCCTTCATCGCCAACACGGAGCGCAGCCATGCAAGCCGGATGCTGCAGGACGTGCCGGGCCTGGTGATGCCGCTCACTTACCAGATGCCGCGCGGCGCCGTCGAACAGGCCGCGCTGGCCAAGGGCGACGCCTGCGGACCGGCCGCCTTCCCCATCATCGTGCGGCCGTTCGGCTCGCAGGGCGGCCATGGCCTCGCGCGCGTGGCCGACGCCGCCGAACTGGCGAGCTACCTCGAACAGGTGCACGCGCCCGAACTGTACGTGTCGCCCTTCGTCGACTACAGCGGCGCGGATGGCCAGTTCCGAAAAATCCGCGTCGCCCTGCTCGACGGCGTGCCCTACGTGAGCCACATGGCGGTGTCCTCGCACTGGATGGTGCACTACCTAAACGCCGGCATGTACGAAGACGCCGCCAAGCGCCGCGAGGAAGAAGCGTTCATGGACCGCTTCGACGAATTCAAGCAGCGCCACGCGGTCGCCCTGCGCGCCATTTACGAGCGCTGCGGCCTCGATTACCTGTGCATCGACTGCGCCGAAACGCGCGACGGCCAGCTCCTCGTTTTCGAGATCGACCACGTGATGGTCGTGCACTCGATGGACTCGCTGGCGCTGTTCCCGTTCAAGCACGTGCACATGGCGAAGCTGCGTCACGCCTTTGAAGATTACCTGTACCGGCTGCGTGCAGCCGCCACCGAAAGCGAACCATCATGAAAATGCTCAGCCCGAACCAGCTCAACAGCCTGAACTTCTCCGGCGGCCCGGGCGCCCTGCCCGAAACCGTCCTCGAACAGGTGCGCGAGGCGATCGTGTCGGTGCCGGACGTCGGCCTGTCGATCCTCGGCATCAGCCATCGTTCGGATTGGTTCGCCTCGGTGGTCGCGGAGCTGGAAACCAATATCAAGGTCCTGCTCGGCCTCGAGAATGGCTACCGCGTGCTGTTCCTGCAAGGCGGCGCGACGCAGCAGTTCTCGATGGTGCCGATGAACCTCCTGCGCGGCAGCCCGGTGCCGGCCCAGTACCTGCACACCGGCTACTGGAGCGGCAAGGCGCTGCCGGAAGCGCGGCGCGAAGGCCTGGTCGACGTGGCATGGAGTGGCGAGGCAAGCGGCTTCTCGCACCTGCCCACCGATGCCGAACTCGCGCTCGACGCCGATGCGCCCTACCTGCACTACATCTCCAACGAGACGGTCGAAGGCCTGCAGTTCCACCGCATGGTCGGCCGCGACGACGTGCCGCGCATCTGCGACATGTCCTCGGATTTCCTGTCGCGTCCCGGTGAATTCGACCGCTTCTCGCTGATCTACGCCCACGCGCAGAAGAACATCGGCCCGGCCGGCGTCACCGTGGTCGTGCTGCGCGACGAACTGCTGAACAAGATGAAGGGCGACGTGCCGACCTTCCTCGACTACCGCGCGCAAGCGGATGCCAACTCGGTGCTGAACACGCCGCCGGTGTTCGCGATCTACGTGATCCTGCTGGTGACGCGCTGGCTGCGCGACGAAGCCGGCGGCCTGCCGGGCATCGCGGCCACCAATGCGAAAAAGGCCGAAGTGCTGTACAAGGCGCTCGACGCCAGCCACGGCTTCTACCACGGCCGCGCCGCCGCGGCCGACCGCTCGCTGATGAACGTCGTGTTCACGCTACCCAGTGCCGCCATCGAGCAGCGCTTCCTCGACGAAGCGGCCGATGCGGGATTCTCGGGACTGAACGGCCACCGCAGCGTGGGCGGCATCCGTGCCTCGATCTACAACGGACTGGAGCTGTCGGCAGCCGGGATGCTGGCCAACTTCATGGACGATTTCGCGCGCCGCAATCGCTGATCGCCGGGGCGACTATAGCAACC
>JAEWEK010000419.1 GCA_023389425.1 Pseudomonadota bacterium | reverse complement strand
ATCTGCTGCGGGCTGAACAGGCGCAGCGCCATCGGCGCGATCATGCTTTCCTCGCGCTCCATGTGAGCCGCGTAACGCTCGCCGAAACGTTGCGCGTTGTCGGCGGACAGCGCGCTGCCGCTGCCTTCCGCGATCAGCCGCAGTTCCGGGCGCAGCGCATTCCACAAAGCATCCATTTCCTGGTGATCCTGCAAGATGCCCGGCACCAGCGCGTCCAGCGTGGCCGCGTCCTCGCCCGTCGCCACCGCGCGCAGCGTGGGGATCAGGTCGCGCTCTTCGTCCTCGTGGTGGAGGTGGGCAGCCTTGTCGAAATAGTTGAGGATGGCCGTGGCGGCCTGCCGGGCCTGCTGGTCGGCGCCATGCGCGGGCAGGTGGGCCAGCAGCTTGTCGAGGGTGGCGAGCTGCTTGCGGATGCGGCCATGGCAATGCTTGAGCACGGCGATCGGCTGGTCGAATCCGGGCGCGGCGTCGGGAAGAAGGTTCTGCATGTGCGGGTTTCTGGCAGGAGAAAAATATTTGCTTGACGAAGAGCTATTTTAGGCCAGTCCGTACGGAAACGTCCGCTAAAATTCAGGAATGAGCACAAGCAATTCCGAAATTCTGGCCGCCGCGCTGGAGGACGAAGTCGACTTCGCACGCCGCTTCGGCGGCATCGCGCGCCTGTACGGCGAGCGTGCGCTGGAACGATTCCGCACGGCGCACGTTTGCGTGATCGGCGTCGGCGGCGTCGGCTCGTGGGTGGTCGAGGCGCTGGCGCGCAGCGCCATCGGCCAGCTGACCCTGATCGACCTCGACAACGTGGCCGAGTCCAACATCAACCGCCAGATCCAGGCGCTGTCCTCGACCATCGGCCTGCCGAAGATCGAGGCGCTCAAGCGCCGTATCGCCGAGATCAATCCGTTTTGCGAGGTCACGCTGGTCGAGGACTTCATCGACCAGGACAATCTCGACACCATGATCGGCGTGGACCGCTACGATTACGTGATTGACGCCATCGACGGCGTGAAGGCCAAGGCCGCGCTGATCGCTTACTGCAGCCGGCACAAGATTCCGCTGCTGACCAGCGGCGGCGCCGGCGGCCAGCTCGACCCGACCCGCGTCGAAGTGCGCGACCTCGGCCGCACCGAGCAGGAGCCGCTGCTGAAAAAAGTGCGCAAGATCCTGCGCGCCCACTACGGCTTCGCGAAAGGCGAGAAAAACAAGTACCACATCGACGCCGTGTTCTCGACGGAACCGCTGCGCTATCCGGACAGCGGCGATGCCTGCGCGATGGACGCCAACAGCGTGACCGGCCTCAATTGTGCGGGATTCGGATCGGGTATGGTGGTGACCGCGACCTTCGGCATGGTCGCGGCCGGCCACGTGCTGCGCCGCATGGCCGAGGCCGCCAATGCCCCCGCACCCTTGGAAACTGTGCAACAGGAAGCTGCCTTGTTATCATAAGGATCGGTTTGAAATCTTTTCACTGACGAAAGAGCCAACATGATCCGTCGTTCCGTATGTATCGCCCTGCTGTTCGCCGCCGCCACCGCCGGCGCGCAAGAGGGCGGCCAGCCCGCCGCCGGCGCCGACAAGGCCGGCAGCGCGCAAGCCACCGCCACCGGCCAGGCCCAGCCGCAAGGCCCGCAGCTGCAAATCACCGACCACGTGGTCGGCAAGGGCAAGGAAGCCGAGCCCGGCAAGACCGTCGTCGTCAACTACACCGGCTGGTTCTACAAGCCGATGTTGTCCAGCCACCGCGGCAAGAAGTTCGATTCTTCCATCGGCCGCGAGCCGCTCGAGTTCAAGCTCGGCGCCGGCATGGTCATCAAGGGCTGGGACCAGGGCGTGGCCGGCATGAAGGTCGGCGGCAAGCGCACCCTCATCATCCCGAGCGAGCTGGCCTACGGCGTGCGCGGTGCCGGCGGCGGCGCCATCCCGCCCAACGCCGACCTGATCTTCGACGTGGAACTGCTGGACGTGAAGTAAACCAGCTCCAACACCACCAGCGGGAGGCCGGCCATGCGTATCGCGAACGATGTCACGGAACTGATCGGCAACACTCCCCTGGTGCGTATCCGCCGCCTGGCGCACGGCGCGGGCGCCGAGGTGCTCGCCAAGCTCGAGTTCTACAACCCGGCGCACAGCGTCAAGGACCGCATCGGCCTGTCGATGATCGAAGCGGCCGAGGCGGCCGGGCGCATCGGCCCCAATACCATCATCGTCGAGCCCACCAGCGGCAACACCGGCATCGCGCTGGCGATGGTGTGCGCCGCGCGCGCTTACCGCTGCCGGCTGGTGATGCCTGAAACCATGAGCCGCGAGCGGCGCATGCTGCTGCGGGCCTACGGCGCCGAGCTCGTGCTCACGCCGGGCTCGGAAGGCATGGCCGGCGCCATCCGCCGCGCCGAGGAAATCGTCGCGGCCGATCCCAACTGCTTCATGCCGCAGCAATTCAACAATCCCGCCAATCCCGAAGTGCACCGCCGCACCACGGCGGAGGAAATCTGGCGCGATACCGACGGCAAGGTGGACATCCTCGTGGCCGGTGTCGGCACTGGCGGCACCATTACCGGCGTTGGCGAGGTCATCAAGGCGCGCAAGCCGGGCTTCCGGGCAATCGCGGTCGAGCCGGAAGCGTCGCCGATGCTGTCGAAGGGGACGAAAGGGGCGCACCCGATCCAGGGCCTGGGCGCGGGCTTCGTGCCGGAAGTGCTCAATACCAAGGTGTATGACGAGGTCATCACGGTCAGGAACGACGACGCCTTCGAGACGGCCCGCGCGGCCGCGCGCGAGGAAGGGCTGCTGGTCGGCATTTCATCCGGTGCGGCCTTGTGGGCCGCGGTGCAGGTCGCGCGGCGTCCTGAGAACGCGGGCAAGATGATCGTGACCGTCATCCCCTCGTTTGGCGAACGCTATCTCAGTACGGCGCTGTTTGCCAACCTGGATACGTAATCGCTTGCGAATGAACGTCGTTCCCGCGCAGGCGGGAACCCCATTTCCCAAGCGCACCGATTCAGCAAGCCATACCGTAGGGCGAGCAAAATGGGATTCCCGCTTTCGCGGGAATGACGCGTTTTTATTGGCGGGGGCGGTACCCTCAATGCGCCCCATGCAGCACGCAGCCATGATCGGTCGTGCCTTCTTCCACCTGCAGCGTGCAGTGGTGGATCTTGAAATCATGCCTTAGCTGCTCGACGATCGCATCGATCGCCGCATCGCCCGGATAACCTTCCGGCATCACGATGTGCGCCGTCAGCGCTGCCTCCGTCGTGCTCATCGCCCAGATGTGCAGGTCGTGCACCTCTTTCACGCCGGGCCGCTGCATCAGGAAGGTGCGTACCTTGGCCGCATCGATATGCGGCGGCACGGCGGCCAGCATCAGCTGCGCCGATTCGCGCAGCAGGGACCAGGTCCCGGCGACGATCAGCACGACAATCACCAGGCTCACCGCCGAATCCAGCCACGCCCAGCCGGTCCACATGATGATCAGGCCCGACACCACGACGCCCAGCGAGATCGCCGCGTCGGCCGCCATGTGCAGGTAGGCGCCGCGCACGTTCAGGTCGTCCTTGCGGCCGGCCATGAACAGCAATGCCGAGAAGCCATTGACCAGCACGCCGATGGCGGCGACGATCGACACGGTCAGCCCGGCCACCGGCGGCGGGCTGGTAAAGCGCAGCACCGCTTCCCACCCGATCGCGCCGCAGGCGACCAGCAGCAGCAGGGCATTGGCCAGCGCGGCGAGGATCGAGGAGCTGCGCAAGCCGTAGGTGTAGCGTTCGTCCGGCTTGGACTTGGCCAGCAAGGCCGCGCCCCAGGCCATCAGCAGGCCCAGCACGTCCGACAGGTTGTGGCCGGCATCGGCCATCAGCGCGGTCGAATTGGCGACGAAGCCATAGGCGAATTCGACGACGACGAACAGGGCGTTGAGCGCCACCGCAATCGCGAAGGCGCGCATATTGTCGCCCGGCGCCGCGTGGTGGTGGTGGCCGTGTCCATGCCCGTGATCGTGGTCATGCGCGTGGTCGTGATTGTGTTGGTGATGGATGCTCATGCTTCGGACGGGTGCGCCGGTTCGGCGATGTGTTCGGCCATATTGGCCAGGAGGTTGCTGATGTGCGCATCGGCAGCCGAGTAGAAAACCTGCTTGCCCTGGCGCTCGGCCTTGACGATGCGCGCCGCGCGCAGCAGGCGCAGGTGGTGGCTTACCAGCGAGCTGGACAATTCGAGCGAGGCGGCGATGTCGCCCACGGCGATCGGCTCCGCCAGGCAGGCGAGCACGATACGCAGCCGGGTCGGATCTCCCAGCAGATGGAACAGGTCGGCGAGCTGGTCGATCCAGTCGTCTGGAAGAGAGTGCTTGTTCATAATAAACATGTGAATATACGTTCACATGTTAGTCGAAAAAACCCATGACCGCAAGGTCCTCGCCCGCGCGCTGCCGCGCTAGAGGATCAGCGCTCCTGCAGCTGGCCGTCGCTGTCGCGCAGCTCGGTCTTGCCCAGCTTGAGCGAATCGAGTTGCGGCTGGATTTTCGCGCGGTCGCCCACCGCCACCACGATCATCTTGTCAGGCGCGAGATATCTGCGCGCCACCGCCTGCGCCTGCTGCGCCGTTACCGCCGCGAAGCGCGACGGCAGCTGCTGGTAGTAGTCGGCCGGCAGCCCGAACACGAACAGCTCGGCCAGGCTGCCGCTGATTGCCTCGTCGGTCTCGAACTGCACCGGCAGCGACAGGATCTGCGAGTTGCGTGCCCCGGCCAGTTCCTGCGCGCGCATCGGCTGCGCGCGCATGCGCTCGACCTCCCTGAAAATCTCGGTCACCGACGCGCCGGTCACATCGCCACGCACGCTGCCGGACACCGCGAACGGCCCCGGCGTGCGGTCGTAGCGGAACTGCGAGAACATGCCGTAGCTGTAGCCTTTCTGCTCGCGCAGATTGTTGTTGATGCGGCTTGAGAACAGCCCGCCGAGCGCCGCGTTCATCACTTCCAGCGCCGGATAGTCCGGCGTGGTGCGCGCCGCGCCGATGCCGGTGATGCGCAGCGCGGTCTGCGCCGCGCCCGGCTTGTCGACGATGACCATCCTCGCCGGCGTGGTCTGCGCCGCACCGGGGCCGCTCGCGGGACGCATCGTGCCTGACCAGCCTTGCAGCTGAGTTTCGGCCAGCGTGCGCAGCTCGTCGCGCGTGATGTCGCCGGCCACCACCAGCGCCGCATTGGCCGGAACGTAGTGGCGGCGCCAGAAGTTCAGCAGGTCGTCGCGCGAGACGCCGCGGATCGCCGCATCGGTGCCGAGCCGCCCGTAGCCATAAGGATTCCCGGCGCCGTACAGCGCGCCGCTGGCGGCCACCGAAGCGACAAGCTCCGGTTCGTCGCGCTGCTGCGCCAGTTCGGCCAGGCGGCTGGCGCGCTGGCGCTCGACTTCCGAGGTGGGGAAGGCGGGGCGCAGCGCGACGTCGGCCATGATCGCAAAGCCCGGCGCGAAATTCGACTTCAGCGCAAACAGCGACACCGATGATGCGTCCGCCGAGCTGCCGCTGCCCAGTGCCGCGCCGAGCTGCGCGATCTCGTCCGCGATCTGCAAGGCGCTGCGCGTGGTGGTGCCTTCGTCCAGGGTGGTGGCGGTGAAGTCGGCAAGCCCCGGCGTGTCGGCGGGGTTGGCATCGGTGCCGCTGCGGACCACCAGCCGTGCCGCCACCAGCGGCAGCGCCGGATTGTAGTAGTGAATGACGGTGAGGCCGTTGGCGAGCTGGAAGCTGTCCGCGCGCGGCAGCGTGACATGCGGCGCCGGCCCGGCCTTGGGCGCCTTGTAGCGCCATGCCTCGTCGCGGTTGATGCCGGCCACCGTCTCCGGCTTGCGCTCCGATGGCGGCGGTGTCGGCACCTCGGGCGGAAGCTTCTGCTGCCCCGGCACGCCGTCGACCACGGCGCGCGCATTGCGCTGCAGGTACTGGCGCGCGGCGCGCTGCACGTCCGCGGCCGTCACGCGGCGCACGCGTTCCAGGTCCTTCTGCAGGTAGCCCGGATCGCCGGTGTACTGGTTGTAGCGGTTGACGAGATTGGCCAGGCCGTCGTTGCCGAGCTTCTGGATCTGCGCCAGCAGCCGCGTCTCGATCATATTGCGGGCCCGTTCGACTTCGCGCTCGGTGGGGCCGTTGTCGCGTAGCGCCGCCAGTTCCTTGTCGACCGCCGCCTCGATCTCGCGCAGCGGCTGGCCGGGGCGGGCGGTCACGTCCACCACGAAGGTCGACGCGATCCCGTAGGAGTTCTGCGAGGCGTTCACCTCCTGCGCGATCTGGCGGTCGTACACCAGCGTCTTGTACAGCCGGCTCGATTTGCCGCCGGCGAGGATCTGCGCCAGCACGTCCAGCTCCGCGTCGCCCGGATGGTAGGCGGGCGGCGTCAGCCAGCCGATGAACACGCGTGGCAGCTCGATCCGGTCCGCGACCTCGACACGGCGCTCGCTGGCGATGGGCGGCGTGACCACCGCGCGCCGCGCCACCGGCCCGCTGCCCTTGAAGCCGCCGAAGTATTTGCGCACCAGCGCGAGCGTCTTCGCCTTGTCGATGTCGCCGGCGATGACGATGCTGGCGTTGTCCGGGCCGTAGTAGCGGCGGAAGAATTCCCTCACGTCGGCCAGCTTCGCGCTCTGGATGTCGGCGTGCGAACCCATCACGTTGCCGTAGTAGGGATGCTCCTTCGGGAACAGCGTGTGGTACAGCGCCTCCTCGACGATGCCGTAGGGCCGGTCCTCGATGTTCTGGCGGCGCTCGTTGCGCACCACGTCCTGCTGGTTCGACAGCGCCGACTGGTCCAGCACGTCGAGCAGGTAGCCCATCCGGTCGGAGTGGATCCACAAGGCCAGCTCGAGCTGGTTGGACGGCACGGTGTCGTAGTAGTTGGTGCGGTCGAAGTCGGTGCTGCCGTTGCTGTCGGTCGCGCCGGCGCCTTCGAGCAGGGTGTCGGCCATCCCGCGCGGCACGTGGCGGGTGGCGGCGAACATCATGTGCTCGAACAGGTGGGCGAAGCCGGTCAGGCCTGGCGCCTCGTTGGCCGGACCGACGTGGTACCAGATATTCACCGCGACGATGGGCAGGCGGTGGTCCTCGACCAGGATCACTTCCAGGCCGTTGGGCAGCACGGTTTTGCTGTAATCGACGTGCACCAGCGGCGCGGGCGGCGCGGCGGCGGGAGCGGCGCGGGAAAGCGGGCCGCCCAGCGCGGCCAGCAGGACGGTGGCGGCGAACAGCAGTTGAGGCTTCATGTCGTCCTCCATGCGGCCCGGCCGGCCGCGTCAGGGTTTCTGCATTTCGGCTTCGATTGCGCTGCGGGTTTTCTTGTCGAGTTTCGCGACGATGCGTGCCAATTTTTCGCCGTTCTGGAGGGCGGCGCTTTGTTCCGGCGTAAGCTCCTTCGCCTGCACCACCGGCGCCGCTGCGGGGGCGGGGCGGAAGAACAGGGCCTGGCCGAGCAGCACCAGCACCGCGCCCAGCACGGCCGCACCGCCGGCGGCCAGCAGCAGGCGCCGCTCGGCATGCCGCGCCGGCGCGGGCGCCGCA
>JAEWEK010000418.1 GCA_023389425.1 Pseudomonadota bacterium | reverse complement strand
ACAAGTCCAATCCCATGATCGAAGCGAAAGACGTACGCAAGCATTTCGGCGCAGTGCAGGCACTGGGCGGCGTGAGCTTTTCGGCGCGCGACGGCCAGATCACCGCGCTGCTCGGCCCCAACGGCGCCGGCAAGACCACGCTGCTGCGCACCCTGGTCGGCCTGCTCAAGCCGGACCACGGCAGCATCGCCATCGACGGCATCGACCCGCTCAAGGACCCGATGGCGGTGCGCGCCAACATCGGCTTCCTGACCGACCAGTTCGGGCTGTACGAGCGCCTCACCACCCACGAATACCTGACCTATTTCGGTGAGCTGAACGGCATGCAGGGCGCGGCCCTGCGCGAGCGCATCGACGAGGTGTCGCAGCTGCTGTCGATGGACGACATCCTGCAGCGCCGCAGCAAGGGCTTCTCGCAAGGCCAGCGGATCAAGGTGGCGCTGGCGCGCACCCTGCTGCACCGTCCGCGCAACCTGCTGCTGGACGAGCCGAGCCGCGGCCTGGACGTGATGAGCACGCGTGCCCTGCGCAATGCGCTGTCGGCGCTGCGCCGCGATGGCTGCTGCGTCATCATGGCCACCCACGTGATGCAGGAAGTCACCCACCTGTGCGACGACGTGATCGTCATCGCCAAGGGCCATACCGTGGCGCAGGGCTCGCCGCAGGAACTGTGCCGCCGCACCGGCATCGCCAACCTCGAAGACGCATTCGTCAGCCTGGTCGGCACCGAAGAAGGGATCTCCGCATGAAGCCGAAATTCGTGGTCGTGTTCTGGAAGGAGCTGCGCGAGACGCTGCGCGACAAGCGCGCGCTCGGCCTGCTCGTGATGTTCACGCTGATGTATCCGCTGATGCTGGGCTACCTGCTGCAGCAGCAGATCACCCGCGCCACCAAGCCGGAGCGCGAAGGCATCCACCTGGCCGTGATCGGCGCCGGGCAGGCGCCCACACTGATGTCGCAGCTGAAGCAGAAGAACATCGAAGTGCGCGAAGTGGCGCCGATGAACGAGCAGGCCATCGGCGATTACCTCAAGTCGCGCAAGGCGGTGGCCGTGCTGCGCCTGTCCGACAAATTCACCGAGAACTACCGCGAGATGCGTCCGGCCCGCATCGAGCTGTGGTACGACTCGGCCACCGAAAGCGATGCGCGCCAGCGCGACATCGAGGAAGTGCTGACCGCCTACGGTTCCAACGTCGCCAGCGCGCGCCTGCTGGCGCACGGCGTGTCGCCGGCTGCGTTGGCGCCGATCCAGGTGCAGCGCTTCGACACCGGCACCAGCGCCGCGCGCTCGGCGGGCCTGATCGGCAGCATCCTCGGCTTCCTGTTCTTCCCGGCCTTCATCTGCGGCCTGTCGGCGGCGGTCGACAGCACCGCCGGCGAGCGCGAACGCCGTTCGCTGGAAGTGCTGATGGCGCAGCCGGCGCGCGCCTGGGAACTGGTGTGCGGCAAATGGCTGGCCTCCGGATCGCTCGCGATCATGGGCATCACGCTCGAGCTGATGCTGGCGCACGCCATCCTGTCCTGGCTGCCGCTGGAGGAGATCGGCATGTCGTGGCGCCTGTCGTGGCCCAACCTGCTGCTGGTGTGCCTGGTCTCGGTGCCGCTGTCGCTGTTCGCGGCGGCGGTCCAGATCGCGGTGGCGATGAACGCCAGGTCCTTCAAGGAAGCCCAGAGCGTGCTCAGTTTCGTGATGCTGGCGCCGATGATCCCTGGGATCGTGGTCGCCACGCTCGACCTGAAGACGGCCGACTGGATGTACCTGGTGCCGATGCTGTCGAACCAGACGCTGCTGCGCGAAATCGCCAAGGGCAATACGAGCGGCATGCTGCCCTTCGTGCTGACCTTCCTGTCGGCCGCGGTTCCCGCGCTGCTGGCGGTGGCCTTCGCCAGCTGGCGCATGCGCAGCGAGCGCTACGTGCTGGCCGTGTAAGCCGTACAATACCGGCACGGTTCAATCGCGGAGAATGCAATGGAAGTGAAAGTCAGCTGGAACGGCCCGTCGGGCATGAGTTTTCGGGCCGAGACGGGATCCGGCCACATGGTCAGCATGGATGGCGCGCCGGAAGGCGGCGGCCACAACCTGGCGCCGCGGCCGATGGAGATGGTGCTGCTCGGTACCGGCGGCTGCACCGCCTACGATGTCGTGCTGATCCTCAAGCGCTGCCGCGAGGACGTGCGCGGGTGCGAGGTCACGCTCAAGGCCGAGCGCGCGGAGACGGATCCGAAGGTGTTCACCAAGATCCACTTCCACTTCATCGTCAGCGGCCGCAGCCTGAAGCCGGCGGCGGTGGAGCGCGCGGTCAGCCTGTCGCACGACAAATACTGCTCGGCGTCGATCATGCTGGCCAAGACGGCGGAGATCACGCACTCGTTCGAGATCGTCGAGGGCTGATCTTCTGCTCGCTGAACGACATTCCAAGCAACTCCTTTACACGAAAAACCGTCATCCCGGCGCAGGCCGGGATCCATAGACCGTCTGCTACTTCGGACAGTCCGCATGGATCCCGTCCTTCGACGGGATGACGGTTTTTAGTTGTGCGGTTAAAGCAGAAGCAATCGCCAGCGCTTACTCAAATGTAGTAAGCCGTGGTCGTCATCACCTTCGCCATCGCCTGCATCGCCATCTTCGCCGGCAGCGGCAGGTCGGACGCGCCCAGCGCACGGGCCGCCGCGCCATGCTGGATCTCGTCGATGCGCATCTGGTCCACGATCGCGCGCGACCTGGCGTCCTGCGGCGGCAGCTGCTCCAGGTGGCTGTCCAGGTGCGCTTCGACCTGGCGCTCGGTCTCCACCACATAACCGAGGCTGTGCGCATCGCCCAGCTTGGCCGCGATGGTGCCCAGCGCGTAGGCGCCGGCATACCAGAAGGGATTGAGCAGGCTCGGTTGCGAACCCAGCTCCGCCAGCCGCTCGGCGGTCCACGCCAGATGGTCCTCTTCCTCGCGCGCCGCCTGCTCGAACTGCTGGCGCACTTCCGGCGTCTGCGCAAAGCGCGCCTGCGAGTCGTACAGGGCCTGCGCGCACACCTCGCCCACATGGTTCACGCGCATCAGGCCGGCGCTGTGGCGGCGCTCGGCGTCGTTCAGTTCGCAATCGCTGGAATGGGC
>JAEWEK010000286.1 GCA_023389425.1 Pseudomonadota bacterium | reverse complement strand
ATGGAGAACACCTTGATCGGCAGCTTCTGGTCGCGGCACAGGGCGAATGCGGTGGCATCCATCACCTGCAGGTTCTTCGAAATCGCCTCGTCGAACGAGATCGATTCATAGCGGGTAGCGTGCGGATCCTTCTTAGGATCGGCAGTATATACGCCATCGACCTTGGTTGCCTTCAAAACAATCTCGGCCGACACTTCGGATCCGCGCAGGGCGGCCGCCGTGTCGGTGGTGAAGAAGGGGTTGCCGGTGCCGGCGGCGAACACGACGATCTTGCCTTCTTCCAGGTATTGCAGGGCTTTCGGGCGCACATAGGGCTCGACCACCTGCTCGATCGCGATCGCGCTCATCACGCGCGCGGTGATGCCCTGCTGGCGCATGGCGTCGGCCAGCGCCAGCGCGTTCATGACGGTGGCCAGCATGCCCATGTAGTCGGCGGTGGCGCGGTCCATGCCCTGGGCGCCGGGCGCGACGCCGCGGAAGATGTTGCCGCCGCCGATCACCACCGCCACCTGCACCCCGAGGTTCGCCACTTCCGCCACGTCGGCCACCATGCGCTCGATGGTGGCGCGGTTGATGCCGAACGGATCGTCGCCCATCAGCGCTTCACCGGACAGTTTAAGGAGGACTCGTTGGTAGGCGGGTTTGGTCATGATGGTGCGGGCTCCTTAAATTGTGATGTTACGAATTCTGGTCTGGCCGCCGGGGCGGCCTCATCCGCAACGAGTGCGGATGGAGGTGTTACCTGTGCCCCGCAGCCTTTGAATCGTCGTCCCGGCGCAGGCCGGGACCCATAGACCGTATTCAGTACTGCGAAGGCCGCGTGCCCGCACACTCAGCATGGGTCCCGGCCTGCGCCGGGACGACGTATTCAAGTGCACGGGCTTAAAAAAACGGGCCTCGCGGCCCGTTTTCCATTTTACTGCTTGGAAGCAGCCATCTGTGCTGCAACTTCCGCCGCAAAGTCGTCGACCTTCTTCTCGATGCCTTCGCCGACCACGAACATCACGAACGATTTCACGCTCGCATTGTTGGCCTTCAGCATCTGCTCGATCGACTGCTTGTCGTTCTTCACGAACGCCTGGTTCAGCAGCGACACTTCCTTCAGGTACTTCTGCACCGAACCGTCGATACGCTTGGCGACGATCTCGGCCGATTGCGGCTGCTTGCCTTCGGCGACGGCCTTGTCGGCGTCTTCCTTGGCCTTCAGCTCGGCGACCGAACGCTCTTTCTCGATCAGTTCTGCCGGCACTTGCTCCGACGACAGCGCCACCGGCTTCATCGCGGCGATGTGCATCGCCACGTCCTTGCCGACCTGCTCGTCGCCGTCGAACTCGACGACCACGCCGATGCGCGAGCCGTGCAGGTAGGAAGCCAGCTTGGCGCCGGTTTCGAAGCGCTTGAAGCGGCGAACCGTCATATTTTCGCCGATTTTACCGATCAGCGCCGTACGCACGTCGTCGAAGGTCTTGCCGCCTTCGACCGGCAGGGCTGCCAGTGCGGCCACGTCGGCCGGGTTCTGCTCGGCGACCAGGCGCGCTGCCTGGTTGGCCATCGCCAGGAAATCGTCGTTCTTGGCGACGAAGTCGGTTTCGCTGTTGATCTCGACCAGTGCGCCAACGCCGCCGTTGATGTAAGCGGCCACCACGCCTTCAGCGGTGATGCGGGAAGCGGCCTTCGAGGCCTTGCCGCCCAGCTTGACGCGCAGAATCTCTTCCGCACGACCCATATCGCCTTCGGCTTCGGTCAGTGCTTTTTTGCATTCCATCATCGGTGCGTCGGTCTTGGCGCTCAGTTCGCCAACCATCGCTGCAGTAATCGCTGCCATGTGTGTTCTCCTAAATGTGGTTCCGGGTTGCGGATGCCGCTTGCCTGGCACCCGCGCTGATTCAGCTTAAAAAAAGGGGAGGCACAGGCCCCCCTTTGGTGTCAGGCAGGCGCATGGCCTGCCCAACAATTATGCCTGCTCGGAAACTTCGACGAATTCGTCGCCGCCCTTGACAGCTTCCAGCACTTCGCTGGTGGCGTTGGCGCGGCCTTCCAGGATCGCATCGGCGACGCCGCGTGCGTACAGGGTGATCGCTTTCGACGAGTCGTCGTTACCCGGGATCACGTGGGTCACGCCTGCCGGCGAGTGGTTGGTGTCGACCACGCCGATGACCGGGATGCCCAGCTTGCCGGCTTCGGTGATGGCGCCCTTGTGGTAGCCGACGTCGACCACGAAGATCGCGTCCGGCACGCCGTTCAGGTCCTTGATGCCGCCGATCGACTTCTGCAGCTTGTCCAGCTCGCGGTTGAACATCAGGGCTTCTTTCTTGCTCATCTTCTCGACTTCACCCGATTCGATTGCCGCTTCCATGTCTTTCAGGCGCTTGATCGAGGTCTTGATGGTCTTGAAGTTGGTCAGCATGCCGCCCAGCCAGCGCTGGTCGACGAAGGGCACGCCTGCACGCTGCGCTTCGGCGGCGATGATGTCGCGGGCCTGGCGCTTGGTGCCCACCAGCAGGATGGTGCCGCGGTTGGCAGCGATCTGCTTGATGGTTTTCATCGCATCCTGATACATCGCCATGGTTTTTTCCAGGTTGATGATGTGGATCTTGTTGCGATGACCAAAGATGAACGGCGCCATCTTCGGGTTCCAGAAACGGGTCTGGTGGCCGAAGTGAACACCGGCTTCCAGCATTTCGCGCATAGTAACGGACATGTAATTTCTCCAGGGTTGGGTCTCAAATCCGGCCAGTCACCCCTTGCAGGAGCACCCTTTGTGGGCCGGATTCGCGATTTAAAAAAACGGCCGATTCGGCCGGTTGCCGGACACCTGCCCGAGCAACCCGAGATTTTACACCGATAAGCCCTCCCTGGGCAAGATGGCCGTGCGGCCGCGCCGGCAGGTGCATATGTGGACGTCAATACGCAATTCGGGTAGCCTAGCCGCCATTGCTGTGTTGACAAGCCGCACGGCGCACTTTTCCTTCGAAAGCCCCACATGAAACGCCTGTTCCATCTCGCCTGGCTCTGCCTCGTCCTGTCCGCATGCGCGCCATTCGCGCTGGCCGCGGACAAGGCGCCCACCCTGCCCGACTTTCCGGCCACGCCCCAAGGCGAGCTCGGACGGTCCCTGCTGGCCGCCCTGAACGCGGCCGACGCCCAGGAACGCGACAAATTCGCCGCCGATCGCTTCAGCGAACGCGCGCTCAAGAACCAGCCGGCCGCGGCCTGGGCGGCGCAACTGAACCGGCTCAGCCGGCAGGGGCGCCCGCTGGCGGTCGGCGGCGTCAGCGTCGAGGCGGCGAACATCCTGGGGATCCGGGTGCATTCGCCCGACAATCACTGGGCCAGGCTGGTGCTGTTCTCGGACCGCAAGCAGGCGGACAAGATCGGCAATCTCTTCATCCTGCCCATCATGTCGCCGGAAGAAGAGAAAAAGACCACCTTCCCGGCCAAAAAGATGACGGAAGCACAAGTCATCAAGACCATCGACCAGCAGATCAGCGCCCGCGCCGCCCTCGACCGCTTCTCCGGCAGCGTGCTGGTGGCGAAAGGCGACCGCGTAATCCTGCGCCGGGCCGTCGGCATGGCCGAAAAATCCTACCAGGTGCCGAATACCCCCAGCACCCGCTACCACCTCGGCTCGATGGACAAGATGTTCACCGGCGTGGCCATCGCCCAGCTGGTCCAGCAGGGCAAGCTTTCCTTCGACGATACGCTGGCCAAGGTGCTGCCGGACTTTCCCGACCAGGCCATGGCGGAAAAGGTCACCATCCACCAGCTGCTGACCCACACCGCTGGCACCGGCGACTTCATCGCCCACCCGGACTTCCACGTCAAGCGCGACCAGCTGCGCCGCCTGTCCGACCACATTCCCCTGATCGCCAACCAGCCGCTGTACTTCGTCCCGGGCGCCCGCTTCTCGTACAGCAACAGCGGCTATCTGCTGCTCGGCCTGGTGATCGAGAGGCTGTCCGGGGAATCCTACGAGAACTACGTCGCCAGGCAGCTGTTCCAGCCCGCGGGCATGACCAGCACTTCCTATCCCGAGCTGAACGCCGTCGTGGCCAACCGCGCAACCGGCTATCTGCGCGATGCGGACGAAGACCCCATGGGCATCGGCCCCTATCGCTCCAACATCTTCATCCTCGGCATCAAGGGCAACTCGGTAGGCGGCGGCTATTCGAACGTCGACGACCTGTTTGCCTTCTCGAAGGCCATCAAGTCCGGCAAGTTGCTCGACAAGCAACTGATGCAAACGGTATTGGCAGGCAAAGTGCGCATGGTCGGCGCCGGCGAGGAAGGCGACTACGGCTATGGCTTCACCACCCGCACGGTCGGCGGCAAGACCATCCGCGGCCAGAGCGGCGGCGGCGCCAGCTCGGGCGTGAACTCGAACATGGAAATGTTTGAAGACGGCAGCTACACCGTGATTGTGATGGGCAACTACGACGCGCCGGCTGCCCAGCAGCTCAATACGGCCATCTGCGAATTCCTCGCGCTGCAATAAGCGCCAGGGCCAGGAAACGCTGGCAATCAGACATCCATTATAATGTCCGGAATTGCTGCACGGCCGCGCATCCCGCCCGGCCGTGCCTATCCTTTTCCGAAGACAAACGATTATGGCCATCTCCATCAAAACCCCGGAAGACATCGAAGGCATGCGCCTGGCCGGCCGCCTCGCTTCCGAGGTGCTCGACTACATCACCCCCTTCGTCAAGCCGGGCGTGAGCACCGGCGAGATCGACCGCCTGTGCCATGAATACATGGTCAACGTGCAAGGCACGGTCCCGGCGCCGCTGAACTACGCACCGCCGGGCTACACCCCGTATCCGAAAGCGATCTGCACCTCGGTCAACGACGTGATCTGCCACGGCATCCCGGGCGACAAGGTGCTCAAGGCCGGCGACGTGATGAACATCGACGTCACCGTGATCAAGAACGGCTACCACGGCGACACCAGCCGCATGTTCTTCGTCGGCGCGCCGTCGATCCTGGCCAAGCGCCTGTCCGAGATCACCTACGAATGCATGTGGCTGGGCATCGCCATGGTCAAGCCGGGCGTTCACCTGGGCGACATCGGCCACGCCATCCAGCAGCACGCGGAAAAGGCCGGCTTCTCGGTGGTGCGCGAGTTCTGCGGCCACGGCATCGGCAAGATCTTCCACGAAGAGCCGCAGGTGCTGCACTACGGCCGCCCTGGCACCGGCGAAAAGCTGGAAGCCGGCATGACCTTCACCATCGAGCCGATGATCAACGCCGGCCGCCGCGAAATCCGCGAAATGCCCGATGGCTGGACCATCAAGACCAAGGACCGCAGCCTGTCGGCGCAGTGGGAGCACACCGTGCTGGTCACCGAGACCGGCTTCGAGATCATGACGCAATCGGCCGGCACCCCGCCGCCGCCGGCGATCGCCCTGCCGAAGGCCGAAGCGGCCGCCTGACATGGGTGCCAGCGCCCAGCTTGACCAGGCGCGCCCCCTGCTCAAGCACCGGCTGAAGGCGGAGCGCCAGCAGCTCATCGCCGACTTCCGCCACGACGGCAAGCCGGAAAAACTGCTGCGCGGCCTGCGCCAGAGTGTGGACTCGGTGCTGGCCGAAGCCTGGCAGGCGTGCGGCCTGCCGCCCGACACCGCGCTGGTGGCGGTCGGCGGCTACGGCCGCGGCGAGCTTTTCCCCTATTCCGACGTCGACGTCCTCATTTTGCTGGGCGCGCCGCTGGACGCCATCACCCAGGCCAAGGTCGAGCTGCTGGTGCAGCTGTTCTGGGACCTCGGCCTGGAAATCGGCCACAGCATCCGCACCGTCGATGAATGCATGAGCGAAGCGGCAGCCGACATCACGGTGCAGACCAGCCTGCTGGAAGCGCGCCTGGTCACCGGCAGCAAGCCGCTGTTCGCGCAGCTGCAGCGGCGCTACGACGAGGCGATGGACCCGCAGGCCTTCTTCCTGGCCAAGACCGCAGAAATGCGGCTGCGCCACGCCAAGTACGAATACACTGCATTCGCGCTCGAACCGAACTGCAAGGAGAGTCCGGGCGCGCTGCGCGACCTGCAGGTGATCCTGTGGGTGGCCAAGGCCGCCGGCCTGGCCAACTCATGGAGCCAGTTCGCCACGCGCGGCCTCATCACCCGCGAGGAAGCGCGCCAGCTGATGGAAAAGGAGCGCGCCTTCAAGGACATCCGCGTCCGCCTGCACCTGCAGACCGGGCGCCGCGAGGACCGCCTGTTGTTCGACGTGCAGACCGCGATCGCCGAGACCTTTGGCCTCACCAGTTCCGGCGACGGCTTCGAGGCGCGCCGCGCCAGCGAATTCCTGATGCAGCGCTACTACTGGGCGGCCAAGGTCGTCACCCAGCTCAACACCATCCTGCTGCAGAACATCGAAGCCCAGCTGTTCCCGCAGCCGGTGGCGTCGGCGCCGATCAATCCGCGCTTCAACGAGGTCAACGGCTTGATCGATGTCGTGCGCGACGACCTGTTCGAGATCGAGCCGTCGACGCTGCTCGAGATCTTCGTCGTCATGACCGAACGCCACGACATCAAGGGCATGACCGCGCGCACCACCCGCGCCCTGTGGCATGCGCGGCGCCTGATCGACGACGAGTTCCGCGCCAATCCCGAGCACAAGCGCCTGTTCCTGCGCATCCTGCAGGCGCCGCAAGGCCTGGTGCATGCGCTGCGCCGCATGAACGACCTGGGCATCCTCGGGCGCTACCTGCCCACCTTCCGCCGCATCATCGGCCAGATGCAGCACGACCTGTTCCACGTCTATACGGTGGACCAGCACATCATGATGGTGGTGCGTAACCTGCGCCGCTTCACGATGACCGAGCACGCGCACGAATACCCCTTCTGCAGCCAGCTGATCGCCAACTTCCGCGACCGCTGGCTGTTGTACGTGGCTGCCCTGTTCCACGACATCGCCAAGGGCCGCGGCGGCGACCACTCCGAGCTGGGCATGGACGATGCGGCGCGCTTCTGCGCCGACCATGGCCTGTCGAACGAGGACACGGCCCTGGTGGTCTTCCTCGTCGGCCAGCACCTGACCATGTCGCAAGTCGCGCAGAAACAGGACCTGTCCGACCCGGACGTCATCGCGTCCTTCGCGCGCCTTGTCGGCGACGAGCGCCATCTGACCGCCCTCTACCTGCTGACCGTGGCCGACATCCGCGGCACCAGCCCGAAGGTGTGGAACGCCTGGAAGGCCAAGCTGCTGGAAGACCTGTACCGCATGACCCTGCGCGTGCTGGGCGGCGAACCGCACAGCGCCGACCGCGAGCTGCGCACCCGCCAGCAGGAAGCGCTGGCCACGCTGCGCCTGTTCGGCATGCCGGCGGACGCCCACCAGCAGCTGTGGGACCAGCTCGATGTCGCCTACTTCCTGCGTCACGACGCCTCCGACATCGCCTGGCAGACGCGCGCCCTGGCCGGCAGGCTGGGAAGCGACAAGCCGGTGGTGAAGTGCCGCCTGGCGCCGATCGGCGAAGGCCTGCAGGTGACGGTGTACAGCAAGGACCAGCCGGACCTGTTCGCGCGCATCTGCAGCTACTTCGACCGCAAGAACTTCTCCATCCTCGACGCCAAGATCCACACCACGCGCGACGGCTACGCGCTCGACACCTTCCTGGTGACCGAGCAGACCTTCGCCGGCAGCTACCGCGACATCATCAGCCTGCTGGAGCACGAGCTGACCGAGGCGCTGAACATGCAGGGCCCGCTGCCGCCGCCGGTGCGCGGACGGCTGTCGCGCATGTCGCGCACCTTCCCGATCGCGCCCAGCGTCGAGCTGCGCCCGGACGAGCGCGGCCAGTTCCACGTGCTGTCGATCGTCGCCAACGACCGCACCGGCCTGCTGTACGCGGTGGCCGGCGTGCTCAATCGCTACCGCATCAACCTCCACACCGCCAAGATCATGACCCTGGGCGAGCGCGTCGAAGACGTGTTCCTGGTCGACGGCGCGGTGTTCGCCAATCCGCGCACCCAGGTGCAGTTCGAAACCGAGCTGCTGGACGCGCTCCATATTTGATTCTTGCCTTGCCCCGATGACCGAACCGCTACGCCTGTCCAAACGCATGTCCGAACTTGGCCTCTGTTCCCGCCGCGAGGCCGATGAATGGATCGCGCGCGGCTGGGTGCGCGTCGACGGCCAGATGGTGTCCGAACTGGGCAGTAAGGTGCTGCCCTCGCAGCGCGTCACCGTCGACCGCCAGGCCAGCGCCCAGCAGGCCAAGCGCGTCACGGTCCTGATCAACAAGCCGGTCGGCTACGTCAGCGGCCAGGCCGAGGATGGCTACAAGCCGGCCGTCACCCTGATCCGTCCCGAGAACCGCTGGGCCGAGGACGACGCGCCCGAGCAGTTCCATCCCACCCAGCTCAAGAGCCTGGTGCCGGCCGGCCGGCTGGACATCGATTCGGTGGGCCTGCTGGTGCTGACGCAGGACGGCCGCATCGCCAGGACGCTGATCGGCGAGGACACCTCGATCGAGAAGGAATACCTGGTGCGGGTGCAGTACACCAGGCCGGGCCGCCTGCCGGACGCCGACCTGAAAAAG
>JAEWEK010000396.1 GCA_023389425.1 Pseudomonadota bacterium | reverse complement strand
CCAAGGGAGAGAACCTTGCAACACAAATTCCACAAGACCGCCCTCGCGGCGGCATTGACCATGGCGTTTTCGAGCGCCGCGGTCGCACAACTCCAGATCGACCCGAACGCCAACATCCAGCGCGTCGAAATCACCGGCTCGAGCATCAAGCGTACCGACATCGAAGCCGCCGGCTCGGTGCAGGTGATGACCCGTGACGACATCGACCGCACCGGCGCCACCACGGCGCTGGAAATCCTGCGTTCGTCGGTCGCCACCTACACTGGCATCAACTCGGCCACCGCTTCGTCGGGCAGCTTCGCGACCGGTTCGTCGGGCGTCGACATGCGCCAGCTGGGCAAGGTCTCGACCCTGGTGCTGGTCAACGGCCGCCGCATCGCGCAATACGGCCTGTCCGACGGCGCGCAAGAAAACTTCACCAACCTCGACGCCATCGCTTCGGAAGCGATCGAGCGCATCGAGATCCTGAAGGACGGCGCATCGGCGATCTACGGTTCCGACGCGGTTGCAGGCGTGGTCAACATCATCCTGCGCAAGGACTACGTCGGTGGCCGCCTGAAGGCCAACTACCAGACGGCTGACGGCTTCCGCGACTACCGCAACCGCAACGTTTCCGGCCTGTTCGGCTACGGCGACGTGGAGCGCGACGGCTTCAACACCTACCTGAGCGTCGAAGCGTACAAGCGCGACGGCTACACCGCCGGCGACCTGCGCAACCTCTACCCGGACTGGCACCGCCTGACCCCGGGCCGCTCGACCTGGGATGCCAAGAGCGCGTTCTCGCCGACCGGTAACTACTTCCTGAGCAGCACCAACATCGTGGCCGCACCGGGCTGCCCGGCCGCCGACATCGATCCGACCGACAAGCAGTGCAAATGGGACACCCTGCCGTACAGCGGCCTGACCACCAACAACAAGCGTTGGGCAGCGGTCAGCAACACCCACTTCCGCATCGGCCAGTCGATCGACGCCAACTTCGAAATCACGGCCGCCGGCGCGCGTAACGACTACATCGTGGCGCCGCTGAACGCCAGCAACGGTAACGCCACCAGCTCGACCAGCATCTGGTACGACGTGATCGGCGGCAAGATGGTCGGCCCGTTCTCCTACCCGAAAGTCCCGGTGGGCAACCCGGCCAACCCGTACACCACCCCGGTGGAATACCGCGTGCGCCTGATGGACACCGGCAACGGCTTCAACTTCAACAGCACCGACTCCAGCCAGCAGCGCGTCATGCTGGCCCTGACCGGCCAGATCGGCCAGTGGGACTGGAAATCGGCTGCCGGCATCATGAACTCGGACGCCACCAAGGCGACCCGTGCCGTCAACGCGACCAACTACACCAACGCGATCGTCAACGGCACCTACAAGTTCGGCCAGCAGAACGATCCGAAGCTGCTCGATTCGATGTTCCCGATCCGTACCACCAAGGGTAATGCTCGCATCGAGTTCATCGACGGCACGATTTCGGGCCAGGTCGCCCAACTGCCGGCCGGTCCGCTGAGCGTCGCGGTCGGTACCGACATCCGTCGCGAACACTACGACATGAAGAGCTCGGACAACGTGCTGCGCGGCGAACTGCAGGGCGTGTTCGGCCTGCAGGTCAACGACACGATCAGCCAGTACGCGCTGTTCACCGAAGCGACCATCCCGGTCGTCAAGAAGCTGGAAGCATCCGTGGCCCTGCGTGCCGACAAGAGCGGCAATTCCAAAGCCCACGTGTCGCCGAAGCTGGGCCTGCGCTACAACGTGCTCGACAGCCTGCTGCTGCGCGCTACCGCGGCCGGCGGCTTCCGTGCGCCGAACATCGTCGAATCGGGTAACGGCCTGGGCCGCAGCTCGGTCGCTACCGGCGTCAACGACATCGCGCGTTGCCCGACCGCTACCACGCTGAACAACCTGGTGCAGAACGCGCCGAACGCCACCGCCGGCGACAAGTCGCTGGCCAACGGCTACCGCAACGCCGACTGCTCCAGCAGCCTGCCGAGCTTCGTGGCGTCGAACCCGGGCCTGAAGCCGGAAACCTCGACCTCGCTGACCCTGGGCGCCGTGTTCGAGCCGATCAAGAACACCACGTTCGCGATCGACTACTACCGCATCGAGCGCAAGGATGAAATCGGCACCCGTTCGGTGGTCGACATCCTGAAGGGCGAAGCATCGCTGCCGAAAGGCCAGCTGATCCGTACGGACAACACCGCCACCGACAACGAGTTCCTGGCCCTGGTCAAGAAGTACGCGCCGACCAACACCCTCAACTTCGGTGGCGTCGGCAAGCTGGGCATGGTGTACAACCCGTACGTCAACACCGGCAAGACCAAGGTCCAAGGCTTCGACTTCGATGCGGGCACCCGCTTCAACCTGAAAGAGTGGGGCGACCTGCGCCTGCGCCTGGAAGGCAACTACACCCTGAAGTACCAGGTGTTCAGCCAGGCCGACAACGCCTACACTTCCGACCTGGCAGGCACCTACGACTTCGGTTCGAAGATGCGCGTCAAGATCCGTGGCTCGTGGAAGAAGGGCGACTGGGACAACGGCATGACCCTCAACTACCTGAGCGGCTACAGCACCAACAGCATCTCGTCGCCGACCTACTGCACCACGCAGAAAGTCGTGGCGGAATGGTACGGCGTCTGCGACCGCGTCAAGCCGCGTCACACCCTGGACTACAACCTGGCCTACCGTGGCATCAAGCACGTCAACCTGAGCCTGTACATCAACAACATCCTCAAGGAAGGTGGCCCGATCACCTGGCGTGACGGCTGGTCGCCGCAGTTCCGCACCATCGGCGTGACCGGTGCTTACACCTTCTAATTCGGCTTGCTGAGTTAGATGCGTAAAAAGACCAGGCTTCGGCCTGGTCTTTTTTTTTCGCGACCGCCAGGGACGTGAAAAAGCCCGGCTGCTCGCGCAGGCCGGGCTGTGCTGTTCAGCCTTGCCGGCTTACAGCCGCTGCAGCGAAATGGTATTGGTTTCCGGGGTCGAGCACGGCTCCTCGTCGAAGGCGATGTCGCCCGCCGGATCGGCCACGCCGGTCGCGCGCAAATCGGTGAAGCCGAACATGCCGCGGTCCATCAGGTGCGACGGCACCACCGTCGACAGCGAGGAGAAGATGTTCTCCACGCGGCCCGGATGCTTCTTCTCCCACTCGCGCATCAGGTGCTTGATCTGCTTGCGCTGCAGGTTCTCCTGCGAGCCGCACAGGTCGCAGGGGATGATCGGGAACTGCTTCACTTCTGCATAACGCTCGGTGTCCGCTTCCTTCACGTAAGCCATCGGGCGGATCACCATGTGCTTGCCGTCGTCCGACACCAGCTTGGCCGGCATGCCCTTCAGCTTGCCGCCGAAGAACATGTTCAGGAAGAAGGTCTCGAGGATGTCGTCGCGGTGGTGGCCCAGCGCGATCTTGTTGCAGCCGAGTTCATCGGCGACGCGGTACAGGATGCCGCGGCGCAGGCGCGAGCACAGCGAGCAGGTGGTCTTGCCCTCCGGGATCAGGCGCTTGACGATGCTGTAGGTGTCCTGGTTCTCGATGTGGTACGGAATGCCCAGCTTGTCCAGGTAGGCCGGCAGGATCTCGGCCGGGAAATTCGGCTGCTTCTGGTCGAGGTTGACGGCGACGATGTCGAAATGGATAGGCGCGCGCTCGCGCAGCGTCATCAGGATGTCGAGCAGGGCGTAGCTGTCCTTGCCGCCGGACAGGCAAACCATCACCTTGTCGCCATCCTCGATCATGTTGAAGTCGCCGATGGCCTGGCCGACCTGGCGGCACAGGCGCTTGTGCAGCTTGTTGTTCTCGTGCGCGATCTTGTCGAGCTGCTTGCTGCTCAGCTCCTCGTGTGCAACTGCCTCGGTCATACCTGGTCCTTGATCTTGAAAACTTCCACGCCCACGCCTTCGCAGTCGGGGTAGACGTCCGGCTTCATGGTCGACACCGTCACCGCGCGCACCAGCGGATGGGCCAGCATCGCGCGGGCGACGTCGTCGCACAGGGTTTCCTGCAGGTGCACGTGGCCCTCGGCCATGCGGCGCGCGATGGTCTCGCGCATGAAGTCGTAGTCGACCACTTCCGACAGCTGGTCGGCCTTGGGCGTCGATTGCGCCAGCGGAATGTACAGGTCGACATTGATGAGCACGCGCTGCTCGCCCTTCTTCTCGAAGTCGTGCACGCCGATGTTGATCATGACTTCGTAATTGCGCAGGAACAGCCGGCGGCAGTCGAGCAGGCTCGGGTGGTACAGGGCGGACGTCATAGTGGTTTCGTTAGGTGTTGTGCGGGCCGCCCGTGGCAGCCCGATGGGTTAATTGGTCAGGAACATCACGTCGCGCGCCAGCGGCATCAGGTGCTGGCCGCCGTCGACCAGCAGGGTGGTGCCGGTGAGGGCACGCGCGCCGGCGGCGTAGACCACGGCATCGGCGATGTCTTCGGGCGTGGACGAACGCTGCAAGGGCGTCAGCTGGTGCGCCTTGGCGAAGCCTTCCTCGCTCTGTTCGCCCGACACCAGCGTGATGCCGGGCGCCACGCCGACCACCCGCACCGTCGGCGCCAGCGCCTGCGCGAGCATGGTGGTGGCGGTGTGCAGCGCGGCCTTGGACAGCGTGTACGACAGGAAATCGGGGTTGAGATTGTACAGCTTCTGGTCGAGCAGGTTGATGACCACGGCCTGGCTGCCGCTCGGGGTGGCCGCGTGCAGGGCCTGGGCCAGCAGCAGCGGCGCGGCGACGTTGGCCTGCATGTGCGCCGCCAGCAGCTGCGGCGAGAAGGCGGTGGCGCTGTCGTATTCGAACAGCGATGCATTGTTGACCACGCAGCCCAGGTGGCCCAGCGCGGCCGCCGTGCGCGCCGGCAACTGGCGCACCTCGTCCTCGACCGCGAGGTCGGCCTTGAGCGCGCAGGCGCGCCGGCCCAGCGCGTGGATGGCCTCGACGGTTTCCATGGCTTCCGCTTCCGACGCGCGGTAGTGCACCGCCACGTCCCAGCCGGCGCGCGCCAGTCCGAGCGCGATCGTGCGACCGATGCGCTTGCCCGCGCCGGTGACCAGCGCTACTTGCGGTTTATCTGTGTCTTTCATCATTATGCAAGATATTGCATAGTTCACTCAGTACTGACTGATACAATGCGGCCATGTCTCTTCCCGCACCAGACCCGGACGCGCTGGCCGCGTCGCAAGCCCTGCAGCAACACATCGCCGCCGACATCGCGCAACACGGCGGCGCCATCCCGTTTGCACGCTTCATGGAGCTGGTGCTGTACGCGCCGCGCCTGGGCTACTACAGCGGCGGCGCGGCCAAGCTCGGCGCCGGGGGGGATTTCACCACCGCGCCGGAAACCACGCCGCTGTTCGGCGCGACATTGGCGCGCGTGGCAGCCGCTATTATCGCCCAAAGCGCGCCCCATCTCATCGAATTCGGCGCCGGCACCGGCAAGCTGGCGCGCGACCTGCTCACCGCGCTGGCCGAACTCGGCGTGGAAGTTGCCAGCTACACCATCATCGACCTGTCCGGCGAGCTGCGCGCGCGCCAGCAGGAATTGCTGCGCGACTTCCCGATGGTGCGCTGGTCCGGTACCCTGCCGGAACATTTCAGCGGCGTGGTGCTGGCCAACGAGGTGCTGGACGCGATGCCGGTCGAGCTGGTGGTCAAGACCGAACTCGGCTGGCGGCGCCGCATGGTGACGGTGGACGAGGGCGCCTTCGCCTGGGCCGACGCCGAAGCGGACGCCGCGCTGCTCGACCATATCCGGCACCAGGTACCGGAAGCGGACCAGCTGCCGGACGGCTACCTCACCGAGGTGCACCCGGTCGCCGCCGGCTTCATGGCCTCGCTCGCCAGACTGTTCGGGGACGGCAGCGGCGCGGCCCTGCTGGTCGACTATGGCTTCCCGGCCCACGAGTACTACCACCCGCAGCGCGATACCGGCACCCTGATGTGCCACTACCGCCACCACGCCCATCCGGAACCCTTCTACCTGCCCGGCCTGCAGGACGTGACGGCCCACGTCGATTTCACGGCGATGGCGCGGGCCGCGCAGGACGCCGGCCTCGAGGTGCTGGCCTACATGAGCCAGGCCCAGTTCCTGCTGGCGGCCGGCATCGGCGAATTGCTGATGCAAACCGACCCGGCCGATGCCCTGCGCTACCTGCCGCAGGCGCGCGCCGTGCAGAAGCTGGTCTCGCCCAGCGAAATGGGCGAGCTGTTCAAGGTGCTGGCGGTGGGCCGCGGAATCGCCTTGCCGCCGGCGCTGGCGGCCGCCGACCGCAGCCACAAATTGTAGGCTTGATAATTAATTGCGCGATAAGCTGGATCGGCTATCATAAAGTCAACGTGAAGGGCGCACGGGGCACCCCACGCCGCAAATACCATGGCCAAGATCCACACCCACTATGACAACCTGAAAGTCGCGCGCCAGGCGCCGCAGGAAGTCATTCGTGCGGCGTACAAGGCCCTGAGCCAGAAATACCATCCCGACAAGAATCCCGGCGACGAGAAGGCCGCGCGCATCATGGCCATCGTCAACACCGCCTACAACATCCTGTCCGACCCCATCCGCCGCAAGGAGCACGACGAGTGGATCGCGGCCGAGGAATGGGAGGTGGCG
>JAEWEK010000395.1 GCA_023389425.1 Pseudomonadota bacterium | reverse complement strand
GGCGGCGGCGGCGGTGGCGGCGGCGGGTTCAGCGCGTAGTTGAAGCCGAAGGTGACGTAGCGCGTCAGGCTCTTGTCGAAGCCGAACTTGCTGCGGTCGGGATTGCCGCGCACCCAGCGCGCGTCGGCCTGCATGGTCCAGCGGTCGTTGAGCGCGTACTGGAGGCCGACGCCGCCCTGGTAGTACCAGGAGGTGTCGTTGCGCAGGCCGATCAGCGGACGGCTGACGTGGTCGCGCTCGCCGCCGACGCCCAGCAGGACGTAGGGGCGCACGCGCTCGCGCGACATCATCAGCAGCGCGTCCACGCCGTACAGGGTCTGCCACATGTCGCCCCGGTTGTCGGTGTTGGCGCGCGCATGGCTGGCGCCGAGCTGGATGTCCAGCCACGGGTTGACCGGCTTGCCGAAGCGCAGCGCGCCTCCCCAGCCGTTCTTGTCCACCCCGAAGGACTTGTCGGTGTCCATCCAGACCGCTGCGCCCTGGACGTACCACGACGGGTTAACTTCTTGCGCCAGCGCGGTACCGGCCGAGCAGACCAGTGCAACGGCCAGTGCAATCTTCTTCATATTATTCACAGGTAACTCCCATTGTGGTTGAAGGTGTTGACATCGCATGCCCACGACAGTGATGTTGGATGAAGATTAAGTGGCTGAGTTCCGCCCGGTCCGTGCGTTAGCGAACACATGGGCCGGTAGAGTGACGTTTTTACAACAGCTTCGTGACAGCGATGTCACGGCGATGTCACAGCTTGGTCTCGAGGTAACCGTACAAATAGTTCGAACCGCCGTTGATATTCCCCAGCAGCTGGGACGAGCCGAAGATGCCGGAGCGGTGCGACAGGCCGACGCCGATGAAGGTGTCCTTCCAGCGCCGCACCCCGGTCAGGTCGCCGACCGAGACGTCGACCGAGGGATCGAGGTAGTTGAGCAGGCGGTGGGTGTCGCGCCCGCGGCGCGCCTGGTCGCGCACTTCGGTCAGCGGCACGCGCTGGGCCAGCGAGAAGCCGGCGCCGAAGCTGACGCGGGTGCGCACGCTGTCGCTCCACGGCAGCCCGTAGTAGCGCGCCTTGATCTGGACGTCGAGCTGGGCGCCGTTCGGGCGCAGGCCGCGCTCGTCGTGCACCAGCAGGCCGGCGTAGGCGGTGAAATCGAGCGGCCAGCCGTTCACGCGTTCGACCAGCGGGGTGCCCAGCTCGCCGCCCCAGATGCGGGTGTCGTCGCCGGTGCGGGTCGAGCCGCAGCGCAGTTCGATCACCGGCAGGAAATTGCATTCGGTGGCGCGCCCGCCCATCAGCTTGAGGTAGATGGGACGGCCCGGCGCGCCATAGCTGGCGTGGCTGCCGAAATCGTAGGCGGCGCCGACCAGGGCGCCGACCTGCGGCTTGTCCGCCACCAGCGGGCTGCGCCGCACATTGCTGTCGAGGTAGGTCACGCCGACCCCGCCCAGCAGGCGCCAGCGCGCGCTCAGTTCGTAATAGCCGTACAGCGCCATCGTCAGGTCGTGGCCCGCGCCCGGCATGGTGGCCGGGCGGCCGGGCGCCGCTTCCTCGGGCCGCACGCCGTAGTAATAGTTGTTCAGGTTGGCGCTGCGGCGCGCGAAGGTCCAGGCCGGGCGGAAATGCCAGCGGCCATTGTGGATGTCGATGCTGTAGATCATGCGCCACTCGGTGCCGTGGCTGGTGTTGTTGGCGTCGTGCAGCAGCTCGAAATCGAGGTTGCCGATGCCGGTGCGGCCGCGGTAGGCCACGCCGCTCTGGACCGCGGCGGTGCGGCGCGTCATGCCGTCCAGCACGGCCGGCGGCGCCTGGGTCGGGAAGCCCTCGTAGCGGTAATCGAGGAACAGTTCGACCCAGTGGGCCTTGTTGTCGTCCGTCTTCAGGCCGACGCGGCTGCCGTGCAGGTAGATGTTCTTGCCCTCGTACATATACAGCGGCACCAGGTCCTGGCTGGTGTCGGCGCCGCGGTAGGGCGGCCGGTCGAGGCGCTGGATCGCGCCCAGTCCCGCGCTGCCCGGGATGGCCAGGAAGTCGACCAGAACGTCGGTCGACGCGGGACCGGCGCTGGCCAGCAGCGGAAACATCAGCAGTGGAAGGAGGGCGAGACGGCGTTGCATAGTTGAAATGAGCAAATGCGCAATTCTAGCCCGGTTGGCGAACTCTTGCGCGCGCGCCCGCCATTTCCGGGGGCGCGCGGGCCTTGCCAAAAATTCTTGCCGGAATTTTTCGATATGTTGGCTGGCGCACAGACCCAGCCTGCCCGCGCAGGCAATCTTGAGTCCAGTTAAGTGGAACCCTTGCTGTTGTCAGGGTGTCAAACGGACGGCACGCAGCGACCCGGACAACACAGCCTCTCTCAAACAATTGGAGCAACCGACATGCATGCAACGACTCACCAAAACGCGGTGCACGGCGACATGGGCGCAGTGCACACTTCGGGCAACTCGGCACTGATCGAACGCGTCCCGCCCCAGCCGACCGAACGCGCGCCGATCTCGCTCGCACCCATCGAGCGGGTCCGCTCCACGTCGGCCACCCAGCGCCGCATCGAGAACATGCAAAAGCTCATCCAGGAACTGCAAACGCACGAAATGCTCGCGGACGAGATCGCATGGTTCCTCAAATTCTCGCCCAGCGGCGCGCGCAAGTACATCCGCGACCTGCGCGAGGCCGGCGTGATCGAACTGGCGCGCTATATCGAGGGCACCGCCACCTATCTCGGCAAGGCGGTGTACCAGATCTGCCCCGACCAGGACCGCGTCAAGGCCTTCCTCGCCGCCATCTGCCAGCCCAAGCGCGAAGGCGCCGCCCCACGCAAGGAGCGTCCGGGCCTGCGCGAGCAGAACATGGCCGGCAGCGGCCGCCACTTCCACATCCTGGCGGACGATACCCACTACGCCATCCGCGTGAACCGCAGCCCGGTCACCCGCGATCCGCTGGTCGCCGCGCTGTTCGGCCCGGCGCCGAGCCAGACCGCCAAGCAGGGTGCCTGACAGGCACGCCCCGGCCAGCCGCGCCTGAGACCCGCGGCTGCCGGCAGACGATCGCTGTCGTCCTTCATGCCGCGCCTTGTGCGCGGCTTTGTTTTTTCAGTTCAACAA
>JAEWEK010000358.1 GCA_023389425.1 Pseudomonadota bacterium | reverse complement strand
TCCGACAGCAAGATCGCGGAAATGCTAGGGGAGCAGGGAATGGTTGTTGCGCGTCGCACCGTTGCGAAATACCGCGAAGCACTCAAGATCCCCCCCGTCGCCCTCCGCAAATCCTTGTAACAGCACCGTTCCCCTCCGCGCTGCGTGAGAACGGGTCGCAATTGACTTAAGGAGTGTGTATGAATCTCACAATCAGTGGACATCATCTCGATGTAACTCCGTCCATCCGTGACTACGTACAAAATAAGCTCGAGCGCATTACCCGCCATTTTGACCAGGTGATTGCCACCCACGTCATCCTCGCAATAGACAATCTCACAGAAAAAGAGAAACGGCAGAAAGCTGAAATTAACATTCAGGTGCCGGGCAAAACCTTGCATCTCGAAAGCGTCGCGCAAGACCTGTATGCCGCCATCGACCTGCTGATGGATCGATTGGACCGCCAGGTACTCAAGCACAAGACGATTGTGCGCAGTCACGCGCACGAAGGCCACAAACGCATGCCTGAGGGCGGGGCCACCGCTACCGCATAAGGCTGACTGGTCAAACCAAGTTGAGGGCGCTTCGAGCGCCCTTTTCAATTGGTGGGCGCGGTAAAATGCATGTCTTTTCTACACTCTTTTCCATCATGAGCGACCACGTCCAGACCCGCGTCTCCAACCGCACCGGAATCATCACGCTCGACCGGCCCAAGGCCCTCAATTCGCTGTCGCTCGACATGGTGCGTGCGCTGACCCAGGCGCTGCTGGCCTGGCGCGACGATCCGGCCGTGGCCGCGGTGGTGATCCGCAGCTCGAGCGAGAAAGCGCTGTGCGCGGGCGGCGACATCCGCATCTTCTACGAGGCCGGGCGCGCCACGCCGACCGGCGGCAGCGCGCTGCTGGAGGACTTCTTCACCGAAGAGTATGCGCTGAACCACCTGATTCATTTCTACCCGAAGCCCTACATCGCGCTGATGGACGGCGTGGTGATGGGCGGCGGCATGGGCATCGCGCAGGGCGGGCCGGACTGCGGCCTGCGCATCGTCACCGAGCGCACCAGGATGGCCATGCCGGAGGTGAACATCGGCCTGTTCCCGGATGTCGGCGGCAGCCATTTCCTGTCGCACGCGCCGGGGCAGCTGGGACGATATCTCGGCCTGACCGGGCTGACCATCGGCGCGGCCGATGCGCTGTACGTGGGGCTGGCGGACGTGTTCGTTCCGGTGGACCAGCTCGATGCGCTCAATCGCGTGATCGAGCATTCGCCGGGCGACACGCTGGCGGAATCGGTGCGCGGCTTTGCCCAGCCCTTCATGGACCGCGTGGGCGAGAGCGACCTGGCGGCCAATCGCGAGGCGATCGATACCCACTTCGTGCTGCCTTCCGTGGCGGAGGTGATGGCGTCGCTGGAGAAGGACGACAGCGCGTTCGCGCAGAAGTCGCTGTCGGCGATGCGCCAGCGCTCACCGCTGATGATGTGCGTGACTGGCGAACTGCTGGCGCGTGGCACGACGATGGGCGTGGCGGATTGCCTGCGCATGGAGCGCACGGTGGTGCGGCGCAATTTCGAGAACGGTGAGGTGCTGGAGGGCGTGCGTGCGCTGGTGATCGACAAGGATAACCAGCCGAAGTGGAATCCGGCGACGCTGGAAGAGGTAACGCCGGAGATGGTGGCGAAGTTCTTCGAGCCGGTGTGGCCGGATTACGCGCACCCGCTGCGGCACCTGTAACCGCCACCCTCAAAACCGTCGTCCCGGCGCAGGCCGGGACCCATAGAGCGCTCCCGAATTCGGAGAGTCGGCATGGGTCCCTGCCTGCGCCGGGGACGACGGTGCAGAGCTTACGACTGTTCGCGGTGACGGACCACCACCCGCTCGCTCGCGCTGAAGTACGCGGCCAGCCGTTCTGCCATGTATACCGAACGGTGCTGCCCCCCGGTGCAGCCGACGGCCACGGTCAGGTAACTACGGTTATCCGTTTTAAATGAAGGCAGCCACTTCTCGATGAAGTTGCGGATATCCTGCAGCATCTCGTTCGCGCTCGGTTGCGCTTCGAGGAAAGCGATCACCGGCGCGTCCTTGCCGGTCAGCGGCCGCAAGCTCAGGTCGTAATACGGATTCGGAATCGCGCGCACGTCGAACACGAAGTCGGCATCCAGCGGTACGCCCACCTTGAACGCGAACGATTCGAAGTACAAGGTCAGCGGCGCCCGTTCCACCTCGGCCAGTTCGCGCACCCAGGCGCGCAGCTTGTTGGCCGACAGTTCGGAGGTATCGATCACATGCCCGAGGTTCTCGATCTCCGACAGCCGCTCGCGCTCTTCCGCGATGCATTCGATCAGCGTGCGGCGCGAAGCCGGGTTTTCGCCGGGATGCAGCTCGTGCGACAGTGGATGGCTGCGCCGCGTTTCCGAAAAGCGTGCCACCAGCGAATGCGTGTTCGAGGTCAGGAACATGACGCGCACGTCGTGCCCTTCCTCCTTCAGCTTGGCGATATTGGATGGCAGGTCGACCAGCGATTCGGCGCTGCGTGCATCCACCGCGACCGCCAGCATGTCGGTGCCGTCGTTATTGATGGCCTGCACCAGCGGGGTCAGTAGTGGCGGAGGGAGATTGTCGACGCAGTAATAGCCTGCGTCTTCCAGAACGTTCAGGGCTACCGATTTGCCGGAACCTGAAATGCCGGTGATAAGAACAATGCGCATGATGCGGGGATGATACCGCATCAATAAGCGATTTGTCGCTTCGTCACCACTTATTGTTTTGTGTTATCGACGATTAGTCGCCTGACATTGCCTGCCGCTGGTGGAGTAGGGGTTTCGTGGTGCACAGCACCGCGCCTGCGGAACGGTTTGCCCTTGCAAGGGCAAACTCCTACTTCAGCGCTAATCGCCTGACATTGCTTGACGCTGACGCTCGGTGAATTCCTGCAGCGTATCGATGCCGCGCAACTGCAAGATGGTATTGCGCACCGCCGCCTCCAGCAGCACCGCGATGTTGCGGCCGGCCGCGACGGGAATGACGACCTTGCGGATCGGCAGGCCCAGCACTTCCTGGGTCGGCACGTGGAAGGGCAGGCGCTCCACTTCCTCTTCCATCGCGCCGCGCCGCACCAGATGCACGATCAGCTTCAGCCGCATCTTGCGGCGTACCGCGGTCTCGCCGAAGATCGCCTTGATGTCCAGCAGGCCCAGGCCGCGCACTTCCAGCAGGTTCTGCAGCAGCGGCGGGCAGCGCCCTTCGATCATGTTCGGCGCGATGCGCGAGAATTCGACGGCGTCGTCCGCCACCAGGCCGTGCGAACGCGAGATCAGTTCCAGGCCCAGCTCGCTCTTGCCGAGGCCGGAGTCGCCGGTAATCAGCACGCCCACGCCGAGCACGTCCATGAACACGCCGTGCATGATGACGCGCTGGGCCAGCTTCTTGGACAGGTAGACGCGCAGGAAGTCGATCACCTGAGCGGCCGGCAGCGGGGTCGAGAACAGCGGGATATTCTGCTCGTCGCAGATGGCGAGGATGTCCGGCGGGGTTTCCAGGCCCTGCGCGATGATCAGGGCTGGCGGGCCGCCCGCGATCAGCTCGCCGATGACGTGGCTGCGCGTGCTCGACTTGAGGCGGTGATAGTAGTTCAGCTCCTGGTGGCCGAACACCTGGATGCGTCCCGGGTGGATCAGGTTCAGGTGGCCCACCTGGTCGGCGGCCGAGACGGCGTCGCCGGAAAT
Organism: Pseudomonadota bacterium; assembly: GCA_023389425.1. Lineage (GTDB taxonomy): Bacteria > Pseudomonadota > Gammaproteobacteria > Burkholderiales > Burkholderiaceae_D > Telluria. The sequence continues at coordinate 15,006 of JAEWEK010000358.1, read as the reverse complement.
CAGCCGCTCACCGCCGGGAAAGCCTGCGAACCATCCCAGTTGCAGGGATTCGCGGTTGTCGTCGAACAGGCGTTGGATCGTCAGCGGGGTCTGGAGCATGGTTGTCTGGTGGGTCTGGCTGCCGGGCTGGCAGCACAGTCCAGTTTAACCCATGGCCTGCAGGCTGGGTTGCCAGTTGATGATGCGCTCGTGTACGGATTTCGGATCCGGGTCGGTGGCCAGTGCCGTGCGGACCGCTTCGTCGGAGAACAGTTCGGCGATCTCGGACAGGATTTCCAGGTGCTGCTGGGTCACGTGGTCCGGGATCAGCAGGAAGAACAACAGGCTGACCGGCTGGCCGTCCGGCGATTCGAACGGGATCGGGTCCTTCAGGCGCACGAAGGCGGCCATCGGCGCCTTCAGGCTCTTGCTGCCCTTGATGCGGCCGTGCGGGACGGCGACGCCATGACCGAGGCCGGTCGAACCGAGGCGCTCGCGCGCGAACAGGTTGTCCGAGACGGTCGAACGGGCGATGCCGCAGTTGTTCTCGAAGATCAGGCCGGCTTGTTCGAAGGCGCGCTTCTTACTGGACACCTCGATGTCGAGCAGAACGTTCTCAGGTGCCAGGATTTTGCTTAAGTTCGTCATATTGCTGATGGTGCGGTGCACAACGGTGCTTGCGAGCCAGAATTATAGGCCGGTTTTTCGCCTGTGTAATTCGATTTCGACAGGCCTGCAACGCAGCGGCCAGCCGGAGTTTCGGAACCGGCAAAACGGAACAAGACCCTCGCGGTCCACGCCTTCGCTGTCCGCGCAATTTACCTAACGTAAAACTGCGACGCGCGCACGAAAGCGGAGCAGCGGCAGCATTTGACCACGTTTTACACAGGTTTGCTTAAATTTTGGTCAGCGAGCGATGGGATCCGGCCTGTTGTTTTCGCGCCCGCGCCTACCTTGACAGGATAGTCAGAAACACGCGGCCGCATCGTGCGGCGCGCCACAGAAGCGCCTTACTGGCGTGCCGTGCGCAGATTGCGCGGCGGCGGTCCGCTGAAGTTGCTGCGCCATGGGTTGATGTCCAGGCCGCCGCGGCGGGTGTAGCGGGCGTAGACCGCCAGCTTGGTCGGCTTGCAAGCGCGCAGCACGTCCATGAAGATGCGCTCAACACATTGCTCGTGGAATTCGTTGTGCTCGCGGAAGCCGATCAAGTAGCGCAGCAAGCCTTCCTGGTCGATCTGCGGGCCGGCGTAGTGGATTTGCACGCTGGCCCAGTCCGGCTGGCCGGTGACCAGGCAGTTCGACTTGAGCAGGTGCGAGACCAGCGTTTCCTCGACCATCGCGTCGTCGAAGTTAGCACCCAGCAGTTGCGGCGCGGGGTGGTAGTTGTCGACGTCGATGTCGAGGCGGTCCAGCAGCAGGCCATCCAGCTCGCCCATCTTGACCTTGTCGAAGGTGTCGGGCGTGGACACGGCGATGTGCACCGGCGCGCCGACCGCGGTGGACAGGTCTTCGCGCAGCAGGGTCAGCAAGGCGTCGGTGTTGGCGACGCGGGTCTGGTTGAAGGAGTTCAGGTAGAGCTTGAAGGATTTCGATTCGATGATGTTGGGCGAATCCGCCGGCACCGTGATCGTCGCGATCGCCACCTGCGGCTTGCCGCGCATGTTGAGCCACGAGATTTCGTAGGCGTTCCAGATGTCGACGCCGAAGAAGGGCAGGGTGCCGGCAATGCCGAGCTCGTCGCGCTTTTGTTGGCGCGGGATCGGGAACAGCAGTTCGGGCGCGTAGTCGGTGCGGTAGGCGGCGCTCTTGCCGAGCGGGGATTGGTCAGGGGTGTTTGTCGTCATCGTTGCAGCGTGCAGCATAGTTACCGTCGTTCCCGCGCACGCGGGAACCCCATTTTGCGCGCGCCGCCAGTGCCGCACGTGTTGGCAAGATGCTGCTGAAATGGGGTTCCCGCTTTCGCGGGAACGACGTTCTCTTTTAAATTAAGGTGTATCAACCGAGAAACAGCTTGTACACCGGGTTCTCGCTCTCGTCCCAATGCCGGTAGCCGAGGCCCGCCAGGAAGGCGCGGAACTCGTCCATCTCGTCCTTCGGCACTTGCAGGCCCACCAGAATACGGCCCACGTCGCCGCCCTGGTTCCGGTAGTGGAACAGCGAAATATTCCAGTTCGGCGCCATGCTGTCGAGGAAGCGCATCAGCGCGCCCGGCCGCTCCGGGAACTCGAAGCGATACAGCAATTCATCATGTGCCAGCGAGCTCTTGCCGCCGACCAGGTGGCGGATGTGCAGCTTGGCCAGCTCGTCATGCGTCAGGTCCAGCGTGGCGAAGCCGCTGCCCTCGAAGTCGCGCACCAGCTGGGCCGGCTCGTCGCGGCTGCCCACCTGGATGCCGACGAACACGTGCGCCTGGCTCTCGTCGCTGACGCGATAGTTGAACTCGGTGACGTTGCGCGGGCCGATCAGCGCGCAGAAGCGCTTGAAGCTGCCGCGCTGCTCCGGAATCGTCACCGCGAACACGGCCTCGCGCGATTCGCCCACTTCGGCACGCTCGGCGACGAAACGCAGGCGGTCGAAATTCATGTTGGCGCCGCAGGCCACCGCCACCAGCGTCTCGCCCTTGACCGGATCGCGCGTCATCTGCGAGCGCTCGACATAAGCCTTGGCGCCCGCGATCGCCAGCGCGCCGGCCGGTTCGAGGATGCTGCGCGTGTCCTGGAACACGTCCTGGATCGCGGCGCAGATCGCATCGGTGTCGACGATCACGATCTCGTCGACCACCTTCTGTGCGAGGCGGAAGTTCTCGGCGCCGACCTGCTTGACCGCGGTACCGTCCGAGAACAGGCCCACGTCCGACAGCATCACGCGCTCGCCCGCCTTCAGGCTCTTCGCCATCGCGTCGGAATCGACGGTCTGCACGCCGATCACCTTGATGTCCGGCCGCACCGCCTTGATGTAGGCGCCGATGCCGGCGATCAGCCCGCCGCCGCCGATCGCGACGAACACGGCGTGGATCGGGCCCGAGTGCTGGCGCAGGATTTCCATGCCGATCGTGCCCTGGCCGGCGATCACGTCCGGATCGTCGAAGGGGTGCACGAAGGTCAGGCGCTGTTCCTTTTCCAGCGTCAGCGCGTGGTGGTAGGCGTCGCTGTAGGATTCGCCGTGCAGGACGATCTCGACCGCCGCGCCGCCGCGCGCCTTGCAGGCGTCGACCTTCACTTGCGGCGTGGTGGTCGGCATCACGATCAGCGCGCGGCAGCCCAGCTTGGCCGCCGACAGCGCGACGCCTTGCGCATGGTTGCCGGCCGAAGCGCAAATCACGCCGCGCTTCAGCTGCTCCGGCGACAGGTTCGCCATCTTGTTGTACGCACCGCGCAGCTTGAAGCTGAACACGCTCTGCATGTCCTCGCGCTTGAAGTAAATGCGGTTGTCCATCCGTTGCGACAGGGTGGGGGCGAGGTCCAGCGGGGTTTCCTGCGCGACGTCGTAGACGCGGGCGGTCAGGATTTTCTTGAGGTAGTCGGTAGTCATGGTCGGCAAGCTAGGTATGCTGGACAAATGCCAGGGAGATTGCGGGGGACGACGCGAGACTGTCCTGCTTGGCTGTTGGCCGAGGCGTGCAGTGCGGAAGAGCTGGTCTGGGTTGCAGCCAGCTCAACCGTGTCGAGGCCTGATGCGTTGGATCATTATAATGGACGCCTCGCGCCTCTGCCTGTCCATGCCTTTTCCATGATCGAAACCGCCATCCTGTGGCTCCTGAAGATCCTCGCCGCGCCTGCCGTCGGCCTCACCTCCGTCTTCATCGTCAGTTTCGTGTCCGCGACCCTGTTGCCGCTGGGCTCGGAGCCGGCTGTGTTCGCGGTGGTGAAAGCGAATCCGGCGATGTTCTGGCCGGTGATCCTCGTGGGGACGCTGGGCAATACCCTGGGTGGCGCCTTCGACTATTTTCTCGGGCACCGCGCCAAGACCACCTTTGCAAAGGAACGCAAGACGCGCTGGTTCCACTGGCTCGAACGCTACGGGCCGAAGACCATGCTGCTGTCCTGGCTGCCCGGCATCGGCGATCCGCTGTGCACGCTGGCGGGCTGGCTCCACCTGCCGTTCTGGCCCAGCGTGATCTACATGGCGATCGGCAAATTCGTTCGCTACATGACGATGACGATGGTCCTGCTGTACGTGCCGGACGGGGTTTGGCATCGGATTGGGCAATTGCTTTCCTAAGCCACCAGCTTGAACGACGGTGGCAGCGACAGAGTGTTTGCCGGCGCCGGCTTCCTGCCTGATAAAAGCCCGAATAAACCCCTTCACATCAAATGGTATTCGCTCAAACGCGTGATGATGTTGCGTTTATTGCGTCAACCCTTCCAGAAAAATAACTTTACCCCAGCGTGGTGCAGCGCAATAAGCTAGAATGGATGGTCTCACCGGGCCTGTCCGACTGTCGATTCCCATTCATGAACGCCCCCGCAAACCTCCACGCCCTGCTCGAAGACACCGCCCATCCCGCGCGGCTGCGCGAGATCCCCTACAACTACACCTCGTTTTCCGATCGCGAGATCGTGATCCGCCTGCTGGGCGAGCCCTCATGGCAGCTGCTGGACGAGCTGCGCGGCGCGCGCCAGACCGGCCGCTCCGCGCGCATGCTGTACGAGGTGCTGGGCGATATCTGGGTGGTGCGGCGCAATCCCTACCTGCAGGACGACCTGCTCGACAATCCCAAGCGCCGCCAGAAGCTGATCGACGCCTTGCACCACCGCCTCGGCGAAGTGGACAAGCGCCGCCTGCTGGTCGATGGCGGCGCAGCCGACGCCGATGCCGCCGCGGCCCGCAGCGCCGCGGTCGAACAGCTGCTGGCTGCGGCCCGGCGCGCCGTCGACGACTTCGCCGGCGAGTTCCGCGCCACCTACGACCTGCGCAAGCGCGCCTTGAAGGTGCTGGGCCGCTACACCGACAAGCACAACATCCGTTTCGACGGCATGCATCGCACCTCGCACGTGACCGATGCCACCGACTGGCGCGTCGAGTACCCCTTCGTGGTCCTGATGCCCGACACCGAAGACGAAATGGCTGGCCTGGTCAAGGGCTGCATCGAGCTGGGGCTGACCATCATCCCGCGCGGCGGCGGCACCGGCTACACCGGCGGCGCCATTCCCTTGACGCCGCTGTCGGCCGTCATCAACACCGAAAAACTGATCGACCTGGGCGAAGTCGAGATGTCGCGCCTGCCGGGCGTGGAGCGCGATTACGCGACCATCTTCACCGGCGCCGGCGTGGTCACCCAGCGCGTGTCGCAGGCCGCCGAAAAAGCCGGCTTCGTGTTCGCGGTCGATCCGACCTCGGCGCACGCCTCCTGCATCGGCGGGAACATCGCGATGAACGCCGGCGGCAAGAAGGCTGTGTTGTGGGGCACCGCGCTCGACAACCTGGCCTCGTGGCGCATGGTCGACCCCAACGGCGACTGGCTCGACGTCACCCGCGTCGACCACAACCTCGGCAAGATCCATGACGCGCCGGTAGCGGTCTTCAAGCTCGAATGGACGCATCCGACGCCGAAGGGCGCCGTCAAGGACGCGCCTTTCCGCACCGAGACCCTGAGCATCGAAGGCCGCCGCTTCCGCAAGGAAGGTCTGGGCAAGGACGTCACCGACAAGTTCCTGGCGGGCCTGCCGGGCATCCAGAAGGAAGGCACGGACGGCCTGATCACCTCCGCGCGCTGGATCCTGCACAAGATGCCCAAGCACACCCGCACCGTGGCGCTGGAGTTCTTCGGCCAGGCGCGCGATGCGATTCCGTCGATCGTCGAGATCAAGGACTACCTCGACAGCCTGCCCGCCAGCGGCAAGCCGGGCTTCGAGACGCTGCGCCTGGCAGGTCTCGAACACCTCGACGAACGCTACCTGCGCGCGGTCGGCTACGCCACCAAATCCAAGCGCGGCACGCTGCCCAAGATGGCGCTGTTCGGCGACATCGTCGGCGACGACGAGAACGCGGTGGCGCAGGCAGCATCGGAAGTGGTGCGCCTGGCGAACACGCGCGTGGGCGAGGGCTTCATCGCCGTCTCGGCCGAAGCGCGCAAGAAGTTCTGGCTCGACCGCGCTCGCACCGCCGCCATCGCCAAGCACACCAATGCCTTCAAGATCAACGAAGACGTGGTGATCCCGCTCAACCGCATGGGCGAGTACACCGATGGCATCGAGCGCATCAACATCGAGCTGTCGATCAAGAACAAGCTGCAACTGCTGGACGAGCTGCACGCCTGGTTCACGGCCGGCGCGCTGCCGGTCGCGAAGAGCGACGACACCGGCAGCGAAGGCGTGGACGCGGGCGAGATCCTCGGCGACCGCCCGTCGCAAACCAGCGAGCTGCTGGCGGACGTCGGCGCGCGCTGGCGCTGGCTGCGCGACAACCTCGACCTGCCGCTGGCTGCGGCACGTGAACAACTCGAGCACTACGGCCTGGCGCAGCACGACGCCGCCTTCGCCGCGCGCATCGAGAAGCAGTCCAAGGCCACGCTGTTCGACGTGGTGCAGGACCATGCCGTGCGCATCTCGTGGAAGCAGGAACTGCGCGCGCCGCTGCGCCAGCTGTATGCGGGCGCCGCCTTCGTGCCTATCCTCGAAGCCGCCACCGAGATCCACAAGCGCGTGCTGCGTTCGCGCGTGTTCGTCGCCCTGCACATGCATGCCGGCGACGGCAACGTCCACACCAACATTCCGGTGAACTCCGACGATTACGCCATGCTGCAGGACGCGCACAAGGCCGTCGAGCGCATCATGAAACTGGCGCGCTCGCTGGACGGCGTGATCTCGGGCGAGCACGGCATCGGCATCACCAAGCTCGAATTCCTCACCGACGACGAGATCCGCGACTTCCGCGAATACAAGCTGCGCATCGACCCGGAAGGACGCTTCAACAAGGGCAAGCTGCTCAACAGCGAAACGGCGTACGCCGACCTGCGCAACGCCTACACGCCGTCCTTCGGCCTGATGGGACACGAATCGCTGATCATGCAGCAGAGCGACATCGGCGCCATCGCCAACAGCGTCAAGGACTGCCTGCGCTGCGGTAAGTGCAAGCCGGTGTGCACCACCCACGTGCCGCGCGCGAACCTGCTGTACTCGCCGCGCGACAAGATCCTCGCCACCTCGGCGCTAATCGAAGCCTTCCTGTACGAGGAGCAAACCCGGCGCGGCGTGTCGATCCGCCACTGGGAAGAGTTCGAGGACGTGTCCGACCACTGCACCGTGTGCCACAAGTGCGTGACGCCGTGCCCGGTCAACATCGATTTCGGCGACGTGTCGATGAACATGCGTAACCTGCTGCGCAAGATGGACAAGCGCAGCTTCAAGCCGGCCAACCGCGCCGCCATGTTCTTCCTGAACGCGACCGACCCGACCACCATCAACGCCACCCGCAAGGCGATGATCGACTGGGGCTTCAAGGCCCAGCGCATCGGCGCCAGCGTGCTCAAGAAAGTGGCCGCTCCGCAGAAAAAGGCGCCGCCGCCGACCACCGGCAAGGCGCCCGTGCGCGAACAGGTGATCCACTTCGTCAACCGCAAGATGCCGGGCAACCTGCCCAAGAAGACGGCGCGCGCGCTGCTGGACATCGAGGACGACAAGGTCATCCCGATCATTCGCAATCCCAAGACCACCAACGCCGATACCGAAGCGGTGTTCTACTTCCCGGGCTGCGGCTCCGAGCGCCTGTTCTCGCAAGTGGGCCTGGCCACGCAGGCGATGCTGTGGGAAGTGGGCGTGCAGACCGTGCTGCCGCCGGGTTACCTGTGCTGCGGATATCCGCAGCGCGGTGCCGGCCAGTACGACAAGGCCGACAAGATGATGACGGATAACCGCGTGCTGTTCCACCGCATGGCCAACACGCTGAACTACCTCGACATCAAGACCGTGCTGGTTTCCTGCGGCACCTGCTACGACCAGCTCGCGACCTACGAGTTCGAGAAGATCTTCCCGGGCTGCCGCATCATGGACATCCACGAGTACCTGCTCGAGAAGGGCGTCAAGCTCGAAGGCGTGACCGGCACCCGCTACATGTACCACGAGCCCTGCCACAATCCGATGAAGCTGCAGGACTCGGTCAAGACCGTCAATGCGCTGGTCGCCACCGTCGACAACGTGAAGATCGAAAAGAACGACCGCTGCTGCGGCGAGTCGGGCACCTTCGCGGTGTCGCGTCCTGACATCTCCACCCAGGTCAAGTTCCGCAAGTCGCAGGAGATGGAGAAGGGCGCCGACAAGCTGCGCGAGGACGGTTTCGACGGCAAGGTGAAGATCCTGACCAGTTGCCCGTCGTGCCTGCAGGGTTTGTCGCGCTACAATGACGACGCCGGCACCGACGCCGATTACATCGTCGTCGAAATCGCCAAGCACCTGCTGGGCGAGGACTGGATGCCGGAATACGTGGCGCGCGCCAATGACGGCGGCATCGAGAGGGTGCTGGTATGACGATTTGCGAGCTGTGCGGCCTGGCCGGGCCGGCGCTGTACCGCGACGACAAGCTGTCGGTGATCGCGGTGAGCGACGCGAATTACCCGGGTTTCTGCCGGGTGATCTGGAATGCGCACGTGCGCGAGATGAGCGAACTGTCGGCTGAGGACCGCGCGCTGCTGAACGACGCGGTGTACCAGGTCGAGATGGCGGTGCGCGAAGTGATGGACCCGGACAAGGTCAATCTCGCCAGCCTGGGCAATGTGGTGCCGCACCTGCACTGGCACGTGATTCCGCGCTACGTGGACGATGTGCATTTTCCGAACCCGGTGTGGGCGGCTGCGGTGCGCGAGCCGGACGAGGAATCGCTGGCGCCGCGGCGCGAGAAGCTGGTGCGGCTGGCCGAAGTGATCGCCGCTCGCATGAACAGGCGCTAACCCCAAACCGTCGTCCCCGCGCAGGCGGGGATCCATGCTGAGGGTCCCGTCACGCGGTCTATGGGTCCCCGCCTCCGCGGGGACGACGGCTTAAACTAAACGGTATAAACAGTATGGCCAATCCAACTTCGCTCACCGTCCACCAGAAATCCCGCCTGCTCGACATCGCCTTCGACGACGGCGCCGCCTTCTCGATCCCCTTCGAGCTGATGCGCGTCTACTCGCCCTCGGCCGAAGTGAAAGGCCACGGCCCCGGCCAGGAAGTGCTCCAGGTCGGCAAGCGCGAAGTGAGCATCGACGGCATCGAGCCGGTCGGCAACTACGCCGTCCGCCCGCTGTTCACCGACGGCCACACCACCGGCATCTTCACCTGGGACTACCTGTACAAGCTGGGCAGCGAACACGAGGCCCTGTGGCAGGACTACCTGCGCCGCCTGCAGGCCGCCGGCTTCGACGAAGAAACGGGCCGCGCGACCGGTACGGTGCTTCCCGGCGCACCGGCGCCGAAGGGCTGTGGCCACCATCACTGATCGCGTTCGGCAGTCTCCGGCTGCAGCAACTCGACCACCCGCTCGATCGCATACGGCTTGGCCAGCACCCGCACGCCGGGAATCGCGGCCTGCTGCTCGGTGTAGCCGCTGGCCAGCACCACCTTCAGTCCGGGGAAGCGCTCGCGCACGATGCCGGCCAGCTCGATGCCGCCCACCTTTCCCGGCATGACGATGTCCGAGAACACCACGTCCGGCCGCGCGCCCTGGTCCAGCATGCGCAGCGCCGCGTCGCCGTTTTCCGCCACCAGCACCTCGAAGCCGCAGGTGCGCAGCGCCGGCGCCACCGCCTCGCGTACCAGCGCATCGTCTTCCACGAACAGCACGGTGCCCTGGCCGTGCCGCGGGCTGGCTTGTGCATCGTCGGCCACGCGCGGCGCCGGCTGGTCCAGCGCGCGCGGCAGGAAGATGTCGACGCGGGTGCCTTTTCCCATCTCGCTGTCGAGCTGCAGCCGCCCCTGCGACTGGGTCGCGAACGCATAGGCCTGCGCCAGCCCGAGGCCGCTGCCCTGTCCCTGGGGCTTGGTGGTGAAGAAGGGATCGAGGGCGCGCGCCAGCACCTCCGGCGGCATGCCGGTGCCGGTATCGCTGACGCGGATGCACACCTCGCCGCTCGTCGCACCATCCTGCGGCGCGACGTTGTGCGCCTCGATGCGCAGCAGGCCGCCGCCGGGCATGGCGTCGCGCGCATTGATCGCCAGGTTCAGCAGCGCGAGGTCGAACTGCAGAGGTTCCGTGGTCACCGGCCACAGGCCGCGCTCGCATTCGAGTTCGAGTTTGATCGCGGGGCCGAGCGCGCCCTGGATCAGCTGCAGCGCGCTGCCGATCTGCGCCGCCACGTCGATGGTCACCAGCCGCGCTTCCTGCAGGCGGCCGAAGGAGCCCAGCTGGCCGGTCAGCGCGGCCGCACGGCGCACCGTGCGCATCGACGTCTGCACCAGGTTCTTCACCGGCGCCTGCGTGGTGATCAGTTCGATCGCCTGCAGCGCCGTGGTCAGCGTTTGCAGCAGGTTGTTGAATTCGTGGGCGATGCCGCCGGTGAGGCGCCCGAGCGCCTCCAGCTTCTGGCTCTTGAGCAGGGCGCCCTGCGCGCGCTCGGTGGTGGCGACCGCTTCGGCCACGCGCTGCTCGAGCTCGTGCTTGGCGTGGTGGATCAGGGTGCTGGCGTGGGCCATCTGCTGCGCCACCGTGTCGATCTCCGGCAGACCTTGTGGCTTGTGCACCAGCTGCTCGCCGCGGCCCAGCTTGCGCGCGGCCAGGCCGAGGTAATCGATCGGCTCGAGCGCGCGGTTGGACAGCCGCCGTGCCGCCAGCGTGCCGAGCGCCAGCAGCAACGCCATCGCCACGCCGAGCATGGCGGCCGCGTGCAGCGGCGCGCGCAGGATTGCGCGCCGGGGCACGCTGAGCAGCACCTTCCAGTCGCAGCCCGGCACGGTATTGAAGAATACCGTCACCGGCACGTCGTCGAGGTTGACGATGTCGTAGCTGCCGGCCATGGCCGCTCGGACCGCCAGGCGGGTCCGTTCACGCGCCGGTTTGCCGACAAACAGGGCGCCGTTGACCGAGCGCGCCACGACCACGCCATTGCGGTCGAGGATGGTGATGACGGGATCGTCGCGCAGGTGCTGGCGCGCGATCAGCCGCTGCAGCAAGTCGGCGTCGATGCCGAGGGCGAGGTGGTAGCGCAGCGCCTGGCCATTGTGCACCGGGACCTGAATCGTGAATTCGTGTTTCTGCGACAGCGGCGCCACGAACATGTCCGAGACGAGGGCGTCGTCGTCGCCGTGCTGGCGCGCCAGCTCGGCCAGGTTCGAATGATGGCGTTGCGGCAGCTCGCTGCCCAAGGGCAGGCGCGTATTGAGCAGTTGCTTGCCGTCCAGGCTGAACAGCACGACGGCTTCTTCCGAGGTAGGCGTCACCTGCCGCGCATGCACGTAGAATTCGGCCAGGTCGCCCCGCGTCAGCGACGGCGCCGCCGCCAGCGCGCGCAGCAGCGACGCCTTGCTCTGCAGTTCGCTGTCGACCAGCAAGGCGAAGGCGCGCGTGGTTTCCGCCGCGCTGGTGGCTTGGGCCTGCCTTTGTTCCTCGAACACGAACAGGATCGCCAGCCCCGCCGCGATGAAGGACGGGACCAGCACGGACAGCACCAGGATCAGGAGGCGGGTGCGGATTCGCATCAGGCAAATGGCCGAGGATACGGAAAGGCCCCAATATTACACACGTTGAAACACATTTCGAAAATTTCGCCCCTTGTATAATGCGCCAAGATCAATCCGTCTTGCGCATATGACCAACACCACCCATTTCGGCTACAAGACCGTCTCGGAGGACGAGAAGGTCCACGAAGTCGCCAAGGTCTTCCATTCGGTGGCCGCCAAGTACGACGTCATGAACGACCTGATGTCGGCCGGCCTGCACCGCGTCTGGAAGATGTTCACCATTGCCCAGGCCGGCATCCGTCCCGGCTTCAAGGTGCTCGACATCGCCGGCGGCACCGGCGACCTGGCCAAGGCCTTCGCCAAGCAGGCGGGCCCGACCGGAGAAGTGTGGCTGACCGACATCAACGAGTCGATGTTGCGCGTGGGCCGCGATCGCCTCTTGAACAAAGGCCTTGTCACCCCAACATTGCTTTGTGATGCGGAAAAGTTGCCGTTCCCCGACAACTATTTCGATCGGGTAAGCGTGGCCTTCGGCCTGCGCAATATGACGCACAAGGACCAGGCACTGGCGGAAATGCGCCGCGTGCTCAAGCCGGGCGGCAAATTGCTGGTGCTGGAGTTCTCGAAGGTGGCTGCGCCGCTGCAGAAGCCGTACGACGTGTATTCGTTCTCGGTGCTGCCGTGGCTGGGCAAGCAGATCGCCGACGACGCCGACAGCTACCGTTACCTGGCCGAATCGATCCGCATGCACCCCGATCAGGAAACCCTGAAAGGGATGATGGAAACGGCGGGTCTGGAACGCGTGCAGTACTTTAACCTGACGGCTGGTGTGGCTGCCCTGCACACCGGCATCAAACTCTAGGAAGATCGATGAAAAAATTCTTGGTTACGCTGATGTTGGCGATTACCGCGCTGTCGATGATGGCCGATGCGCTCGCACGCCCGATGGGCGGCGGCCGCTCCTTCGGCCGGCAGTCGGCACCGGTGCGCCAGATGCCGCGCCAGGCGCCTGCCCCGGCCCCGTACCAGACGCCGCAGCAGCAAGTCCGTCCGGCCCCGGCGCCGGCCGCGCAGCCGCAGATCCCGCAGAAGCGCCCGAGCATGTGGAAGAACGTGCTGGGCGGCGCGCTGCTGGGCCTGGGCCTGGGCGCGCTGTTCAGCCACTTCGGCATCGGCGGCGCCATGGCCAGCGCCCTGTCCTCGATCCTGATGATCGGCCTGCTGGTGCTGGCCGTGGTGTTCATCGTGCGCATGTTCCGCCGCAAGGACACGCCGGCCAACACGCCGTTCCAGGGCTACAACCAGAACCCCATGCCGGCCTCGGCTACGCCCGACATCGGCTCGGGAATGAACCGCGAGCCGTCCTGGCAGCAGCCGAACGCCTTCCAGGGCGGCGGCACGCCGGAAATCGGCTCGGGCCTGAACCAGGGCTATGCCGCGCCGCAAGCCGCGCACCAGCCCTGGGGCGTGCCGGCCGATTTCGACACCCACGGTTTCCTGCGCGAAGCCAAGGCCATGTTCATCCGCCTGCAGGCGGCCTGGGACAAGGGCGACGTGCAGGACCTGCGCGAATTCGCCTCGCCGGAAGTGTTCGCCGAACTGAAAACCCAGATCCTCGAGCGCAATGCCAACGACTTCACCGACGTGGTGTCGATCGATGCCCAGCTGCTCGGCATCGAGACCACCGAACGCGACTACCTCGCCAGCGTGCAGTTCAACGGCATGATCCGCACCGCTCCGGGCGCCGCGCCGGAACCGTTCGCGGAAGTGTGGAACCTGGCCAAGCCGCTGTCCGGCACCGGCGGCTGGGTGCTGGCGGGTATCCAGCAGCTGCAGTAATTTGCCGCCAGCCGCCCCGCACGCACGTAATGGCGCGCGGCAAACTGGTAAGATCGAGACCGCCCGCCTTACTGCTGGGCGGTTTTTTTATTGAGAAACGATTCCGATGGCCCCGAGCTCTCCGTTCCCGTCGCCGCAGCGCGCGCTGATGGCGCCGGCAATTGCCGCGATTAACCACCTGCTGGCCCAGGAGGCCTGGGCGCGGGATGCGCTCGCCCTGCATGCCGGCAAGGAAGCCTGCATCGACACCGGCCACCTGCGGCTGCGCATGCGGGTCGCGCGCGACGGCATGCTGGAGAGCAGCCATAGCGAGGACGCGGCCACCGTCACCATCCACGTCAAGCTGGCCGACCTGCCGCTGATCGCACAGAACCGCGACCGCGCCTTCTCCTACGTGCGCATCGAGGGCGACGCCGAATTCGCCAACACCATCTCCACGCTGTCCAAGGGGCTGCGCTGGGATGCCGAGCACGACCTGGAACGCCTGTTCGGGCCGATCGGCGCCACCCGCCTCGTCGGCGGTGCCAAGAGCGTGGTCACCGGCGCCGCCGCCACCGGCCGCCGCCTGGCCGAGAACCTGGCCGAATACCTGCTCGAAGAAAACCCGGTGCTGGTGCGCCCCACCGTGGTCGAACAATTTACCGACGATGTCACCCGTACCCGCGACGACATCGAGCGCCTCGACAAGCGCATCGCCCGGCTGGAACAGAAACTGGCCCAGCGCGCCGCCGCCACCCGCCCTGACGGCGACACCACCCCGGACCGCTGATGATCCTGAAATTCCTGCGCCTGCTGAAAATCATTACCGTCGCCACCCGCTACGGGCTCGACGAGATCGCCATTTCCGGCTTTCCGGTCCCGCGCACGGCCAAGCTGATCGACAAGCTTTTCTTCTGGCGCAACATCTCGGCCCCGCGCGGCGTGCGCCTGCGCATGGCGCTGGAGGAACTCGGCCCGATCTTCGTCAAGTTCGGCCAGGTGCTGTCGACCCGGCGCGACCTGATGCCGCCGGATATCGCCGACGAGCTGGCCCTGCTGCAGGACCGGGTGCCGCCGTTCGACTCCGACATCGCCATCGCCCAGATCACGCGCGCCCTCGGCGCCCATCCGGATCAATTGTTCGCCAGCTTCGACCGTACGCCGGTGGCCTCGGCCTCGATCGCCCAGGTCCACTTCGCCACGCTGAAGAACGGCAAGGAGGTCGCGGTCAAGGTGCTGCGCCCGGGCATGAAGAAGTCGATCGACGAAGACGTGGCGCTGATGCACATCGCCGCCGGCCTGGTCGAGCGCGTGTGGGCCGAGAGCCGCCGCCTGAAGCCGCGCGAAGTGGTCGCCGAGTTCGACAAATACCTGCACGACGAGCTGGACCTGATGCGCGAGGCGGCCAATGCCAGCCAGCTGCGCCGCAACTTCGCCAACTCCGACCTGCTGATGGTGCCGGAGATGTACTGGGACTATTGCTCCAGCAGCGTGATCGTGATGGAGCGCATGCGCGGCATCCCGGTGTCGCAGATCGATCGCCTGGCCGAGGCCGGGGTCGACCTGCGGAAATTGTCCTCGGACGGGGTGGAGATCTTCTTCACCCAGGTATTCCGCG
>JAEWEK010000255.1 GCA_023389425.1 Pseudomonadota bacterium | reverse complement strand
CGCGGCCAGGCGTTTGCGCGCGATATCGGCCCTGGAGGCGGCATCGGCCCTTGCCTGCTCGCGCGCGGCGAGGTCTTCGGCGTCCTGCTCCAGCATGCGCAGCGCATCCGCTATCTGCTGCAGCCCCTCGAGCACGGTCTGGCGGTAGGCCCAGAACGCGGCGGCCGACGCTTCCGCGGCCGCGCGCCGCTTCGACCTGAGTTCGCCGCCGTGGAACAGCGGCTGCGTGAGGCCGGCGCCAAGCGCCCACACCGAGGCCATCTCGCTGGTCTTCGCTCCTTCCGCGCCGATGTTGCCGGTCAGGGTAATCTGCGGGAACAGGTTCGCCGTCGCGGCATCGAGATTGGCATTGGCCTGGTACCACAGCGCGGCCGCGGCGCGGATGTCGGGACGGCGCCCGGACAGGCTGGCGGGGATGCTGACCGGCAGTTCCAGCGGCAGCGCGATGGCCTCGAGCGGCGGCGCTTCAGGCGCGTTTGCCGGCGTCCGGTCCAGCAGCACCGCCAGCTGGTGCCGTGCCTGCGCCAATTGCGCCCGCAGCGACGGAAGACTGGCGCGCGCCTGCTGCAGCTGGATGCGCTGCGCCATCAGGTCCGACTCCGCGATGGCGCCGGCCGCGAGGCGCCCGGACGCGATCGCCAGCTGCCGTTCGCGCCCCGCCACGATGCGTTCGGACAGCGCGGCCTGCGCCGCCAGCGCGGCGTGCCGGATCGCCGTCGTGACCACATTGCCGGCGATGGTCAGCCGCGCCGCTTCCAGCTCGAACCGCTGGTAATCGGCCTGTTCGGCCAGCGCACGGCGCGCCGAGCGGTTGGCGCCGAACAGGTCGAGCGAATACGAGACGTCGATGCGCGCGTCGTACAGCGAGAAGGGAGGAATCGTGCGGCCGCCGAGCAGGGAGCCGCCGGCGATCGCGGCCGGGCTGATCTTCTGCCGGCTGGCGTCCAGCGCCAGGTCCACCTTCGGCCATTCGGTCGCTCCCGCCAGCGCGCTGTAGTTCTCGCGTGCCTGCCTGAGCTTCGCGTCGGCCTGCTTCAGCGTCGGGCTGGCGCGCAGCGCTTCCGTCACCAGCGCATCCAGCGCCGGCGAGCCGAATGCACGCCACCATGCTCCGCCCACGGGGTCGGCCGCGACCAGCACTTGTGCCGCGCCGCCGGGCCCGTCCGCCGCGACGGTCCGCGTGGGCGAGGGCACGGGCGTATAAGCGGCGTCCGTCGTCGTCACGATCATGTTGGGTCCGGGCTGGTGAGCACAGCCACCCAGCGTCGCGGCCAGCAGCAGTGATAAGGTTCGCGCCTTCATCGTTCCCTTCCTCAATCCAGCGTGCGGCGGTAGACCCGCACCGCCACCAGCATCACGATGGCCATGAACACCAGCATCGGCCAGATGTTCGGCCACAGGTCGGGCCATCCCGCTCCCTTGAGCAGGATGCCGCGCACCAGCCGGTTGAAGTGCGTGAGCGGCAGCGTCTCGCCGATCCACTGCGCCCAGCGCGGCATGCCGGCGAAGGGGAACATGAAGCCGGACAGCAGGATGTTCGGCAAAAAGTAGAAGAAGGTGAGCTGCACGCCCTGCAGCTGGTTCTGCGCCAGCGAGGACAGCATGATTCCCACCGCCAGGCTGGCCGCGATGAACAGCAGCGCCGCCAGGTAGAGCGCCAGCACGCTGCCGACGAAGGGAACCGTGAACACGTAGTGCGCCGCCAGCACGATGATGGTGGACTGCAGCAGGCCGATCGCGACATAGGGCACGATCTTGCCGCTGGTGACTTCCAGCGGCAGCACCGGCGTCGCCAGCAGGTTCTCCATCGTGCCGCGCTCGCGTTCGCGGGTGATCGCAAGGCCGGTCATCATCACCATCGTCATGGTCAGGATCACGCCCATCAGGCCGGGCACCACGTTGTACTGGGTGATCGATTCGGGGTTGTACTGCTTGTGCACCTGGACGTCGAACGCATTGCCCTCATTCGGCGCCATCGGCGACAGCGGTCCGCTCATGTCCTTCTGCAGCACGCCCTGCACCAGCGCGGGCAGGGCGGACAGCGCCGCGCCCACCGCGATCGAATCGGTGGCGTCGGCGTCCACCCGCAGCGACGGCCGGTGGCCCTTCACCAGCTCGCGCGTGAAATCGGCCGGAATGTCGAGCACGAACAGCACGTCGCCGCGCGCCAGCGCGTGCTGCCCGGCTTCCTGCGTCGGCAGGGTCGCCACGATCTCGAAGTAGCCGGAATTGCGCATCGCGGCCGTGAAGCTGCGCGTGAACTCGCTCTGGTCGGCCGCGATCACGGCGGTGGGCAGGTGCCTGGGATCGGTGTTGATCGCGAAGCCGAACAGCGCCATCTGGATGATCGGTATGCCGACGATCATGGCGAAGGTGATGCGGTCGCGCCGCAGCTGCAGGAATTCCTTCAGCACGATGGCCCACCAGCGCGTGACCGAGAAGCCGCTACGCATGTTGCGGCTCCTTCGGCTGGTCCGGGGCGCGCTTCATCAAGTAGATGAAGGCGTGTTCCAGCGTGGTGCGGATCGGTTCCACCTTCAGGCCGCGTTCCGCAGCCACCTTCTCCAGCGTGGCTTGCAGCGCCTTCGCATCGGTCCCGCTGACGTGCACCGCGGTGCCGAAGGCCACGGTCTGCTCGACGCCCGGCTGTCCTTGCAGCTGGTCCGCGAGCCCGGCCAGCTCCGGTCCCGTGAGGGCGAAGGTCGACAGCTTGAGCGAGGCGGTGATCTCGTCCGAGGTGCCTTGCGCCAGCAGCGACCCCGAGGCGATGTAGGCCAGCCGGTGGCAGCGCTCCGCCTCGTCCATGTAGTGAGTGCTGACCAGCACCGAGATGCCGCGCGCCGCCAGCCGGTGCAGCTCTTCCCAGAAATCGCGCCGCGCGCCGGGGTCGACGCCCGCCGTCGGCTCGTCCAGCAGCAGCAATTGCGGTTCGTGCAGCAGGCAAGCCGCCAGCGCCAGGCGCTGCTTCCAGCCGCC
>JAEWEK010000217.1 GCA_023389425.1 Pseudomonadota bacterium | reverse complement strand
GCGCGGACCTGAACGGCAAGGCGGCGCAGGATGCGGCGCACCAGATCCGCGCGCGCCTGGCGGCCTTCGCGGCCACGCGTTTCGGCGGCGAGGCGGCGGACGTGCGCTTTGCGGCCGACACCGTGTTCGTCAACGGCCAGGAGATCGCGTTCGCGCAGCTGGTTCAGGCGGCCTACCTGGCGCGTGTTCAGCTGTGGTCGGACGGCTTCTACGCCACGCCGGGCCTGTCGTGGGATGCGAAGACCATGAACGGCAATCCTTTCCAGTACTTCGCGTACGGCGCGGCGGTCGCCGAAGTGGTAGTCGACACGCTGACCGGCGAATGGAAGCTTCTGCGCGCCGACTGCCTGTACGACGCCGGCAAGTCGCTGAATCCGGCGATCGACATCGGCCAGGTCGAAGGCGCCTTCATCCAGGGCATGGGCTGGCTCACCACCGAGGAACTGTGGTGGAACCCGGGCGGCAAATTGATGACGCATGCGCCGTCCACCTACAAGATCCCGGCGGTATCGGACTGCCCGGCGGACTTTCGCGTGCAGCTGTTCGAGAACGCCAACGTGGCCGACAGCATCCACCGTTCGAAAGCGGTGGGCGAGCCGCCGCTGCTGCTGCCGTTCTCGGTGTTCTTCGCGATCCGCGATGCGATTTCCGCCGTGGGCGGGCACAAGGTCAATCCGCCGCTGAACGCGCCGGCGACCAGCGAGGAAATCCTGAAGGCGGTCACCGCCATGCAGGCGGCGAGGGCCTGATGGACGCCTGGCTGGCACAAGCCGGCGAACGCCCCGCGGTGCTGGTGACCGTGGCGATCGTCGAGGGCTCCGGTCCGCGCGAGCCGGGGGCGAAGATGCTGGTCGATGCACAGCGCTTGCATGGGACCATCGGTGGCGGCCATCTGGAGATGCGCGCGATCGACACGGCGCGGGCGATGCTGGCCAATGGCGAGGCGCGGCGACTGGAGCGTTTTGCATTGGGCCCGAGCCTTGGCCAGTGCTGCGGCGGGGTGGTGCATCTGGCGTTCGAGTTGGCCGATGCCGCGCAGATGGCGCTGCTGAAGGAGCGCACCGGCGTCGACACATGGCGCCTGATCGCACTCGACGGCGCTCCCGACAGCGCCATTTTCGACGACCACCACCAATTCGTCGTCACCGCGCAGGCTGGGGCCCATGGAACGCAGGAGCAGTCGAACAACGCGCCCTTCACCAATACACCAAGCACCGTCGTCCCGGCGCAGGCCGGGACCCATGCCGAGCAAGCAGCCACGCTGCTCAACCGTTCCATGGGTCCCCGCCTGCGCGGGGACGACGGAGGTACCGGTGACTATCCAGCGTTTGCGATCCACCGCGGCACCCACGTCATGCAGGAGCAGGATGGCCGCCGCTGGCTGGTCGACCTGGTCGCCGCGCCGCGCGCCCACTTGCTGCTGTTCGGCGCCGGTCACGTCGGCGCGGCCATCGTGCGCGCGCTGGCGGAGCTGCCGTGCCGCGTCACCTGGATCGACGAGCGCGACGACATGTTCCCCGAACAGGTCCCGTCCAACGTGACGGTCGAAGCCACCGACACCCCCGAATCCCTGGTCGCCACCGCGCCCGACGGCGCCAGCTACCTGGTGATGACCCACAGCCACGCACTTGACCAGCGCCTCACCGAAGCGATACTGTGGCGCGACGGCGTCGCCTGGTTCGGCCTGATCGGCTCGCACACGAAGCGCAAGCAGTTCGAGCACCGCCTGCGTGCACGCGGCATCGGCGACGATCGCATCGGCGCCATGGTGTGCCCGATCGGCGTCCCCGGCATCAGCGGCAAGCAGCCCGCCGTGATCGCCGCCTCGGTCGCCGCCCAGCTGCTCGAAGTGTGGGAAGCACAGGCCGCGCAGGCCGCAGCGCCCGCGCCCAGCATGAAATTAGTCGCATCCTCAGAAAGATCCTGATGTCCAACGCACCGCAGACCCTGCAGGCCTACCGCGCGAGCCTGCTGTATTTTTGCGCCGATCCGGCCTTCGAAGAACGCGCCCACGTGTGGCACGAGGACGGCCTGCTGGTCGTCGCCGACGGCCGCGTCCAGGCCGCCGGCGACTACGCCGAACTGGCGCCCACGCTGCCGGACGGCGTCCAGGTCCACGACTACCGCGGCATGCTGATTACGCCGGGCTTCATCGACACGCACCTGCATTACCCGCAGACGGACATGATCGCCTCGCCCGCGCCGGGCTTGCTGCCGTGGCTGGACACCTACACCTTCCCGACCGAGCGCCGCTTCGAGGATCCCGAGCACGGGCGCGCCGTCGCCGACTTCTTCCTCGACGAGCTGCTGCGCTGCGGGACCACCACCGCCATGGTCTACTGCACCGTGCACCGCGCCTCGGTCGACGCCTTCTTCGAGGCGAGCGAGGCGCGCGCGCTGCGCATGGTGGCTGGCAAGGTGCTGATGGACCGCCACTGCCCGGACTTCCTGCGCGATACCGTCGATACCGGCGGCCGCGAGACCGAAGCGCTGATCGCCAAGTGGCACAAGCGCGGCCGCAACCTGTATGCGATCACGCCGCGCTTCGCGCCCACCTCGACCGACGAACAGCTGCACATGGCGGCCGAGTTGGCGCGCGCCCATCCGGACACCTTCATCCAGACCCACGT
>JAEWEK010000143.1 GCA_023389425.1 Pseudomonadota bacterium | reverse complement strand
CACATATGCAAAAAGAACAGCAAACCGCCTACGAACGCTGGGAACTGTCCTCCTTCGGCGACGACCGTCCCAGCGTGGTGGCGCGCCGCGTCGCCGAACAGCAGGCCAGGCAGCAGGCCGCCGCGCTGGTGCCGACCGCCGACGAACTGGCCACTATCCGCGAAGCCGCCCGCGCCGAGGGCTACGCCGCCGGCCAGGCCGCGGGCCACGCCGACGGCCTCGCCCAAGGGCGCAGCGCCGCCCAGGCCGAGACCGCGCGCCTGAAAAGCATCGCCGACGGCTTCGGCCAGGCGGTCGCGCGCGCCGACGAAACCATCGCCGGCGACGTGCTGGAACTGGCCCTGCACCTGGCCCGCGCCATGACCAGGAGCGCCTTCGAGATCCGCCCCGACATGGTGGTGCCGGTGGTGCGCGAGGCGATCGGCTACCTGCCGGTGCTGCAGCAGCCGGCGCGCCTGATGCTCAATCCGGCCGACGCCCCGCTGGTCCAGGCCAGCATCGGCGACGAACTCGAAAAGACCGGCTGGAAGGTGGTCGAAGATACCCAGGTCGCGCGCGGCGGCTGCCGCATCGACACCGCCAGCAACCAGATCGACGCCCAGGCCGCGACCCGCTGGCAGCGCCTGACCCAGGCCTTCGGCAAGCACGTCGAGTGGCTGGCATGAGCAATCCCGCCGCAGAGGCCCACGCCGGGCGCTGGCAAAGCTACCTGCGCGACTGCGGCGCGGTGCTCGACTTCGCCGAGCCGATGCAGGTCTCGGGCCGCGTCACCCGCGTGGCAGGCCTGGTGATGGAATGCGTCGGCCTGCGCCTCGCGGTCGGCAGCGCCTGCACCATTCCCGTGGCAAGCGGCGCCCGCATCGAGGCCGAAGTGGTCGGCTTCGACGGCGACCGCCTGTTTTTGATGCCGCAGTCGGACGTCGAAGGCGTGGTGCCCGGCTCGCGCGTTTTCCCGGTGGAGGCGGCCCTGCCGCGCCCGGGCAGCGTGCCGCATCCGCGCCGCCGCCCGAGCGACCGCGCGCGCCACCTGCCGGTCGGCGCCAAACTGCTCGGCCGCGTGGTCGATGGCGCCGGCCGCCCGCTCGACAACAAGGGCCCGCTCGGCGCGGACGACATGGCGCCGATCAATGCGCGCCCCGTCAATCCGCTGGACCGCGCGCCGATCAAGGAAACGCTCGACGTCGGCGTGCGCGCCATCAACGCCATGCTGACGGTGGGCCGCGGCCAGCGCCTCGGCCTGTTCGCCGGCACCGGCGTCGGCAAATCGGTCCTGCTCGGGATGATCGCGCGCTACACCAGCGCCGACGTGATCGTGGTCGGCCTGATCGGCGAACGGGGCCGCGAGGTCAAGGAATTCATCGAACAGATCCTGGGGCCGGAAGGCATGGCCCGCTCCGCCGTGGTGGCGGCGCCGGCCGACAGCCCGCCGCTGATGCGCCTGCAGGGCGCGGCCTACGCCACCGCCATCGCCGAACACTTCCGCGACCAGGGCAAGAACGTCCTGCTCATCATGGACTCGCTGACCCGCTACGCGATGGCGCAGCGCGAGATCGCGCTGGCGATCGGCGAACCGCCCGCCACCAAGGGCTATCCGCCGTCGGTGTTCGCCAAGCTGCCGGTGCTGGTCGAACGGGCCGGCAACGGGGTCGAGGGCGGCGGCTCGATCACCGCCTTCTACACCGTGCTGTCCGAGGGCGACGACCAGCAGGACCCGATCGCCGACGCCGCGCGCGGTATCCTCGACGGCCACATCGTGCTCAACCGCCACCTGGCCGAGGCCGGGCACTACCCGGCGATCGACATCGAACAGTCGATCAGCCGTGCCATGCACTCGATCACCTCGACCCAGCACCAGCAGGCCGCGCGCAAGCTCAAGCAGCTGTACTCGCGCTTCGAGCGTTCGCGCGACCTGATCAGCGTGGGCGCCTACGCCGCCGGCAGCGACCCGGTGCTGGACCAGGCCATCGCGGCGCACGGCAAGATCGAGTCCTTCCTGTGCCAGGAGATCCACGAGCGCTCCGCCATGACCGAGAGCTTGGGCCAACTTACCTCTCTGTTCGACTGATCCACGGCCCGGCCACGGCCCTATACTTGACGCATCATGGCCACTTCTTCCGCCCTCGAAACCCTGATCGACCTGGCGCAGCGCGCGTCGGACGAGTGCGCGCGCCGGCTCGGCGCGGCGCGCAAGGCGATGGACGAGGCCCGGCAGAAGCTGACCATGCTGCTCGGCTACCGCGACGAATACGCCAACCGGCTCGACGCGGCCCAGGTGGCAGGCATCACGCCGCACGCTTATCACAACTTCGTCGCCTTCGTCGGCAAGCTCGATATCGCGATCGCCGGCCAGCAGGACGTGCTGCGCCACGCCGAGGCGCGGGTCGAGATGGAGCAGAAGGCGTGGCAGGAAAGCGAGCGCAAACGGCTGTCCTACCGCACGCTGACCGAGCGCGCGGCGGCCGAGGCGCTCAAGGTCGAGAACAAGCGCGACCAGAAGCTGATGGACGACCACGCGGCGCGCTCGGTGTACTACAAACGTTGACGGCAGATTGACATGCAGACCACTCCCCTCCCCAGCCTGAACGCCAGCAGCAACGCCAGCCCGGCGCCGCAGCGTTCCGGCGATGCCGACAGCGGCGCCCAGTTCAGCGCCACGCTGTCGCACGAGATCGACCAGCGCAAGGCCGCCGCCCCGCAGGCGGACGCCAACGACGGCGCCAGGCCGCAGCAGCAGGCGCCGCAACAGCAGCAGGCCAGCGCCGACGCCGCCCAGCCGCCGGCCAGGGCCGCTGCCAAGCCGGCCGACGGCAAGGATGGCGAGGACCAGG
>JAEWEK010000048.1 GCA_023389425.1 Pseudomonadota bacterium | reverse complement strand
CCTGGCCGAGAAGCAGCGGCTGCTGGAAACCGTCGACACCGCCGAGCGCCTGGAGCACCTGCTCGGCCAGCTTGAGGGCGAGCTCGACATCCTGCAGGTCGAGAAGCGCATCCGCGGCCGCGTCAAGCGCCAGATGGAAAAGTCGCAGCGCGAGTACTACCTGAACGAACAGGTCAAGGCCATCCAGAAGGAACTGGGCGAAGGCGAAGAGGGCGCCGACATCGAGGAACTCGAGAAGAAGATCGTCGCCGCCCGCATGCCCAAGGAAGCGCTGGAAAAGGCCCAGGCCGAGATCAAGAAGCTCAAGCTGATGTCGCCGATGTCGGCCGAAGCGACCGTCGTGCGCAACTACATCGACACCCTGGTCGGCCTGCCGTGGAAGAAGAAATCCAAGGTCAACAACGACCTGGAAAACGCGCAGAAAGTGCTGGACGCCGACCACTACGGCCTCGAGAAGATCAAGGAACGCATCCTCGAATATCTCGCGGTGCAGCAGCGCGTGGACAAGCTCAAGGCCCCGATCCTGTGCTTCGTCGGTCCTCCGGGTGTCGGCAAGACCTCGCTCGGCCAGTCGATCGCCAAGGCCACCAACCGCAAGTTCGTGCGGATGGCATTGGGCGGCGTGCGTGACGAGGCCGAGATCCGCGGCCACCGCCGTACCTACATCGGCTCGATGCCGGGCAAGGTGCTGCAGTCGCTGTCCAAGGTGGGCGTGCGCAACCCGCTGTTCCTGCTCGACGAGATCGACAAGATGGGCGCGGACTTCCGCGGCGACCCGTCCTCGGCCCTGCTCGAAGTGCTGGACCCGGAACAGAACCACACCTTCTCGGACCACTACATCGAAGTCGATTTCGACCTGTCGGACGTGATGTTCGTGGCGACCTCGAATTCCTTCAACATCCCGCCGGCGCTGCTGGACCGGATGGAAGTGATCCGCCTGTCGGGCTACACCGAGGACGAGAAGACCAGCATCGCGCTGCGCTACCTGTTGCCGAAGCAGCTGAAGGCGAACGGCCTGAAGGACGACGAGATCCGCGTCGACGAATCGGCGATCCGCGACATCATCCGCTACTACACCCGTGAAGCGGGTGTGCGTTCGCTCGAGCGCGAAGTGTCCAAGATCTGCCGCAAGGTCGTGAAGATGCTGCTGATGAAGAAGACCGAGAAGCGCGTCACCGTCGGCGCCAAGAACCTCGACAAGTTCCTGGGCGTGCGCCGCTACGACTTCGGCGTGGCCGAGAAGCAGAACCAGGTGGGCCAGGTGGTCGGCCTGGCGTGGACCGAGGTGGGCGGCGACCTGCTGACCATCGAAGCCGTCAACGTGCCGGGCAAGGGCCAGATCATCCGAACCGGTACGCTGGGCGACGTGATGAAGGAATCGATCGAGGCAGCGCGCACGGTGGTGCGCAGCCGCTCGCAGCGCCTGGGCATCAAGCCGGACGTGTTCGAGAAGAGCGACATCCACATCCACGTGCCGGAAGGCGCGACCCCGAAGGAAGGCCCGTCCGCCGGTATCGCGATGACGACGGCGCTGGTGTCGATCTTCACCGGCATCCCGGTGCGCGCCGACGTCGCCATGACCGGCGAGATCACGCTGCGCGGCGAGGTGCTGCCGATCGGCGGCCTGAAGGAGAAGCTGCTGGCGGCCCAGCGCGGCGGCATCAAGACGGTGCTGATCCCCGAGCAGAACGTGAAGGACCTGGCCGACGTGCCGGACAACGTGAAGAACAAGCTCGAGATCATCCCGGTGCGCTGGATCGAGAAGGTGCTGGAAAACGCACTGGAACGCCAGCCGGAACCGCTGGTCGAAGTGACCCAGGTGCCGGTGGCTGCCGGTACGGTGGAAAGTTCGGGCGAAGTGGTCAAGCACTAAACGCCGATTGACCTGGAACGAGGCGCCCGCGTGGCGCCTCTTTTTTTGTTATCGCTGAAACCGTCGTCCCGGCGCAGGCCGGGACCCATAGACCGTATGCGCCGTCGAATCAGGTTCGTGCCGTAGGCGACCCTGGCTCAGCATGGGTCCCGGCCTCCGCCGGGACGACGTTTGTATTGCTGTCAGCAGCAAATCCGCCACCAAAAAAATCCCCCCACCAATGTTGCTTGACACAATCATTCCCAGACCTGTTTAATACCGCCTTGCACTTTTGCGGTCATGCTGAAACGAAGAGAGAAGAGAAGTGAACAAGACAGAACTGATCGAAGAAATCGCGAAGTCCGCGGACATCACCAAAGCCTCGGCCACGCGCGCCCTCGACGCCATGCTGACCGCCGTCACCGAAACCCTGAAGAAGAACGACAGCGTGACCCTGGTCGGCTTCGGCACCTTCACCGTGGGCGAGCGCGCCGCACGCACCGGCCGCGATCCGCGCACCAAGGAAGCCATCAAGATCAAAGCCGCGCGCGTTCCGAAATTTAAGGCTGGTAAAGCGCTGAAAGATGCTGTAAACTAATGCTTCTTCGCTGCTGTGACAGCAGCGGGAATGCCGGGCAAGCAGGACTTGAGTCCGCTACCGGGCATGTAGCAAGTAGCTTGTGGAGCGGTAGCTCAGTTGGTTAGAGTATCGGCCTGTCACGCCGAGGGTCGCGGGTTCGAGCCCCGTCCGCTCCGCCACAAACTACACCAGAATTTGGAGCGGTAGCTCAGTTGGTTAGAGTATCGGCCTGTCACGCCGAGGGTCGCGGGTTCGAGCCCCGTCCGCTCCGCCAAATTCAGAAAACAGGGCGAACGAGAGTTCGCCTTTTTTTTTAAGTTACGCTGTTTAACGTTTTCATCACGAGTAAATCGCCGACATGTTTGAATTTATCCGTACTCACCAGCGCCTGATGCAAATCCTGTTGGCTTTGCTGATCGTGCCGTCGTTCGTCCTGGTCGGCGTCAGCAGCTACGAGAACCGTGGCGGCGCCGATAACAGCGTGGCGACGGTGGACGGCCACCCGGTGACGCAGCAGGATTGGGAGCAGGCGCAGCGCCAGCAGATCGACCGCTACCGCCAGATGGCCGGCCCGCAGTTCGACCCGAAGATGTTCGAGACGCCCGAAGCCAAGCAGGCCATCCTCGACAACCTGGTCGCCGAGCGCTCGGTCAACCGCGAGATCGCAAAGAACAACCTGACCGTTGGCGACGCCGACGTCGAGAAGGCGATTCGCGATGCCTTCCGCAGCCCTGACGGCAGCGTGAACATGGATTCCTTCAAGATGGCCGCGCAGGCGCAGGGCATGTCGCCGGAGATGCTGGTCGAGCGCGTGCGCCACGACATGGCCGTGCAGCAGCTGGCCGGCTCGGTGCAGGCGACCGCCTTCACCCCGCGCAGCGTCACCCAGCACCTGTCGGACATCAGCGCGCAGGAGCGTGAAGTCGAAGAGATCGCTTTCCCGATTTCCGAGTTCGCATCCAAGGTCAACGTGACCCCAGAGATGGTCAAGGCTTACTACGACAAGCATCCGGAGCAGTTCCAGGTGCCGGAGCAGGCCAAGGCCGAATACCTGGTGTTCGACCCGAGCGCGGTCGAGAGCCAGATCACGGTGTCGGACGCCGAGATCGCCGATGCCTACAACAAGAACAAGGACAAGTTCGCCACGCCCGAGAAGCGCAGCGCCAGCCACATCCTGGTGGCGGTGAAGAAGGACGCGTCGGCCGACGAGCAGGCCAAGGCCAAGGCCAAGGCCGAGAAGCTGCTGGCCGAGGTGCGCAAGACCCCTGCCGACTTCGCGAAGATCGCCAAGGCCAACTCGGATGACCCTGGTTCGGCGGAGCTGGGCGGCGACCTGGGCGAAGTGAGCAAGGGCCTGTTCGTGAAGTCGGTGGAAGACGCCATCTACGCGCTCAAGGAAGGCCAGGTCAGCGACCTGGTGAAGTCGGAATTCGGCTACCACATCATCAAGGTCACCTCGGTGAAACCGGCCGCGCAAAAGACGCTGGAAGAAGCCAGGTCGCAGATCGACGCGGACCTGAAGAAGCAGAAGATGTCGAAGAAGTACTCGGAGATGGCGGAGCTGTTCACCAACACCGTGTACGAGCAGGCCGACAGCCTGAAGCCGGCCGCGGACAAGCTGGGCCTGAAGATCCAGACCGTCGACGGCCTGACCCGCACCCCGAATCCGAAGTTCGGCACGGCGCCGTTCAACAACGCCAAGTTCCTGACCGCGCTGTTCGCGGTTGACTCGATCAAGAACAAGCGCAATACCGAGGCGGTGGAAGTAGCGCCGAGCACGCTGGTCTCGGGCCGCGTGGTCGAGTTCAAGCCGGCTGCCAAGCGTCCGCTGGCCGAGGTCGAGGCCGAGATCCGCCAGCGCGTGACGATGGAGGAAGCGATGCGCCTGGCGAAGCAGGCCGGCGACGCCAAGCTGGCAGCTGCCAAGGCGGGCGATGCGACCGGTTTCGGCGCACCGAAGACCGTGTCGCGCGCCAAGCAGCCGGAGATCAATCCGACTGCGGCGGTCGCGGTGATGAAGGCGGATGTGAGCAAGCTGCCGGCCTATGTCGGCGTCGAGCTGCCGGGCCAGGGTTATGGCGTGTACCGCATCTCGAAAGTGGGCCAGCCTGCGCAAGTGGACGAGGCACGCCGCAAGCAGGAAGCCGAGCAAGTCACGCAGGCGCTGGGCCAGCAGGAGATGTACGGCTTCATCGAAGCGCTGAAGCAGAAGGCCAAGGCCAAGGTCACCGTGAAACCGGCTGACCTGGGTGTGAAGACCGACGCGCAGTAAGCGCCGAGCGGTAAAGTGAAAAGCCCGGCCGTGTGCCGGGCTTTTTTGTATTTGTGGCCTTGTACGTCGTCCCCGCGAAGGCGGGGACCCATGGACGACACGAGCCGTCGAATCGGCGCCTCGAGGCAGCCCACTCACCGAGAGGACAATCAGGCGCCGTGGAGCGTGTGTGCCGCCTTGAGAAAATCATCCTTGCCGATATCGCTCATCTCCACCACCCGCGCGTCCGGATAACGCACGAAATTGCGGTCGATCGACCGCAGGTAAGCCGGATCGTAGTGATCGACCAGCAGCTGGTCCACCAGTTCCGCCATGCGTCCCGTGTTCGCCATCTCGTGCCACGCATCGATCTTCTCGCGCCCGTGCAGCTGCACCAGGTGCGCCAGCTGCGCGTTGAGCAGCGCCGGATCGTTCATGAAATGATCGTAGTCCTCGATCAGCAGGCGCACCCGGTTCGGCCGCGACAGCATCAGCGACACGCACGGCGACGCGCGCATCATCTCCATCACCGCATCCGGCACGCGCAGGTTGCCCACCTTCTTGCTCTCGGACTCGACGAACACCGGCTTGGACAGGTCGAACTTGCGCAGCCGATCCCAGATCATGCTCTCGAAGCGCTTCTGCGACGGTTGCGGCTCGTCCGGCAGGTTGCCCAGCACCGAGCCGCGGTGCGCCGCCAGCCGCTCCAGGTCGAGCACCTGCGCGCCGATCGCATCCAGCGTCTCCAGCAAACGGCTCTTGCCGCTGCCGGTCGTGCCGCAGATGACGCGGAACGGCAGCGGGGGCGGATTCTCCAGCGCGTTCGCCACGTAGGCGCGATACGCCTTGTAGCCGCCGTCGAGCTGCACCACCGGCCAGCCGACCTTGGCGAGAATGTGCGCCATCGAGCCGCTGCGGTTCCCGCCGCGCCAGCAGTAGACCAGCGGCTTCCATTCGCGCGGCTTGTCCTTCCACAGCTCTTCGATGTGGCGGGCGATATTGCGCGCCACGAGCGGGGCGCCGATCTTCTTCGCCTCGAAGGCGTTGACCTGCTTGTAGGTGGTGCCGACCAGGATGCGTTCCTCGTCGTTCAGCACCGGGCAGTTGATCGCGCCCGGGATGTGGTCGAGCGCGAATTCGGATTCGCTGCGGGCGTCGATGATGGTGTCGAATTCGTCCAGGTGCGGAAGGACGTCGTCGAAGCTCAATACGGCAGGGTATTTCATTGGGATTTGAGGAGTGCGGACAACTTGGGCCAGATGTTGGCGAGGATGGCCGGGTGTGCGGCGGCCAGCGGATGCATGCGGTCTTCCTGGAACATGGCGGGCTTTTCGGCCACGCCCTCGAGCATGAAGGGCACCAGCTGGGTATTCGTGTCGTGGGCGACTTTCTGGTACATGCTGAAGAACTGCTCGGTGTAGGCGCGGCCGTAATTGGGCGGCATGCGCATCCCCACCAGCAGCACCTTGGCGCTGCCTTTCCTGGCCATGTCGACCATGCTGCGCAGGTTCGCTTCGGCGGCCTGCACCGGCAGGCCGCGCAGGCCGTCGTTGGCCCCAAGTTCGATAACGACCAGGGCTGGATGGTATTGCTTGAGCAGGGCCGGCAGGCGGGTGCGCCCGCCACTGGTGGTTTCGCCGCTGATGCTGGCGTTGACGACCGTAGCGTCGATCTTCTGGGCCTTGAGCTTTTGTTCCGCCAGCGCGACCCAGCCGGCGCCGCGCGCAAGGCCGTATTCAGCGGACAGGCTGTCGCCCACCACCAGTACGGTTTTTGGTGCAGAATAGGCACTTGCGGCGCCGAGCAGCAGCGCGGCGCCCACTGCCAATTTCTTGAGAAATCCAAGCATGCGTGATAATCCCGAGGCTTTGAAAACTGATGCGCCCGCGCGCGGCGAACGGCGGCCGGCGATCGAGGTGGCCGGCCTGTCGAAGCGGGTGGCGGACGCCAGCGGCGAACTCACCATCCTGCAAAATATCGATTTTACCGTGCAACCGGCCGAGACGCTTGCCCTGGTTGGGGCTTCTGGCTCGGGAAAATCGACGCTGCTCGGGCTCCTCGCCGGCCTCGATACCCCCAGCAGCGGCAGTGTCCGACTGGACGGCACCGACATCTTCGCGCTTGACGAAGATGGCCGCGCCGCGTTCCGCAAGGCCCGGCTGGGCTTCGTGTTCCAGTCCTTTCAGCTGCTCGCGCACCTGAACGCGCTGGAGAACGTGATGCTGCCGCTCGAACTGCGCGGCGACGCGGGCGCCAGGCCAAAGGCGCAGGCGATGCTGGAGCGCGTCGGCCTCGGCAGCCGGCTGAAGCACTATCCCAAGTACCTGTCCGGCGGCGAGCAGCAACGCGTCGCCCTGGCGCGCGCCTTCGTCACGGAGCCGCCCTTGCTGTTCGCGGACGAACCCACCGGCAGCCTCGATGCGGCAACCGGCGAGGCTGTCATCAAGCTGATGTTCGAACTGAATCGCGAACGGGGATCGACGCTGGTGCTGGTCACGCACGACCCGTCCATCGCGGCGCGCTGCGGCCGCACCGTCACCATCGCGGCCGGCCAGATCGTCGACTGAGTTTCAGCTTCCGGCCGCCGCGCGCACCAGCCGGTTCAGCACGGTTCTGATCGCCGCGGGAAGTTCGCCTGCCGCCATGCCGATCGGGCCGACACCACTTGCCACCAGCTCGTCCGCGGCGGCGCCGTGCATCCATACCGCACCCTGCGCCGCCTGCATCGCGCCCCAACCCTGTCCAAGCAGGGCGCCGCACACTCCGCTGAGCACATCGCCCGTGCCGCCGCTCGCCAGGGCCGGATTGCCGGTCGGGTTGACGGCCACCGTGTGCGAGTGGTGTTCGGCGATGACTGTGCCGGAACCCTTGAGCACCACGGTGGCATTGAAACGTCCGGCGATTTCGCGCGCGGCCTCGATGCGGTCGGCCTGCACGACGGCCGCCGTGACGCCCAGCAGGCGCGCCGCTTCCAAAGGGTGTGGCGTGAGGATCGTGGGCGCCTCGCGTTGCGCCAGTTCCGGCTGCAGGCCGGCGTCGCCGCTGACCAGGTTCAGCGCGTCGGCATCGATGACCAGAGGCGCGGCGCTGTCGATCAAGGTGGCCAGCATGCCCACCGCGGCGGACCCTTTGCCCATTCCCGGACCGGCGACCACCGTGCGG